>NZ_CAKKLI010000048.1:0-40845 GCF_918697855.1 Paenibacillus sp. CECT 9249 | reverse complement strand
TCCGGAAAGTCCAGTCCCAAATTTATTTTTCAAAGATCAACTGGAAATTTTGAAGGCGGCCGCCAGTCCCCTAGGGGACTGGAAGTAAACTCAAAACTGCCTTCAAGAAATACTATATGAGGAGGATTGTTCATGAAAGAACGTATCAAAAAAGCGTTTGTCGAGGAAATTCAAAGCCATGGCATGAAGTTCACGATGGATCATTTAGCGAAACGATTGGGCATCAGCAAACGCACTTTGTATGAGCATTACTCTTCCAAAGTGGAAATATTGGAGGCGATCATCGATCAATCGTTTCAAGAATCCGACGAGCAGACGGAACGGATTTTGCAAGACGACTCGTTAACGCTGCTCGATAAAATCAGAAGGGTCTTCACTGTCGTCCCTTCACACAACGAATTGTTGGATCTGCGCATATTGGAGCAAATGAAGCGCTATTATCCGGAACAATGGAGCAAGGTCGACTCGGCCCTCAAGGACGATTGGCGAACGTTGCGCGCGCTAATCGAACAAGGGATTCGCGATGGGATCATCCAAGATATGAATGTGTCTTTAATTATGAAGCTGTTCATCGATGCGGCCAATTCGACGCTGGACCAGAAATTTTACATGGAAAACAACATTTCCGCGCAAGAGGCTTTGCATGCGATCGTTGACGTGCTGCTATACGGCTTGGTCCCGGCGCATAAGCAACAGTAAATGGGACAGCGGGCGGGATTCTGCCGTTCTTCTTTTTTGCGTGTGGAAACTATAGAAACAAAAATAGTTTCTTATGTTACAATGCAGTGATATGAGGTGAAATACATGATGGTTAGTCCAAAAATGAACAAAGCGCAACGCATCGGTTTAACTTTAACGATATCCATTCTATTTATCGATATGTTGCTATACAGCATTCTTATCCCCATTATCCCTTACTACAACGAGCTGCTTCAACCTTCGGCTACGGCCATGGGCGTTCTATTCGGCAGCTATGCCGTCGCGATGCTTGCGGCTACGCCGTTTTTCGGCAAATTATCCGACCGGATCGGCAGACGGAAGCCGCTGCTGCTCGGTTTAATCGGACTTGCGCTGTCGACGGTATTGTTTATGTTCGCCGGGTCGATGTTCATGCTTATCGCGGCCCGCTTCATCCAAGGGATCGCCGCGGCGGCAACGTGGACGGCGGCGCTCGCGCTCGTCGCAGACCTGTTCCCCCAGGCGTCGCGCGGCAAAGTGATGGGTTTCGCGCTGACGGGCATCTCGACAGGCTCGCTCCTTGGGGCGCCGGTCGGCGGCTGGTTGTTTGAAGCCGGCGGACATATGACGCCGTTCGTGACGGCGGCCGGTTTAACGCTGTTGAACTTTGTACTCGTGTTATTCTTGTTACAAGAAGGGAAACGGGCGGCAAGCGAACAAACCAGCCTATTCTCCTTGCTGCGCAACCGTTCCGTATTATATATCGCGATCGTCATTCTGCTCGCGGAATCATGCTTAACGTTGATGGAACCGACATTGCCCGTCTTTCTGACGGAGCATTTGCTGCTTTCGCCGCTGGCGCTCGGGTTGCTGTTCGGGGCGATGACGCTGGCATACGGCGTCGTCGCGCCTGTGTCCGGTTCGCTGGCGGATCGGTACAATCCGCGCATCTTGATGCTTATCGGCCTAGGCTGCCTGGCGGTTACGATGCCGCTGATCGTCGTCTCGCAGAACATATGGCAAGTCGCGATCGCCGGTCTGCTGGCCGGCGGCAGCGTCGGATTCGCTTTGTCCCCGACATTGCCGACGCTGGGCCAAATCGTCGACCGGGACGGCAGCGGCTCGTACGGCGTCGCCTACTCGCTCTTTAATATGTTTCATGCGGTCGGCATGATTATCGGGCCGCTCGTTGGCGGCGTACTGACGGATATGCTCACCGTTCCGGCCGCCATCGTCGCCGTCGGCATAACGGTGCTCGCTTCCGTCGCGGCGCTGTCGATATGGCTGATGCGGGGCGCGAAAACAACGGCTTCCTAGGCGCCGGGTTTCTACTTATTCCCCCTTCTATCGAAATTCCGTTCGCTCAGGATAGCGGCAAACATCGTATGGCTGCTGGGAAGCGGAACGGAAAACGGGTATCATATCTGCGGCAACCCGTAACGAGAACAACGCTGCTAGGCGGCAAGAAACAGGCTTTCTGATCGAGAGGGATATCGACAAAAGGGATAGAAAAGACTCGCTACGTAGGAGAAAATTGCGATTGTAACCACTGGCGCGGCATCGAGAAAGGCTGCGGATTCGATTTCATGGAATATTTGCCCTGTGAAACAGGAAATGAGGCAAAAAGCCTGCGAAAAGAGTCAATTTCATCATTCGCAACCATTGATATAACGGCTTTAATGCGCATATAGAAGGAGATGTTTCCCTACATTTCGAAGGCGATTCGCGCGGCGCTCTTGTTTGGCTGTAAACGAAACTGGCAATCCTTATTGGGCTCAAAATGAAGTGGTTCCCTTCCTAACGAAAGTACGTATTGTTATTCCTTGGAAATCGGCCGTTTTATCGCTTTTTCCCCCTCATTAGCGTGTTTTCGTTTCGTTACACCGGCAACAAGGCAATTTACAGGCTAATAGCGTGTATACGTTTCGTTAGCCCCCCGCCCGACGGGTCGTCAGCCGCTGCGGTATTTGAAATTGACTCATTATGCAGAAATTCCGCCCCAAACGATCCCAAGACGAGGGTTCGCCAAGTATAGCGAAAAACGGCTGGACAGTTCCAAGCTCTGCCCAACCGCTTTATATTTTATTGCCGCGCTATTGAAGGATCAATTTGGCCACTGCCGCCAAATCGTCGATGTCGATTTTTCCATCGCCGTTCATATCCGCTTTCTTCGCGATGTTCCAATCCGGACTGCTCGACGTTTTGCCGTAATGGGCCGCCACGATCGCCAAATCGCCGATGCTTACTTTGCCGTCGCCGTTCAAATCGCCCGGAACGCCGCTATGGACGGATTCTTTAAATGCGTTCAACGCCGCGCGCAGCGCCGCTTCCGCCGCGTCGATCTCTTCTTGCGACGCTTCGGCGCGATCGGCAACCGCCTTAGCCGCGTCGATCGCCGACTGCAGTATCGCCTTGGATCCGGCCGGGTATTGTCCTACTCCGGTTCCTTCCTCCGCGGCGTCATGCACGGATTGCGCTTCCGCAATCAACGCGCTCAGCGCGCGCTTATCCGTCACGGTAATCCGAACGGCATGCTGCGTGCCCTCGATTGTCGTTTCATTGCCCTTCTCATCGGCAATAACGGCTTGCGCTACTTCAATCGTTCCCGTCGCAGGTTCGGATAAAGGTTTCGCTTTCCATCGCAATTCCAGCACATCCCCGCCGACTACCGCATGATCCGGACCGAGGCTTACCGCGATCAGACGAACTTCCCCGGGCTTCGCGGCAGTTTCGATCACTTCCATGCCGTCACGCAGCGAAGCCGCGGAATCGAACTCCAATCGCCCGCTGTCGTAACGAATGGTAATATCCTGAGCGTAAACATGCTGAGAAACATTGGCCAATCCGTACGTCACCGCGAATGGCTGCCCGGCCTGGACTGTGCCCGGACCGGTTAACGTCGCCGCAGGATCGCTCGTTGCCGTCACCGTTGCTTGAAACTCGGCGCTGGCCGTTCCGCCGCCGCCGTCGTCGGCCGTTACCGTGATTATCGCCCTACCTGCAGCCACCGGCCGCAGCACGACGGCTTCGCCTTCCACCGAGACGGCAATCTTCGTCTCATCGCTGGAAGCGGCGGCATACGTTAATGCGTCTCCGTCTTCGTCATGGAACGTTCCGCTAATATCGATCGCTACATTGCCGCTGCCGAGCGCAATCGTGCGATCCGCGATCTCTTCCTTCACAACCGGAGCGATGTTGGCACCGCCGCCTTTTACAACGCGGATATTGTCTACGACTAGCGTGCCGGTCAATTCGGCGTTGTTATTCGTGAAATTTTTAATAATGGCCAAGTAAGGTTCTTTGCCTTCATCCGTCGTAAACGTAACATCCAGCTTGCCCTTGCCGGCGTCCAAAGTCGTCTGCGTCAAATCACGCACCGCACTTCCTTCTTTGACCCGAACGGCAACGCTGTACATATCTTTCGTCTCGGCATTGTAATCCATCGTCAACCGGTATGTCGTGTTCGCTTCCAGCCGCAGCGTTTGCGGCAGCGTCCGCAGCCATTCGCCGGTGCCGCTCTCGTTCGTTTTTAAGGAATAACGGCCTTCCAGCACATAGGACATATATTGATTGCCGTTGCTCTCTACCAAATGGGTGCGCACCGGACCCAGTTTGGAGTAAACGAACGGTCCCCACCCTTCGTCCACATTCTCAAAGTCTTCGTACAATACCGCTCCCGCCGGAGCGGTATGCGACGGATTCTCCCATACGCGCACGTCGTCCAGCGTGACCGTAGCGTCGCCCGCTTCCGCCTGCAGAAGCAGCGTCGCGATGTCGCTCTTCGCTTGGAACGTCACCTTGATGCGTTGAAAATGGGTGCTCACATACTTATGCTGCTGCGCCAAATATTGATGGCTCGTGTTGTCCATCCAGTTGGTCGCCTTGTCTTCTCCCTGCTGCACCGTAATGCTCGTTTTGCGCACGCCGTCCACTTTGCCCCATACCGATGCCGTATAATACTTTCCTGGCGTCAGCCCCGTCAATGGCTGCGATACGGTTGCATCGCCCGAACCTTTGATTTGCAACTGCCCGTCGCCGTTGCCGTCTACCGTCATCGCAATATGGTTCGCATCTCCGGAGCTCGACGATTTACTCCACTCGTTAAACGTATGGCTGTCAAAACCCGGATCTTTCACATGCCCGCCTTCGCCCCAAACCGTCTCCGCCTGCTCGCCCGGGTCTTGCTTATACAGAACGTAACCGGTGCGCGCCTCCGCGTTAAGCGTTGCTTTGCCGGAAGATATGGCGACATCGCTTACAAATTCGCGCCCCGTATCCGTCAATTTGTACAACTTCGCCGCCGCGACGCCGCTCCAGGATTGCGGTACGTCCCAAGTCGTCTGCCCGCCGGCGGGATTCCAATGATAGATTTTCTCTTCGGTTTGCGGATTCCAAGGAACGAAGACCGTGCTGGCCGCAATTCCGCTGTCGTCGCTCATGACAGCAATTTGACGATCGTCTTTATACAGATGGATTTTGCCGTCTTGCCCGCGCTCCACATAGACGTTTCCTTCGAAATCAATCCGGTTGTCCGTCCATTTCACGATCGGGAAATGCTGCATATATTTCGTCGGCAAATTATGATTGAAGAACGCTTCCGTCGTCCGGTTATAGCTGTAAAAATCCGATTGCTTCTGCCAATAACCGACGCCGACCTGCTTATTGCCTTTCAAGAGCGGATCGCTCATGAAGCCGTCCATTACATGATTGCGAATGAAACGAATGATTTTGCTGCTGTTGCCTTGGTTCGGATATCCGGGATCGGTTCCCCAGTGAACCCAAGCCGCTTGTTCGAATAACGGTCCGGCAAATTCCGTTCCAAGCATCCAGCCGTTGGCGTTAATATATTCGCCCATCTTTTTCGCATTCCAACCCGCTCCCGAATAGACGTCCACGTACACGAACGACAAATTGTCGCCCGTATCGGCTTTCAGCATATCCAAGCGGCGTTTCAACTCGCCGGATTCGATATCTTTGCGCTGATCGACGTAATAGGCTTGGTCGAGCCAGCCCCATCCTTTGCCGAGCGGCTGATTCAAATTGTCATATTTCAGTTCGAATGCGTCAAGCATATATTCGGTGGCGTTAATGTGGACGCCGCCTTTAATGTTATATTTTTTCCCTTCGCTCAACACATAATTGAAATCCTTCGCCCCGCCTTGGCGAATGCCGATATGGCCGCCGTAATCCGGATGGGAATCGTCGTGTCCTTCCGCCTGATATCCTTTAAACAGCACGATTTGCCCGAATCCGTCCGTCAAATTCGATATTTTCTTCGCATTGTCGAAGGCGCGCAGAAACGGCATCGTCGTCGTAGAACCGATATTCATGCTGATATACGAAATGTTGTCGCGGATCATCTCGTGACCGTAAGGAGCCATGGCGTATTGGCCTGTCGCCTCGTCCTTCGCTTCCGCCGCTTTGCGGAATGCGACCGCCCCGTCTTGCCAATCGATGGCGCCGTCCGCGTTTTCATCTCCGGCAAAGACGACTTTCGCCCATAACGGCAGTTGCTCCGGTTCCACCGCCGCGCTTTCGCGATACGTCCACGCACCGCTCCATAGCTCGGCTTTTTTGTAACCGCTTGCATGATCCGCGACTTTGACGCGGACTTTATCGTTGCCGTTGACCGAGTTGCTGAGCAATGTCGCCGCCATGCGGTCGGTACTAAGGAATGCGTATGTGCGCCCGCCGTTCACGTTCGCGGCGTTATTGTTCAAATCGTTATACTCTTCGTTAATCGTATTCCAGCCCCCGGTAATCCAAGCGGCGGTTTCCTGCGCTTTCGGCTGGGTGGAACGGATCGAAACGAGGCTGTGGTCCGGGAATTCCAACGACTTCAATTGAAAGCCGTTCGACTCCTCAATCTCGGTCACCCGCAAATCGAGGCCGTCGTTCTCCGCTTTGACCAACACCGTCAACTTGACGATCTCGTCAACCATCATCGCATACTTCGCCGTATCCGGACCTACCGGAGCGAATAGCCCGGATCCTCTTGCGCATACACCTCTACATCGTCTTCACCTTCCGCTCTGAGCACGTAATGGTCTACGCGCGGAAACGTATTGTCCACGAATGCCGACACGGCTCCCGACGAGGATGTCAGTTCGATGATCTCGGCGTCCGGATTCGGTTCCGAGCCTCCGTCCAATCCATAGTACGTGACTTCCTCGATGTTCCAACTTTTGTTCGCGAACCACGATCGCATTCCGATTTTCCCGTTTTGGACAGGCAGCGCGCCGATCGAGCCGCTGAACAACTCGTTGCCGTCAATTTTCAACGCCGCATTGCCGTCGTCGAACGTCACCTCGAAATGATAGGTTTGGCCCGCCGCAAGATTGTACGGTTTCGTCGCAATGCCGCCGTACCCTTCTTGACCGTTGATCATCGTATAATATAACCAATTGTTCTGCCCGTCTTGAATCAAGCCGGCGTAATTGTTTTTGTCGATATAGCGGAACAGAATGCCGAATTGCTTCGGCTCGCTTTCAAACCGAACTTTCATGGATAAGTAGCCGTTCTTGACAGACGGCGCCTGGTTGTCGTAAATGGCGGTTCTTCCTCTATTGTCCACGTTCAACGCGCCGTCTTTGACGTTAAGCGTAACGGTTCCGTCGCCCGCTTTCCAATCCCCGTTATTCCCGTCCTCGAAAGTAACATGATAGGGATTCGCCGGCGTGGCGCCGACCGCCGCTTTCGCCGGATTCGCCTCCTCATCTTGGGCGGCGAAAGCGGACGACCACGGTACGGCCAAGGTCAGCATCAGCATTGCCGTAAGTATAACGGAGAACTTTGCTCTTTTCCCATTGCTTTTCAATTCCATCCGTCCTTTCCCGGAAGAGGGAAGCCCCATGCAAGCCGCCGCCTCCGCGGGCTCCTCTTCTCATCCTCTTGGTATGATCGTTATTCGATAATTTTTTGGCTAGCCTTCCAATACCACCCCTTTTTTCAACTTTTTACGTTCCGATCTTAATACAAAATCAATGCCCGACCTATACAATATTTTGACTACTAACTTAACTATTTTTACTTCGACAAAGGTTCTCATCATCCAGCAAATACTGCTATGACGGCACGCAAATAAGCCGAGGGAACCATCTTGCTCTCCCGGCCGCCACCGTTCTTTCGCAATTGACAATTTCCGCTGCCCGCATCGTTTCGAAACCAACACTTAGGACCTGCCCGATCCGGCAAAATATCTTCCCTTAGGTTCGTTGGAACCATTGCAGCCTGAAGCAACGCATGAGAAATCTCTATCGGCGAACTTCGCGGCGGGCGAACAATCTTCTGGGACGGTCTACACCTAAGTTGCACGAAATACATCATACGGAGGGTAAAAAGGAAGGAATAGAGCCTTATGTTGCACAATGTACAGCCTAATTGTAAGTACATGGCCAAAATGACCCGTTATGACGCCATGATGCTGTATATATTACAAGATGGGGACCACTTGAGTATGGAGAGTCGAGGAAATGTTGTATTATGTACAGCATGAACCCGCGGGCACTCTTCCACGCACCGCTGGAACACAAAAAAAACCGGTGGCCGAAACCACCGATTTCCTCAAATTATCTTCGTATTAACATAACATTACGTTGCCCCTCCGGGCGTTATCGTTTCCCGCTTCTCGATCCGCCGGTTCAACGCATCGATATAAGCAATGATTACTTCTTAATCCAGTGCATCAATTCGCGCAATTGTCCGCCAACCACTTCAATCGGATGATTCGCTTCATTGCGGCGGGTAGCCGTCAGGAAGGCGCGGTTCGATTGATTTTCAAGAATAAAGTCGCGAGCGAATTTGCCTTGTTGAATATCGGCCAATACTTCTTTCATCGCTTTCTTCGTTTCTTCCGTTACGATGCGAGGGCCTGTAACGTAGTCGCCGTATTCCGCCGTATTGCTGATGGAGTCGCGCATCGTCGCCAAACCGCCTTCATAGATCAGGTCGACGATCAGCTTCAATTCATGCAAGCATTCGAAGTAAGCCATTTCCGGCGCGTATCCCGCTTCGGTCAACGTTTCGAAGCCCGCTTTGATCAACGCGCTCACGCCGCCGCACAATACCGCTTGCTCTCCGAACAAATCCGTTTCCGTCTCTTCGCGGAACGATGTCTCGATGACGCCGGCACGCGTGCAGCCGATCCCTTTCGCATAAGCGAGGCCGATCGCTTTCGCATTGCCTGTCGCGTCTTGTTCGATGGCGATCAAGCCCGGTACGCCAAAACCTTCTACATAAGTGCGGCGTACAAGATGGCCCGGCGATTTCGGAGCGACGAGCAATACATCGTTGTCCTTGGAAGCGACGATTTGGCCGAAATGCACGTTAAACCCGTGGGAGAACATGAGTGCCGCGCCTTTTTTCAAGTTCGGTTCGATCTCGTTTTTATATACGCTCGCTTGCGTTTCGTCCGGCATCAAAATTTGAACCACATCGGCGCGGCTTGTCGCTTCCGCAACGGATACCACTTCGAACCCGTCGTTGCGGGCTTTGTCGGCGGATTTCCCTTCGCGCAAACCGATAATGACTTTCAAGCCGCTGTCGCGCAAGTTTTGCGCTTGGGCGTGACCTTGGCTGCCGTACCCGATAACCGCAATCGTTTTTCCTTTAAGAGCACCTAAATCTGCATCGTTTTCATAGTACATTGTTACTGCCATTGTATTCGTTCCTCCTTTAAAATATAAGCCCCTTCTTAAAGCGGGTGTTTCAAAGGACGTCCGCAGTACGCAATCCGCACATCCTCTCAAACACCCGCTTAAGCGGGCATTTGATTCCTTTGTTATTGCGCGTTGCCGCGAATCATCGCCGTGACGCCGGTACGGCTCAACTCGCGAATGCCGTAAGGCTTCATCAATTCGATCATGGCGTCGATTTTATCCGAATCGCCGACGACTTGCACGATCATGCTATGCGTCCCGATATCGACCACCGCGGCGCGGAACGTCTCGACGACGCCCATAATTTCCGGACGCATGCTTGGCTCGGCTTTCACTTTCAGAAGCGCAAGCTCGCGTCCGACCATCGGTTTGGCTCCCAAATCGATGACCTTGATGACATCGATCAGCTTATACAATTGCTTCTCGATTTGCTCCAGCGTGTTGTCGTCGCCGGAAGTGACGATGACCATTCTGGACAATCCTTCTTCTTCCGACGGCCCGACCGTAATGCTCTCGATATTAAAACCGCGGCGTCCGAACAACCCCGACACGCGCTGCAGCACGCCCGGCTGATCGTTGACGATAACGGCTAGCGTATGTTTTGTCGCAGTCATTTACGAATCCCCCAATATCATTTGATCGATGGTCGAACCTTGCGTAACCATCGGGTAGACGTTCTCCTCTTTGCGTACGACGAATTCCACCACGACCGGACCCGGCGTTTCGATCGCTTCGCGCCATGCGCTGAGCGCTTCTTCCTTGTTCGTCGCGCGCAATCCTTTCACACCGTAGGCTTCGGCCAGCTTGACGAAATTCGGGCTGCCGGCCAAGTCGATATGGCTGTAGCGATTGTCGTAAATGATTTCCTGCCATTGCCGAACCATGCCCAGCACTTGATTGTTGATGATCGCGACTTTGACCGGAATATTGTTAATGGCGCAAATGGCCAGTTCCTGCGCGCACATCTGCATGCCGCCGTCCCCGTTGATCGAAACGACGAGCCGGTCCGGATGAGCTTGCTGCGCGCCGATCGCCGAAGGGAAGCCGAATCCCATCGTGCCCAAACCGCCGGAGGTGATCCAGGAGCGCGGTTGGTTGAATTTATAATATTGCGCCGCCCACATTTGATGCTGCCCGACGTCTGTCGTGACGATCGCGTCGCCTTTGGTCGTCTCGTGGATCATTTCGATGACCCATTGCGGCTTCAATTCCTTGTCGGAATCGACGTATTTGAGCGGCATTTCCTGTTTCCAACGGGCGATTTGCGCGCGCCAGGCATCCGCTTTGTCCGTTCTCTTGGCGTCTTTATTCAATACTTGCAGCACCGATTTGACGTCGCCCACGATCGGAATGTCCGTCTTGACGTTTTTGCCGATTTCGGCCGGATCGATGTCGATGTGCACGATTTTCGCGTTCGGCGCGAAGCCTTCCAGCTTCATCGTTACCCGGTCGTCGAAGCGGGCCCCGATATTGATCAGCAAATCGGCTTGCTGGATGGCAAAGTTCGCCGTGTACGTGCCGTGCATGCCCGGCATGCCCATCCATAGCTCGTGCCCGCTCGGGAATCCTCCCAATCCGAGCAGCGTCGTCGTGACCGGAATTTGCGTTTTCGTAATAAACTCGTACAGCTCATCGTGTCCGCCGGAATAAACGACTCCGCCGCCGGCCAGCACGATCGGCCGTTCCGCCTCTTCGATCGCCTTGATCATCTTGTCGGTTTGCAGCTTGTTCGGCTGAACCGTCGGGTTGTACCCGCGAATGTTCACTTCCGTGACCGGTTTGAACAGCGTCGTCTGCGCCGAAACGTCCTTCGGAATGTCGATTAATACCGGACCTTTGCGGCCGGTCGATGCGATGTGGAACGCTTCGTGAATGACGCGCGGCAAATCTTCGACATTGCGAACCAAGTAGCTGTGCTTCGTAATCGGCATCGTAATGCCGGTAATATCCGCTTCCTGGAACGCATCCGTGCCGATCGCCGTCGTCGCGACGTTCCCGGTAATGACGACCAGCGGCACCGAATCCATATATGCCGTTGCGATTCCCGTTACCAAATTCGTCGCGCCCGGACCGCTCGTCGCAATGCAGACGCCGACTTTGCCGCTGGCCCGCGCATAACCGTCCGCCGCATGAATGGCGCCTTGTTCATGGCGTGTCAAAATGTGGTTGAAATCCGTAAAGCCGTGCATCGCATCGTAAATATACAATACTGCCCCGCCGGGATAACCGAACACACATTCGACACCTTCCAACAGCAGACTGCGAAGCAAAATTTCCGAACCTGTGATGACTTCCGGCTTCATCCATTTTTCACGTAATTGTTCTTTTGACCGCATTGTTGTTGCTTGATGTGCGTTCATTGGCTTTCCTCCTCAAAGTTTTTGAACTTCCTGTAAAATAAAAAAACCTTTCGTCCTCGCACATAGACTGTGCCGAGGGACGAAAGGTTGTCGCTTCCGTGGTACCACCCAAATTTGCCGACCACTTCGCAATGGCCGACCTTGCCGAGTACGATTCGCATCATACCCTGACGTATAACGTACGCCCGACGATTTCCCCTAATAGATCATGCTAGCCTGATTTTTCAGGGAAACAGCTCCGAGGTGAGCTCGCCTATAAGGGATTAAGGTGGCGGTTGCAGCTAATCCGCACACTCTCTGAGCATAAGGGCCCTTATCGCTTCGTCCTCTTCATTGCCGATTGCAGTATGTTTCAAATGTTAAGGAATATTATATTCCTAGTCCTACCATTAGTCAATAGCAATCGTAAAAAAGGTTCCGAAGCGCGCGTTCGTGCATAAAATACAATACCCCAGAACCGCACGAACAGGAGGCATAACATGATTCGTATACGGAGGCCGCGCCTCGACGACCCCGCCATTATCCGCTTAATTCAACGCGAATTGTTGCCGCTTTCCCATTTTCAATACACAGACGAGCAATTAAGGAAGGAAATGCCGATGCGCCTGAAAAACGGAATCACCTATGTTGCCGCAGACGAGGAGAACGGCGAACCGTTCGGTTTCGTTCATTTTATGGTTCACGGCGCGCTGTTGTACGTAGATATGCTCGCAATCGACAGTTCCTACCGCGGCAAAGGCTACGGCACAAAGTTAATGGCCCGCTGCGAATCCGCCGCCAAAAAGCGCGGATGCGAGCGGGCCAAGCTGTTAGTCGACATTCGCAATACGTATGCGCTGCATTTCTATGAACGGCTAGGATACCGAACGGTTCGCTATATGCCGGAAACCTATTGTTTCGAAATGAATAAATCGTTGTCAACCCCGGATTACCATATGAACGGATAGCCGCCGTAATATCCTCCATAAGGATAGCCGTATCCGTACGGACCGGTGCCGATCGCCAATAAATCGAATAATACGAGCGGAATAATCGCTTTAGTCTGTGCTTTTTTATCTGATTTTTTTTGCAGTATCAGTTGATTGCCGGATATGCGAACCAATTTGCCCGATACTACCGTACCGTCTTTGCGGACCGCGTAAATCTGTTTGCCCAGCAATTTCTGCGCCTGACTTTTCGTCACGGAGTTTTTCATGCTTCGTTCCCTCCTTCGATTTGTATTCTCTATAATCTATTCTTTTTTAATAGCAATGCTTGTGTCGTTGTCCAACCGGCGGAAAAAAGATATGGGAAGGCTTTCATTTTGAGTAGGAAAATCTGTAAAAATGTGGTACAATATCTCTACGTATAATAGGACGGTTTTGAGGGGGCAAGCGGCTGAACTCTGCGGCTTCGAAGTACGATTTCTTCGATGGGGGGGATGCCTTAATGAGCACATATGAAGCATTATCCGTCATGTTCCAATTCGGACTGTGGATATTTGCGTTGTTGACTCTGGTCGTGACGCTGCTTGCTCATTTCGGCAAAAAGAAATAGGCCGCCCTCGTCAGAAGGGTAGCGGCCTACTCTTTAAAGCTGATTCCTTGAAACCCCGCCTATAGGCGGCTATTATACGCCGGAGCCGGTTGCCGCCGGCTCTTCTTCATTTCCATCGTATCACATAGCGTCCTTGCCCGCAACGCGCAATTCGACACAAAAAAACCGTCACCAAGGACATGCCGCCGATCGAGCGTTGCGCTCATCGGGCATTCCAAGTGACGGCTATTCGCGCTTCTACCCGCGCCTTCGGAAGGCGCAGCGATATTAGGCGTTGATTTTTTCTTTGGCTACGCCGGCCAAAGAATTGAACGCGTTGATGTCGTTTACTGCCAAGTCGGCCAACATTTTGCGGTTGATATTCACGCCGGCCAGTTTCAAGCCATGCATTAATTTGCTGTAGGACAAACCGTTCATGCGAGCGGCCGCGTTGATGCGCACGATCCACAATTTGCGGAAATCGCGTTTTTTGTTGCGGCGATCGCGGTATGCATACAGCAACGATTTGTTGACTTGTTCTTTTGCAGTTTTGAAAATTCTATGTTTGGAGCCAAAGTAGCCTTTAGCAAGCTTCAAATATTTTTTATGACGACGACGCGTTACAAATCCGCCTTTTACTCTTGCCATTTTGAAGTACCTCCCAATATTTTTAGTGTATTATTTCAAGTTCGCCAAGCCTTGCTTCAAACGTTTCACATCGCCTGGAGCCATAACCGGTTGCGTGCAGAGCACGCGTTTTTGACGGTTCGATTTACCGGACAACAGGTGGTTTCTGTACGCTTTATGTCTTTTCACTTTACCCGTACCTGTAATTTTAAAGCGGCCTTTCAGGCTGCTGTGCGTTTTCATTTTAGGCATTGTATTTCCTCCTCGAATAGTAAGTTCGCCAACATCAATATTATGACGTTTTAGGCGCCAAAATCATAATCATGCTGCGTCCCTCAAGCTTCGGCACCCGCTCGACCGTGCAAAGCTCCTGCGTTTCCTGGAGCACGCGGTCCAATACTTTTTTGCCGATGTCGGCATGAGTGATTTCCCGGCCGCGGAAGCGAACCGAACATTTCACTTTATCGCCGTCTTTCAGAAACTTAACCACATTGCGAAGCTTTGTTTGGAAATCATGCTCCTCGATATTGGCTCGAAACCATACTTCTTTAATATCGACGACTTTTTGATTTTTACGAGCTTCTTTTTCTTTCTTTTGCTGTTCGTAGCGGAACTTCCCGTAATCCATGATCCGGCAAACCGGAGGCTTTGCCGCAGGCGCCACGTTCACCAAATCCAAATTCAAGTCATAAGCCATTTGCAACGCTTCGCGGAAGGGCTTAATTCCGATTTGTTCGCCATCCGCTCCGACAAGCCGCACTTCCTTCGCCCGTATCTCCTCGTTAATCAAATGATCCTTGCTGATAACCCGCCACCTCCATTAAATTTCCCACTATACTCAATAAAAAAAGATGTGAGCCCGCGAAGAACCCACATCCCTATTGCCATCACATAATGAAACAATTCCCATTACATATCATGGATTTCGGACCAGCCAACGCGAGTCGGTCAGGTGAGAAGCGGGTGCTTCTGCTTCATAGAAATAAAGTACTGAATTAATATATCATGCTCACCATATGATGTCAAGCCCTGCCGCAAAGCGCCATACGCTTAAGCGGCGCTGCGCGAACGGTTCGGGAAGATTAGGAAGCCTGTTTGCTTTGCACTTCTTCCAGGCGAACGACGCGCGTATGCTGGGTATGGCTCCACGTTTTGTTGTTTTGGGTGAAAAACGCGTAAAACGTAATCGGCCACCATGACAACAAATAGATCGGGAATGTAAGGAGCGATAGATACGTTTTCCAGGACTTCACCTTTTCCAGCACCAAAGCGAGGATAAAGGCGCCTGCCGATGCCGCGAACGCGGCGATCGCAACCCATCCCGGCATAAATTGATACATGTTCAGAAAGTTCGGCCCGTCGAAAAACGCCGCGTCCACCCACATGACCGCCGTGAACAGAAACGTGACGAGCACGTTATAAACGGTGATGGTGTACAAAGCGGTATCGAATTTGGCCAAGTTTCTTTCCTTGATGCTTTGCCAGAGCAGCGGGAAGAAATAACGACGCGCTACCGTGAAATGCCCCTGCATCCAACGCAAACGTTGACGCGCGGATGCGTTGAACGTAACCGGCTTCTCGTCGTACACTTTGGCATTGTAATTCAACACCGGATTGATTCCGCGCTGCACGCAGCGGACGGTAAATTCCAAATCCTCGACAAGGCTGGTTGCGCCCCAACCCATTTCTTTGAGCAATTTGGTTTCAAAGCACATGCCTGTGCCGCCAAGCGTATTCGCCATTTTCAAATTGGTCCGCGACAGCTGCCATAACCGCATGCAGTACCAGTACGTGACGCCGTACGCTTCCGTAATCCACGAATCATGCGGATTTTTGGTATCCAAGTATCCTTGGATGACGCGCGCTCCGGAACAGAGATCGTTGTTCATCTCATGGAGAAAATCCGGGCTCGCCAAGTTGTCGGCGTCGAACATCACGATCGCGTCGTACGAACGTGGATGCTTCCACAACTGCTTCAACATCCATTCGATCGCATACCCTTTCCCGCGCAAGTCGGGATTTCTGCGCTCGCACGCGTATACGCCGTGGCTTCTGGCGATTTCGGCCGTGTTGTCCGTACAGTTGTCGCAAATGACGAAAATATCGTACAGCTCTTTCGGGTAATTCATCTGCTTCAAGTTCTCGAGCAACGCTCCGATCACTTTCTCTTCGTTGTGCGCCGCCACAAGAACGGCAAACGATTTCGTCGGTTCGAATTGCCGCGTTTTTTTCTTGCGGATAATGCCGAACAACGAAAGCGTAAATTGGTAAATCCCAATCAAAGCTAGAATAATTTGTAATCCAAGCAAAATAGAATTGACCATGTTGATTTCTGCCCCCTTTTAACCCCTTTTCACGATTTGTTTTTCTCTCTCTAATTTTTTTTATTTTTTCTTTCGCGCAAGGAGCGACATATTCGATTTTCTATCCTTTGCAAGCTTTTGTCAAAATCGCAATTTGACTCCATTTTGCGTAAAACGGATGGAAATACGCATTTTGTGCCGATCCGTCGCAAAACTCTTGAGTTACACCTCAATTACATCTTATTTTCATCCATTTCCTTATTTTTTATTTCTTAAGTCCCTCCTTTTCTAGGGCGCACGGCCCGAGACGGTTTTTGAAGCTAAAAATGGCCAGAGCTATATATACTAACGAAATACTAACGAAAAAAGTTACAAAAAAGTTTCCAATTTTCCATCCTATAAAATATTTATATTGAACATCGGAAAATTGTTAATTTTTTTCATTGCCTTTTCTGCGCAAACGATAAGCTTCCAACGCTTTGGATCCGATGACGACTTCGCAGCGGTATATGTTCATCCCTTTGCCTACAAACTTCGTCTCGTATTCCGTCATCACATGCTCCTCATTAATGCCGTCGCGATGCAGGTGAAGCGAAATATTCGTCATTTGCAGCCCCATATCCGCAAACGAATTGAGCGAAAATTCGAATAGCGTTTGGGAATCCGTTTTAAAATGAATTTCTCCCCATTCGTTCATCGCTTCGATATATTTTTCGACAAATCTTGCATGGGTCAATCTCCGGCGCGCATGGCGCGCCTTTGGCCACGGATCGCTGAAATTCAAATAAATCCGCTCGATCTCGCCGGGCGCAAAGATTTCTTCGATCGTCTCGATATTCGCCCGCGCCAGCGCAAGGTTGGACGGACGCTCTTCGCCTGTCTCGGCGGCCGCAGCCCGCGCCTTTTCGCTGGCTCGCCGCACGAGCTCGTCGTACATATCGATGCCGATAAAGTTCGTTTCCGGATATTTCGCGCTCATCAGGCTGATGAATTGCCCTTTTCCCATGCCAAGCTCCACATAGATGGGCCGGTCGTTTCCGAAAAACTCATTCCAGCGTCCTTTATATAAATGAGGTTCGAGAACGACCAAATCCCTCTGCCGCTCTAAACTTTCCCGAATTCCTTTTCTTCCCCTTAGTCGCATGTTGCTCCTCCCGAATAGATATCATCAGTTTCTAATCCACTATTGTGCCCGAAATGATGGCCCGTTGTAAAGCCTTAACACAAAAAGGAATCCATAACCGCGAAGCGCGAGTTCATGAATTCCTTCTTGTTATATTGGAATTGGGGTCCAACCGTATTGAACAATGCTTCAAAAAGTCAATCAATTGATACTTTTTGAACGGCCTCTAATAGACTTATATTAATGTAACATATTGGCGAACGCTGTTCAAGATCGCTCCCAAATTCCATGAAGTTCGCAATGCGCTCCGACTTTTTGGTACAATAACAATGAACGATATAGGAAATATGATGAGAAGGATGCGAATATGGAATTTATGACGGTGACCCCTCCCGCGCTTTGGGGGGACAAGCGATTTCATACGTGGAATTACGAAATGCGGCGGCAATTCGGCGAGAAAGTATTCAAGGTCATGCTGGATGCGGGATTCACTTGTCCGAACCGGGACGGCACGATTGCGATCGGCGGATGCACGTTTTGCAGCGCGCGCGGTTCCGGCGACTTCGCCGGCCGCCGCCGCGACGATTTGGCGACACAATTCAACAAAATCCGCGATTTGCAGCATAAAAAATGGCCGAACGCCAAATACATCGGTTATTTCCAGGCATATACCAATACGTACGCTCCCGTCGAAGAGCTGCGGGAATATTACGAAGTCATATTGGAACAACCGGGCGTCGTCGGCCTGTCGATCGCAACGAGACCGGATTGTTTGCCGGACGATGTCGTCGAATATTTGGCGGAATTAAACGAGCGAACGTATCTATGGGTTGAGATGGGGCTGCAGACGATTCACGAATCAACCTCGAAGCTCATTAACCGCGCCCATGATACGCAATGTTATCTCGACGCGGTCGAGAAGCTGCGGAGGCACAATATCCGGGTGTGCGCGCACATTATTTACGGCTTGCCGAAGGAGACGCATGAAATGATGCTCGATACGGGCAGAGCCGTCGCGCAGATGGACGTGCAAGGCATCAAAATCCATCTGCTCCACCTGATGCGCAAAACGCCGATGGTCAAACAATACGAAGCCGGCCTGCTGCGCTTTCTGGAACAGGACGAATATATTAAGCTTGTCGTCGACACGCTTGAATTTCTGCCGCCGGAGATGATCGTGCACCGGTTAACCGGAGACGCTCCCCGCGACCTGCTGATCGGGCCGACGTGGAGTTTGAAGAAGTGGGAAGTGCTTAACGGTATCGACAAGGAACTGCGCGAGCGCGACACATGGCAAGGGAAATATTGGAGGGCGCGTTAGATGGGCTTCTTATCGGTACTCAGTTTCGCGCATAAGCTGGTTAAAGAACGCGTCCGCAGCGGAGACGCGGTCGTCGACGCAACGGTCGGCACCGGCGTCGATACGCTGTTTCTGGCGCAAGCGGCGGGCGAAACCGGAACGGTGTACGGTTTCGACATCCAACCGCAGGCGCTTGCGCTTGCGGAGGAGCGGCTGCGCAAGGCGCTGGGCGAGCGCTGCCGGATCGCGGACGGCAGCGGGCCGGAAGGCGGCCGCGCCAATGTGCGGCTGTTGCTGCGCAGCCACGCCGAGCTGGCGGCGGCGCTGCCCGCGCCTTTGCACGGGCGGATCGCAGCCGTCATGTTCAATCTCGGCTACTTGCCCGCTGCCTTCGCCGATACGGGCGTCATTACGCTTGCGGAGACGACGCTGCCGGCGCTGGAAGGCGCGCTTGCCGTGCTTAAGCCGGGCGGCATTGCAACGATCGTGCTCTACCCGGGGCATGAGGGCGGCGGCGCGGAAGCGGACGCCGTCGAACGTTGGTGCGCCGCCTTGCCGGGCACGACCGCCCAAGCCGTCATCTACCGCATGTTGCAAAAATCGGATGCACCGTATATGATCGCTTTGGAGAAAAAATAGCTAATCAATCAAGGAGAAGAGAACAATGACGAAACCGTATCCCTTGCAATTTAAAGCGGAAATGAAAGAACGAATTTGGGGCGGACGCGCGCTTGAACAATTCGGCCTGGAATTGCCGGAGGGTTCAATCGGCGAAGGCTGGATGATCAGCGATCACCCGAACGGTCTGACGGAAGTTGTCAACGGGGAACTGGCCGGCTCCAATCTGGAGCAGCTCCGCGCCCGGTTCGGTGCGGCGTGGTTCGGAACGAAGAACGGCAACGAGCCCGATCGGCGCTTTCCGCTGCTCATCAAATTGCTCGATTGCAACGACGATTTATCCGTTCAAGTGCATCCGAACGATCATTACGGCAAATTGCCGCAAGGCGAACTCGGCAAAACCGAGATGTGGTATATTCTTGACGCCAAGCCTGGGGCGAAAATCATTTACGGGCTGAAGCCGGGCGTCGACCGGGCGCAGTTGGCCGAAGCGATCGAGCATGGCCGCGTGATGGATTGCTTGCAGGAAGTGCCTGTCGAAGCGGGAGACGCGTTCTATATTCCGGCGGGTACCGTTCATGCGCTATGCGCCGGCGTCGTTGTCGCCGAGATTCAGCAAAATTCGGATACGACTTACCGTCTATACGATTACGACCGCCCGGGTCTGGACGGCAAGCTGCGCGAACTGCATATCGAAGACTCGCTGAACGTGATCGCTTACGAGGGTGCGGGCGCCGCTCGCATGAAAACCGATGCCGTCCAGCCGAACGAATGGCTGACGATTGCGACATCGCCTTACTTTATCGTGCAGAAAGGAATCGTTTCGTCCAATAAGCGGGAATTGAGCACGTCCCGGGACAGCTTCGTTATTTTGGTCGTTTGCGACGGGGAAGGCGAATTATCATGGTCCGACGGATCGCAGCCGATCAAGGCGGGACAATGCTTCCTGCTGCCGGCGAACTTGGGAACGTACGCGCTCGAAGGAAATTGCACGGTGCTGCGCACCTTCCTGCCTTAAGAGAAGCTTAAGTCGATAACGCAACGATTCGTTCGGGGATGAGCAACCGCCTCTTTTGAGGCCGGGAGTTGCATCCCCTTTTTCATGCCATTTAAGTACCGATCGGCGCAACGGTTGCGTGCGGCCTTTCGTCGTGTCCTCTTCCCGAGTCATAGATTCCTTGGCATCTCCTTGTTCCGCCTTTTGTCGATATTCCATTCGCTCAGGTCGCAGGAAAACCAGACAATGAAGGCCATTTCATTCAGAAACCTGCAATTGTAGTCAATTTCATCATACCGCAGCGGCTTTGACGACCCGTCGGGCGGGCTAACGAAACGCATACACGCTAACAGCCTGTAAATTACCTTTTTGCTGGTGCAACGAAACTACAACACGCTAATGTGGGGGAAAAAGGCATTAAAACGGCCGATTTCCAATGAATAACGATACGTACTTTCGTTAAGATGGGGAACGTCTTCATTTTGAGCCCAATAAGGATTGTCAGTTTCGTCAGCGCCAAGCTAAGAAGCGTAGGTCTGCGCGGATCGCCTTCGATATAGGGAGGTGTCTCCTTCTATATGCGCGATGCGCAGTTAAGCCAGTTACATCAACGATGGCGAATTATGAAATTACTCTTTTTGCAGGATGGTATTTGCCGCGATGAGTCGCAGGCCAGTAACGCATTACCCTCCTGAATTCTCGAATCCGCAGCCTACTCGATGCAACGCTCGTGCCGACGAGTTCGTTCATTGGAATATATCCAATCTCGTTGGAAAAAATTATGCTAAAAACGGGCCGCCATTGGAAAATATCCAATATTTCCAAACCGGTTTGCGCATATATGCCAGATTGCAGAAGTTTTGATTGGACAGATTCCAAGAAGACACGCATGACAGAGTCAAAACATGCGATTCATTGGATAAATTCCAATAACCGGACGGAAAAATAGAACATAGGGCCGGCGCCAAGCCGAACGATTGCAACAAAAAACCGCCATAGGTTCGCATTCCGTTACCCAGGCGGTCTATGGCATATAGCAAGCTAAGAGCTAACTTCCGCGGCAAGGGGCAGCGTGTAGTAAACAGGGCGTCCCGCGCCGGCCACCGTCTGGTACAAGACGAGCAGCAGCGTCGCATGTTGTTCCCCGCCGCTTGGCCCTCCCTCGTCCGCATCGGACAAGGCCGCCTCCCGGCCTTCGATTCCGCTCAGCACCGCCGCAAGATCGAACGGCAGCACTTCGATGGCCGCATGTTTATGCAATTCCTTCTCCTGCAGGCCGAGCGCGGCAAATTCCGGCGAGATGCGGTCCGGATGATCGGCCGCCCGCTTCATATAATTCGCCCAATCGTCTTTATCCAGCGTGAATTCCCACCAAATTTTGCGCGGCTTGTATTTATGGTTCAGGAAATAATCGAACTTCATCAAGCCGAGCACGACATCCATCCGCTTCGTCTCGCGGGACTGAAGGAAAGCCAATAGCCGTGTGAACAGATCCTCCAACTGATGGCCGATTTTTTGCCAGCCTCTCGCTTCCCAATAATCCCCGAAATCCTGGAAAAAGTCGAACGGCGAAGGAAACTCGTACTTCATTAAATAATGCAGTGTATGATCCATCCGATGCGCGTTCCAATATTTCTCGAGCACATCCTCCACCCGTTTGATTCGCACGATATCGGAAAACGGCAGCACATTGTTGCCCAAAATTTCGTAAGGGGCGTGGTCCATAAAAATATAATCGTGCTTGGCCGCGTCGATCCGCATGCCGGTGCCGCGCAGCATTTTCAAAAACCCGAGCTGCAGCTCTTCCGGCTGCAGGGCGAACACGTCGTTGAACGTTTTGCGGAACGTGCCGTAATCTTCGAGCGGCAATCCGGCGATCAAATCGAGATGCTGATCGATTTTGCCGCTTTCTTTAATTTTCGTGACGGTGCGCGACAGCTTGGCGAAATTTTGCTTGCGCTTGACGAGTTCGTTCGTCGGGTCGTTCGTCGATTGGACGCCGATCTCGAAGCGGAAAATGCCCGGCGGCGCATGTTCGGCCAAATAATCGAGCACCTCGGGCCGCATAATGTCGGCCGTAATCTCAAATTGGAAGACGCAGCCGCCATGATTCTCGATGAGAAATTGGAACATTTCCAGCGCATAATCGCGCTTAATGTTGAACGTGCGGTCCACAAATTTGATCAGCTTCGCGCCCTGCCCGATCAAATATAAAATATCGGCTTTCGTCCGCTCGATGTCAAAGTACCGCACCCCTACCTCAATGCTGGACAAGCAAAACTGGCAATTGAACGGGCAGCCGCGGCTCGTTTCGAAATAGACGATCCGTTTCGCGAGATCCGGCACATCTTCGGCAAAGCGATGCGGCGAAGGCAGCTCGCCGAGCTCCAGCTTCGGACGCGGCGGATTGATGCGCACCTCCGTTCCTTTCCGGTATGCTGCGCCGTAGACGAAATGGTATTTTTGCGTGCCTTGAATTTCTTGCAGCAAATGGTGAAACGTCTCTTCCCCTTCGCCCATAACGATAAAATCGACTTGCGGGAGCCGGTTCATCCAATAATCGGTATCGTACGACACTTCAGGACCGCCAAGCACGATGATCGTCTCCGGCCGAATCTTTTTCATCATCTCGATGACCCGGATCGTCTCTTCGATGTTCCAAATGTAGCAGGAGAAGCCGATCACATCGGCCTCCCGCTGAAACAAGTCGGATACGATATTCATAACCGGATCCTTGATCGTGTACTCCGCCATTTCGATGTCGAATTCGTGCTGGCTGTACGCTTTTAAATAGCGGATCGCGAGCGAGGTATGAATATATTTCGCGTTTAAAGTGGAAACAACAACTTTCATAATAACTTACGCCCTCTTTTTCTATGAGTAACAACCGTCTTCTTATAGCATAGCGCTTAACCGAACTCTCTTTCCTCGTTCAAATGTTGGAAAAATTCGAGAAACGGCTTGCCGTATTGCCGAAATTTGACTTCCCCGATCCCTTTGATGCGCAGCATCGCCTGCTCCGTCGCCGGCTTTAATTCGCTCATCTCGCGCAGCGTCGCGTCGTTGAAAATAATGTATGGCGGCACCTTCGCTTTGGCGGCCAAATCGCGGCGAATGACGCGGAGCTGCTCGAATACCGTTTCGTCAACGGCAGCGAACGCTTCGGGCTGCTTCTGCACTTTCTGGAACACTTGCCGCTCGCCCCGCAGCACTTCCACTGCCGGCGCCTGAATTTTAACGACAGGATATTGTCCTTCCGTCAGCTGCAAATACCCTTCGGCGATCAAGACGTTGATGAGGTCGCTAATTTCCTTCTCCGTCGATTTGCGCATCAAGCCGTACGTCGGCAAGCCGTCGAAACGGTACTGCAGCACCTTCTGGCTGCGCGAGCCTTTCAGGACCGAAGCAATCATCGTGACGCCGAACCGCTCCCGCATGCGATGAATGCATGAGAAGATTTGCTGCGCTTCCGTCGTAATATCGACAAGCTCGCGTTCGTCCGTGCAGGAGCTGCATTTGCCGCATGGCTCGCTCTCCTGCATATCGCCAAAGTAATCTAGAATGGCGCCTTGCAAACATTTGGGCGTGTAGCAGTAATCGACCATCGTTTGCAATTTGCGGTACTCGTTTTTTTTACGCTCAGGAGATAGCCCTTCGTTTTGCTCGATCAGAAATTTTTGCGTCAATATATCTTGCGGGTTGAACAGCAGGATGCACTCGCTCGGCTCCCCGTCGCGCCCCGCCCGGCCCGCTTCCTGCACGTAAGCTTCCATATTTTTAGGCATATTGTAATGAATGACGTAACGGACATTCGATTTGTCGATCCCCATCCCGAAGGCGTTCGTCGCAATCATGACGCGAATATCGTCGTAGATGAAATCCTCCTGATTGCGGGCCCGCTCCTCGTCCGTCATGCCGGCGTGATATTTGCCGACGTTCAAGCCTTTGCGGCGCATCGCCGTAAACAACTCGTCCACTTCTTTGCGCGTCGCGGCATAAATAATGCCCGGTTTGGAGGTGTTTCGCTGCGCGTAATCGAAGACGAAATCGCGCTTGTTCGCCCCGCGCAGCACGCTCATCGCCAAATTGTCCCGGCCGAAGCCGGTGACGAACAGTTCCGCGTCCCGCAGCGCGAGCAGCTTGACGATATCTTGCGTTACCTCGGGCGTAGCCGTCGCGGTAAACGCCGCTACTAGCGGCCGCTGCGGCAAGCTGTCCACGAACGGGGCAACCGCCAAATAGCTGGTGCGGAAATCATGACCCCATTGGGAAACGCAATGCGCTTCGTCAACCGCCACGAAGGAGATGTGCAGCGACTGCATGCGCGTGCGGAACGACTCGGATTCGAGCCGTTCGGGGGCGACATACAGCAATTTCAACCGCCCCTCTCTGGCCGCCCGCATCCGTTCCTGAAACTCGCCCGCGCTGAGCGTGCTGTTGATATAGGCGGCGGGAATGCCGATCGTATTCAGCGCGTCCACCTGATCCTTCATCAACGATATTAGCGGCGATACGACAAGGGTTATGCCTTCGAAGAGCAAGGCGGGGATTTGGTAGCAAATCGACTTCCCTCCTCCCGTCGGCATAATGCCAAGCGTTTCGCGCCCTTCGAGCAAGCTGGAAATGATCCGTTTTTGTCCTGAGCGAAACTCGGCATACCCGTAATATTTTTGCAAAGCTTGTTGTGCTGTTTCGATCGACATGCTATCTACTCCCATTTAAAAGTAAAGCTAGCCGCGATAAATGCGGCGATCAACCATAGCCCGAGCGTCAGCGACTCGACCCATAGATCGGCGAAACCCGCGCCCACATTCATTACCTGGCGCAGCGCCGTCGACAGATGCGAGATCGGCAAGGCCTTCACGATCGGCTGCAGAAACTCCGGCATACTGTTGATCGGAAAAAATACGCCGCCCAGGAACATCATCGGAAACGAAATGAATCCGGCAATCGGGCCGGCGCTTTCCGGCGTTTTGGCCAATCCGGCAATAATGAAACCGATAGCCATAAATGCAAGCGTACCGATAATGACGAAAAATAGCAAGAGCAGCCACGAGCCGTTCACCTGCGTTCCGAATATAAGCGCGCCGATTAACAGCACGATGACCGCCTGGGTTCCGTTCATGAGCAACCGTGCCGTAATTTGCGCCGCGATAAACGACGAAGCGCTGAGCGGCGTGCTTTGCATGCGGCGAAGAACGCCGCGTTCGCGCCAGGAAGCGATCTGTCCGGCCACGCCGTTCAAGTTGTTGGACATAATCATCATGGCGACGATCCCTGGCACGAGAAAATCGATATATTGCAAATTGAGCGATTGAACGCCTTTCGGTTCGATTGTCACGACCGGTTCATAATGAACGATTTGTTTGCTGATCCCGTCCACTACTTGCGACATCGCGTTCAGCGCATTGCCCGCCTTGGCCGCTTGCGTCTGATCGTAATAAACGGTAACGCTCGCTTGTTCCGCTTGCGCATTCGCCTCGATCGCTTGTCCGGCGCCCGCTTCCGTTTGCGTCAATGACGCGAGCTTGGTTCCGTACCCTTCCGGAATGACGACAACCAATTGTTTATCGCCTTTGCGCAGCATACCCAGCGCTTCGTCTTCATTCGCCATCGTCTCCATATTCAGCACCTGTTGCTGCTGACCGAGCGCTTGAACGAACGCTTCCGAGGCCTGCGACTTGTCGCGGTCGATCAGAATGCCGTCCGCCACGGTGCCATTGTTGTTCCCTAGCAGCAATCCGAACATGACCATAAAAAAGACGGGAAAAAAGAACGTAAAAAACAGCACTTGCTTATTGCGAGCAAACAGTCGAAGCTGAGCGACCGTTAATTGCCAATATGAGCTCATTCTTCTCTCAAGCTCCTTCCCGTCATATGAATGAACACGTCCTCCAACGTAGCCGTCCGCGTTTGCAAATCGGCAAATGCGACGCGAAGCGCCTCCGTCTTCTGTACGAATTCCGTTAACGTGCTTTGCAAATGATCCGTATATAAGACGTACGAATCTTTCCGGCATTCCGCCAGCCGTACGCCGGATATCGTCTGGAATTGCTCGAGCGTCCGCCGTTTCCGTTCCTCATCCCATTGCTCTTGCTCGGGAATGCGGAATTCGACCGCGGATTCGGATTCGAGGCTGCGCACCAAATTGCGCGGCGTATCGAGCGCGATCACTTCCCCGCGGTCCATCAAGCAGATGCGGTCGCATAGTATATGAGCTTCGTCCATATAATGGGTGCTCAGCACGACCGTCTTTCCTTGCTCCTTCATCGCAAGAATAATGTCCCATAATGTGCGCCGCGCCTGCGGGTCAAGCCCCGTCGTCGGCTCGTCGAGGAAGACGACCTGCGGATCGTTCACGAGCGCGAGCGCGATGGCAAGACGCTGCTTCTGGCCGCCGGATAAATTTTTGACGCGGTCGTTTATTTTTTCGCTTAGAATCATGCTCTCGAGCAGCGGCTCGATCGGCACGGAATGATCGTAGAAGCTGGCGTACATCTTCGTAATCTCTTTGACCTTGAGCAGTTCAAACAGAGATGTGGATTGCAATTGGACGCCGATGACCTCTTTCACCTTTTTCAGATCCGTCCGGGTATCGTAACCGGCTACGACCGCCGATCCTTCGTCGGGCTGCCGCAGTCCTTCGATCATCTCCATCGTCGTCGTTTTTCCGGCGCCGTTCGGTCCGAGCAGGCCGAATACTTCCCCTTTCTTGACTTGGAAATGAACGCCGTTGACCGCGGTAAATGTCCCATATCGTTTGACGAGTCCGCGGACTTCAATGATATTGTCGCTTGAATCCTGGCCTTGCCGCCCGTTCGCGTTCTCTGCCTCCGTATCCGCCGCGCCGCCGCCCGCAGCTTCCGTTTCGTTCTGTTCGCGCATCCTATTCCCTCCTCCTGCTTGCGTCGATTGTTATCGAAGTATTCCGATAGCAGTTTTGTCATTTCTACATTATACCATGCGCTGGAAACGCTGCACACTCGAAGGCCGCATTCCGATCCGGACTGCGGAACCGTCCTCCCTGGCGCTCGAAATTGCGCGCCGCTTGCAACTCGTGATATAGTGAGTCCAACGCGAATTGAATCGAACGAAGTGGAGCGAATGAACGTGAATAAATACAAAGAAACAAATCCGGGAAAAAGAAAGTTCGAAGGGAGAAAAAAAGAGGCCGCAACCTCATCGGCGGAATATTTGCAGGTAGGACAGCGGATCGTGGTTACGATCAAAAGGATCGGAATCAACGGCGAAGGCGTCGGCTATTACCGGCGCAAAGCGGTGTTTATCGACGGCGCGCTGCCGGATGAAGTCGTCAAAGCAAAAGTGACGCGAATCGAACCGAATTTGATTTATGCCGAATTGACGGAAATTGAAAAGCGCTCGCCGATGCGGAAGAAGCCGGATTGCCCGGTATTCGACCGGTGCGGCGGCTGCCAATTGCAGCATATGAAATACGAAGGCCAACTGCAAGCGAAGGAAGAAATCGTGCGGGAAGCGTTCCGGCGGTATGCGGGGGCGGAAGACGTACGGATCAAGCCGATCCTGGGTATGGAGCAGCCCTGGGGTTATCGCAACAAGGCGCAAGTGCAATTGGGATTCGAGAAAGAACGGTTGATTACAGGCTTATACGAACCGGGAACCCATAAGCTTGTCGATATTTCCGGCTGCCCGATCCAGCACTCGAAGGTGAACGAGGCGGTCGATACGATCAGAGACATTTTAACGGCGCTCCGCATTCCTGTCTATAAGGAACGAGGCAATACGGGCTCCGTCCGCAATGTCGTCGTTCGCGCCGGCCTGCAATCGGGAGAGCTGCAAGTTACGTTCGTTACCGCAACGGACAAGCTGCCGCAGCGCGAAGCGCTCGTCGCGGCGATCCGGCGCGCGCTGCCTGAGGTGACGACGATCGCGCAGAACATCAACCCGAAGAATACCTCGCTGATTTTCGGCGAGCGAACGAGCATATTGTGGGGCAAAGAAACGATTGAAGAGTCGCTGGGCGACTTGCCGTTCGCCCTGTCGCCGCGCGCGTTCTTCCAGCTAAACCCGGAACAAACGGTGAAGCTGTATGAGACGGTGCGCGTCGCGGCGGCGCTAACAGGCCGAGAAACGGTGATCGACGCCTATTGCGGCACAGGTACGATCGGACTCTGGCTCGCTCCTTACGCCAAAGAGGTGCGCGGGATCGAGGCGATCCCGGAGGCCGTCGACGATGCGCGCCGCAATGCCGAGCGCAGCGGGCGCGCGAACGCCGCCTTCTACGCCGGCAAAGCCGAGGAATTGCTTCCCCGCTGGGTGAAGCAGGGCGTCTCCCCCGACGTCGTCGTCGTCGACCCGCCGCGTACGGGCTGCGATGCGCGCCTGCTGCGCACGCTCGTGCAGACGAAACCGAAACGGATCGTCTACGTTTCGTGCAATCCGTCCACGCTGGCCAAAGATTGCAAGGTGCTGCAGGACGGCGGTTTCCGCATCGAATGGGTTCAGCCGGTGGATATGTTCCCGCATACGGTGCATGTGGAAGTTGTTTGTTCTTTGATTTATAAGGGATTTGACTCATTGAAGTGTTAGTTGGGGACGAAATGGGGACGAATGAACTGAGAGGTTTATTTTGCTTTGGTGATTGGTAAAATCGCGTCGAACTTGTTTGCCGCTTCTTGATCAGCGGAGCGAAGAACGTGACCGTAGATGTTCATTGTCGTGCCAATATTAGAGTGTCCTAGTCGTTCAGAAATGATTTTTGCATGGACACCTTGGTTTAGAAGCAGTGTGGCCGAAGTGTGCCGTAAACTGTGGAAAGTAATATACGGGAGCTTGTGTTTAAGCAATAGATTTCTGAAATGAAGGTAAGGCGTTTCTGGATAGAACGGCTTGCCTTCTTCATTGAAAAATACAAAAAAGTGTTCATCCCGTTTCCAGACGGTTTTCATTTTCATGCGCTCCTTACGGCAGTGAAGATAGTAATCATTCAGTTCTGCCGTAACGGATGCGGGAAGGGCAATTTTACGAATACTATGCTTTGTCTTTGGTTGTTTGATAATAGGTTCGCCATCTTTAAACGTTGTAATATTCTGTTGAACGTCGATAATGCCATTCTTTAAATCAACGTGCTTCCACTCTAATCCGACCAATTCACCCCGGCGCATCCCCGTTGTAAGAGCCAACGTAATCATCATGCGCCAGTGGTACGGCTCATGTTGCAATACTTCAAATAACTTATGGACTTCTTCCTCCGAGTAAACCCGTGATTCCTTGTACTTTACACGTGGACGAGCAACATCAGCTACAGGGTTACTCTTGATCAGTTTCCATTCAACGGCGCGGCAAAAAATGTTTTTCAAAATTCGATACATCATGAATACGCTGCCGGAGGATAATTTGCCTTGTTTACCGTCCAAACGGCTTCCTTCCTGTTCGAGTGAATCAATATAGTTCAGGATGTGAATTGGTTTCACTTGGTCAAGCCGAAGATGGCCGAATACAGGTAAAATGCGTTTATTCAGACAGCGTTTATAAGTATTCAGTGTACTGGCTTCGAGGTGTTTAACCGCGTATTTTGTTTCCCACTCCTCAACAAAGCTGGAAAATTTCATTTTTTCAGGAGCGATATATTCACCGGCTTCAACCTCGATTTTAAACTTAGTCAACTCCTCATTTAAATAATCGTTAAGTCTTTTTTTAGTCCGCAATAATGCCTCATCTTCGACTTTGATGGTTTTTGATTTCTTAAGTCTGTGCCCATGTGCGTCAGTACCTAATTCAACAACAAGCCGCCACGAGTTTTTTCCGCGTTTTTCAATGCTGGCCATAAGCTTCATTCCTTTCGTTGATGGTACAAAAAATCTAGGAATGTTTTCAATTGCGTTCTTTCAAAATCGGTTAAGTATTTTGAATACAGGGTACAATCAGGTTGATCGACTATATAAGTCAATTCCCTGCCGTTATTAATATTTTCTTGGTTAAATTGGGTATCATCCAATTCAATTTGCGGGTCGTAAAAAGGTAAATAACCTGCATGATACATTAACTCAGTTATTGGAGTTTCTAGCGCTGATGCTATCTTTCGTAAAATTTCCGGTGATGGCATCACACCTTTTGAGCCGCTTTCTAACTGAGACAAGTAACCATGAGATATATTTGCCTTTCGTGCCGCTGCTGTAAGTGAAAGATGCTTACTTTGTCTAAGATTTTTCAAATATAATCCAAATTCTTTAGGCTGCATAATGCTTCACCTCCTTTCAACATAAATATAACCTAATATCGTTGAAATAACAACATCTGTTGACAAATAAACAATAGAGATGTAATCTATCCCTAGAAATCATGTTCTAAGTGTGACTAGAGTGATTTCAACTTTAACGGGAGGAGGAAGCCGAATGCAGCAAGCGACTATGACGCTAGAGCAGTTCGCAAAATATGCGGGTATTTCCAAGGATTTAGCTTATGCGCTTGTTAAGGCGGGGAAAGTACCGTATATTCGTCTTGGCATTGGAAGAGGGCGAATTTTGTTCAGGAAAGAAGCGGTTGACGCTTGGTTAGCTTCGCAAGAGCAGCAAGTTAGATAAGCAAGTTTGATTGATTTCCACAACATCCTCTTAATTCCACAATTCCCTCATACCCCTATTTTCCCTTAACTTCTCGTGATCAAGAACAATACGAGGAGGGAAAATCCTTGACACAACAAGAACATTCAGTAAACGTAAATTTAAACTTCTACCCTGACAACATCCCAAATGAACTGAAAGAACGCAATCAATGGATACTATGGCGATTAGAGTTGCTTTCGGGGAAGGAAAAACCTAGCAAAATTCCTTACACTGTTCAGGGTGAAAAAGCGGATACAACTAATTCCCTTTGTTGGTCAAGCTTTGCGGAGGCGCTAAAAGCTTACAAGCGCCAACCGGGAGCCTACAGCGGCCTCGGGTATGTATTTAGTACAGACGACCCTTTTACTGGAATTGACATTGATGGTTGTATTGACGGTGGCAAGCTTACTGATGAAGCAGATGAAATTTTGTACGCTCTTGACAGTTATTCGGAACGCAGCCAGAGCGGAAGAGGCGTTCATGTCATTGTTAAAGCGAAGCTAAACAGCGAGAGGAATCGAATCGGAGCATTTGAAATTTACGACCGCAAACGCTTTTTTGCAATCACTGGCGATCATTTGGAGCTTTCACCGAAAACCATCGAGAACCGGCAGAAAGAAGTTGATGAGTTATGCAAACGAATGTTTGCAATAGAAGAACCAACCGCAAGGTTACGCTCAAATGCAATTAATGTACGGGTTAAAACCCCGAATTTATCCGATCAAGAAATTATCAGCATTGCAACAGAGGCTAAGAACGGCGAGAAATTTAAAAAGCTCTATAGTGGCGATTGGAGCAATTATGGAAGTCAATCAGAGGCCGATCAGGCTTTATGCAATTTATTGGCCTTCTATACCCAAGATGTTGTGCAAATCGACAGACTATTCCGAAGTAGTGGTTTAATGCGTGAAAAATGGAAACGGGACGATTACCGGGAACCAACTATAGCACAAGCTTTAACTAAGGTCACTGCTCAATATAGAGGAAAGGGAAACTCAACCACTGGTGAAACTGCTGATGATGATCTTGGCTTAATGCTTATCCCTAAGCAGGAATGGAATGTAACGGTCTCCCCGGATGCGTTCTATGGCTTGGCTGGGGAAGTCGTGAAACTAATTTTGCCGCATACGGAGGCAGACCCAGTTGCTTTACTTATCAACTTTCTTACGATATTCGGCAATACGGTAGGAACATGGCCGCATTTCACCGTTTCGGGGGGCGAACATCGTATGAAATTGTTCGCGGTTCTTGTCGGTGCCACATTCAAAGGTAAAAAGGGTACTTCTCTTGAACCAATTATTCGCCTTATGAGTGCGGTTGATCCTGAACTATCCAAACGCAAGAAATCAGGTTTATCAAGCGGCGAAGGTGTCATTTACGCTGTTCGCGATCAAGTCACTGAAATGAGGCCAGTCATAGAAGGCAATGGAAAGAACAAGCAGCCTACTGGCGAATATGAAGAAGTTATTACCGATTACGGCGTTGAAGACAAGCGGCTGCTTATTGTGGAAAGTGAGTTTGGTGGGGTTCTTAAGGTGCTGCGTCGGGACGGAAACACACTGGCCGCGATCGTTCGGAACGCTTGGGATGGCCGGGGAGATATTCAGACTCTTACAAAACATCCTGTAAGTGCCTCAGACACTCATATTTCAATTCTGGGGCATATTACGCCGGAGGAGTTAAGAAAGCTCATAAGCGATACTGAAATTCATAGCGGCTTTGTCAATCGCTTTTTGTGGGTATACGTTCAGCAGTCCAAGTCTTTGCCATCCGGCGGTGAATTTCATAAAGTGGATATTTCATCTGCCGTCCAACGCATTCAAGGAGCAGTAAAATTTGCACAAGGTGAGGGTTCAAACCAAAGAAGGCCTATGGAGCGTGATGAAGCCGCTAATGCCTTGTGGGAGCGTGTATATGATTCATTACAGCGTGACATTCCGGGAATCATCGGAGCAGCGATCAGTCGTGGAACGCCTTATATCATGCGTCTAGCTTGCATTTATGCCTTGCTTGATATGTCGTGGACGGTTCGCATTGAACATCTTAAAGCAGGATTGGCCGTTTGGGAGTATTGCCGGAAGTCCGCTCAATTCATATTTGGGCAAAATTTCAATTCCCTTGACCCAATAACAGCGCGAATTCTCGAAGCATTGAAAGAACACCCAAAAGGTCTTACTTCTACGGAAATCAGCGTTGGGATTTTCAAAAAAAATCAAAAGGCAGCCGATATTGCTGCTGCCATCGGCAAGCTCCGCGAATTAGGATTAATTAGAGTTGATAAAATGCCGAACCCAAAAGGCAAGGGCAAACCGATCACGATGATTCGATTAATTGAACAGGAATAACGGAGGATTTACTTCGTGTTAATTTCGCAATAATTTCGTCTGTACCCGATGACAGAGCTCCATATCACACTAGGGTTCTGGCGTTTTATTCGTAAATTCGTTTATTTCGTGATACATGACAACATAAAAGTATTGATTTTGTTCACAGGGGTAACACCCTCTGTGGAAATAAATTTGAGTAGAGCTTAGAAGTTGATCATCGCATTTTCCTTCGGTTTTGTTTCCACATACAAATTAAACGAAATTACGAAATTTTAGGAATAAACATGAGATATCAAGGGTTTTCAACTTCTTTGTTGTACGTAATTTATACGAATAATATACGAATAAATCTACTCCATTAATTCAGGGATGAGTGTCGCAAAAAGGTTCAAGAGGTCTACCAAAAAAATTTTGTTCTTTTTTTACTTCAATGATTGAGAAACATGATCTAAAAATTGGCGAATTAATCATTAATTACTCTACTTAAAAAGGGGGATGTTGCCTGTGAAATCATAATTTATTTACCGGTCTCACAAAAGTATTTCTTACTTAAGGGGGAATCTGTATCTATGAAAAAATTCAAGGTTGTTGCAACGGAGCTATTTTCGCAATCAGAATGCTACCTTGTGGATACGAACTCTCTGCCAATTGCATTTGCCTATGCCAAACTAGCCTTTATCCACATGCAAGAGCGGAGATACTGGTATCCCAACTGCTGCTTTGAAGTTTGCATCGAATGGCTTGCCGAAGTATCAAGAACGGATTGGCGGGGTAAGAATCTATCCAACACGCTTGAATTTATTCGAGAAGATGATATTTGGATTCATCCATTCACGGAACATCTGACGATGGAAGAGCAGGACTTCCTTTTTAATAATTTTCTTTCACCAAAATATTTAAGGGTTTACGCAACAAGGGAGTATAGCCAAATGAACGGAAATCCGGTTTTTGTTGTGCGACTGATGCTAAACGACGATAACGATTCTTTCTCAATGTTATCCCATTTGGATTTGAAGGAGGAAGATTTAATGGCCAATAAATTTGAACTGATCAAACAAACCATTGCTTTAGCAAGGGAACGAGATCGCAATATTGAAAAATATGGCTTGAAGTGTATTGTAGTATCACCAGACGGTTATAAGGAGTATAAAGCTTTTCTGAATTCACCAGAATATTTAAAGATTCAGTCATCCAATAAAATTCTAAGAGACTTTCTGGCCAGCCTCGAACCTGGCGAAGTCGGATTGTTATATACAATGATGTATCTTGGCCGAGATCATGACTACATCGAGGTTCAGTTAGATAAATCAGGGAACGCAGCTTACCATGACGGAAGAAACAAAGACTTGGAAATTGATATGATGATGGAGAAAAGGTATCTTAGCCAATATCTGCAAGAAGGGGCTAAGATTATGGGGTATGACGTTGAATAAAAATATAACCGGGGCCATTTGGTTCCCGGTTTATTTTTTCACAAGAAAGCCTTATCTATAGCTTCAGCCAATTCAACAGAAGAAGGCATAGAATAACGTTTCGTCATATTAATATCAGAATGGCCGGTAAGAGCCGCCACTGTGCTTATATCAGTTCCGGCAGCAACCAGCCGCCGCGCAAACGTATGCCGCAAGGCGTGGGGATGCGTCCCATACTTGGCTAACAAATGCTGGATTGTCCGGGCTGAAATTCGTTTTTTATGACTGCTCAAAAATAGCGCCGGTTCGGTATCGCTTCGCGTTGCAAGATACTGCATTAGGTGATAACGAACTTCACGGGATAGCGGAATAGTGCGGGACTTGCCGCCTTTTCCGTTCCGAACGATCATTTCACCGCTCCGTTCGTTCAAAATAACGTCCTGACGGTTCAACGCACATAATTCCGATACCCGAACGCCGGTTTCCAGCAGCATATACCCGATAGCGATATCCCGTTTGTTTCCGGTTTTCTCAATCTCCCGTTTGAGCCGCTTAACCGCTAACTCCTCTAACGATTTTGGAGCCGTCTGCCTTTTGTTTTGCGGCTTGATACGCTTAATGTGTTCAACAATATCGGGACGCTGGATAAAGCGGCTGTAGATACTCAAGCAAGCAAACACCTTATCAATGGTTGCCGCGCTTTTGCCTTCCTGTTCCAGCGCCTTGATATAGGCTTGAACATCATACCTTGTAGGCTCTGCTAACTCCCCGCCGTTTCGATCAAGCCAGCGGCCAAACGCCTCCAAGATTCGCCGGTAAGTTTTGATAGTATTTTTGGCTTTACCTTGTGCCTCCTGATCGGAAAGAAAACGTTGAACTTCTGCGACAAAATTTTTCATCGTTAATCCCCCCGATAATCATACTTCCGCGCCATTTCCCGTTAAGGTTTTGGCGCGGAAGCCAGCTTCTCTGCAATTGAACTTAGAAAATATCATTGAAGTTTTGAGGAATTTCCCGCCGCGAATCTAAAAAGCCGATGTTGCGCCCCACCTTATAACCTTCATGCGGATTTCGGTACTCCAAGAATAACCGCCTAAAATCCATGTCATTGATAAACGGAACTTTAATCAAACTGTCCGTAGGAGCATCCGTTCCTCTGACAATGAAAAGCCCGGCATAATCGGTGGAGGGCAAGCGTTCAAAAGCAGCGCCATTGCCAAGGGCGATTTGACTGGACGTTTGTGAATCCATCCGGCCTATGCAGCGAAAGGAAATGTTACTCCGAAAATCGGTTGAGCCAAGGCTTTCCTGACTAGGCCGCTGTGTAGCGATCAGCAAATGAACGCCGTTGCTCCTGCCTTTCGCCGCAATCGCCTTCAGGCAGGACATGCCTTCCTCAAGTCCCTGCCATTTATCCGTAAACTGTGCAAACTCATCAAATACCACAAAGAGTTCCGGCAAATTTGCACCGGTCATTTCGTTGTAAACGGCGATATCGGGCGACACACCCCATTCTTTCAAAAGTTGTTCGCGCCGTTCGACTTCCTGCGCCGCGCTTTTTACCAGTTCCAAAGCGGCTTCTTTCGTCGTTGCTATCGGGTATCCGGCATCTTCCACGAACCCGAAGCTGACGCCGCCTTTAAGATCAATAAACATCGGAAAATGATTTTGACGTTGAAGCTGCAAGATGACCGAATAAAGAGCGGTTGACTTACCGGCTCCCGTTGTCCCGGCGACAATTCCATGCGGGATTTTCCGGTAATTCCATGTAACCATGCCTTTGCTATTCACACCCACAATTACGCTTTCCGGCATTTGGGCGACAGCATGAAGGTTAATCACGTTCTGGAAATGGATTTCCTTTGGCAGCGGCTGCTTGGCGATTTCAACCCCAACCGTTCCGATTCCGTCATAATCCCGGTGGATAAAGAATACCGGCTTTTTCAAATAGGCTTCGATGCGGGTAACGTTTTCCTCCCAACGTGTAGAGGCAACGGAAGGGATATCCCATATAAAGACTTCTGTTTGGCCTAAATCATGGTGTATAGGAGAGATGTTTGAAACGTCTTTCAAGTGCAGCACTTCGGTTAAAAATCGTTCCCATGCCTGTTTCATGGGGTAGTAGTGATGGTTTAAAGTCTGGTTCTGGGATTTGAAATCAGGGACAGGTTTGCTTTCTTTCATAACCGTATTATTGGTTGATTCTTGCACACTCCCCCTTTGCAGCTTCTGATAGCTGATCGCGTGTAAAGCGGTATTGATTTGAGATACCTTTTTCAAATTCCTGCTATGAAGCAGCGCGTTCGCTTGCTGAAAAATCTGTGACAAGTACGCGTGAAAGAGATGTTCACAAGCCGTATGATCAGCGGTAAGTGAACGGATGAAAGGAAACAGCTTGTAACCTGTATAAAGGCAGACGATATAAAAAAACAAGCCTGTTAAAATTACAATAGGGAACCAATGAAATAAAGGGAAATCAGTAAATAACCCAAGTATAAATGTGGTTATGACGGCAAAAGCAAACCCGCTCAGGAGCCACAATAACCGCCTTCTTAGAGCCGGAGCTTGCATCCCCAACCTCAAAGCCAATCGGCGATCTAGCGGCGACGTCGGGCGTTTAATCACCTCATAGTGAGCAATTGATCGCACTACCCAATCAATTGTATTCTGTGGAACATCTACTTCATAATATGGCTTGTTGGCGATATCATTGAGCAGATGATGAGCACGCAGAAGCTCTTCTTGTGCTGACCGTATCCAAATTTCAATAACCTTATTCCGTAAGCGCTCTTGATCGTCATAGCGCCACCAAGCAAGGAAACGCTTGATTGGCGGAAAAAGCGAAGAAAGCTGCTTACGAACTTTTTGAATGATACTCATGGTTTTCACCCGCCTGTGACAAGAACGTCCGCGCCATTCGTTCAAAAAGATCAGGCAGCTTCATGTCATGATCAAGTGCAAAGCGCTTCAATTCCTTTAAAAGATGATTGTCAATAAGTAAGGTATATCGTTTGCGCATTCGCTTTTCCTCCTGAGATACAAGAGGGCTTGCAGTGTGAGTTAATATACAAGCCCTTCTGGTTTTAACGAAATAAATTGTTTTTCAGCAGTTCTTCAAGGCATGGAGTATCCTTTAAATCAATGGAATTGCCATCAAACTTTAATAAACCTTCCGAAGCGGCTGCTCTAGCTAAATAACACAGATCGTCCTTCTCAAAAGCGGATTTCCCCAAAAATTCAGAGATACTTAACCTATTGCGCTTGGAGTGGAAATTTTCATTGCGAAGGAAGAGAAACAGAGCAGCACCAAACTCCGGCCATTTTCCTTTTTCCACCTGTTCAGAAGCCATAGACCAACCGCCTTCAATGCACTCCACCAACCGTTCCAGCAAAACATTGCCGCTGTCAACAAGCTTTATCGCCGCTGGCACAGAAGGGCGGTTTTTCTGATTCCCGCCTGAGAAAAAAATCCACCAAAGCAACAGCGCCATGATGATATAGCCTAAAAATGGCATAAGCAAACCTCCTGATCATCTTTGATTCTCCTACCTGCGGCAAATAGTAATTACATGCGCTCCACCCCCTTTGAACATAACCATTACTTTTCACGCCTCCCCGCCGACAACACCGTTGAAACATCGGACTATTTGATAGACTCTGCATTTTTTTAGAGAAGCGATTGAGGAGAAGTGAATATTGCAGAGTTCACCTAAATACATAATCTAATGAACCTTTTTATACTCTAATTTTGGAAAGGTAGCACTCTGATAAAGTTAGAAAAATGAAAAAAGAATGCGCGTCATAATAAAGCGTGACACTGCATTCTTCGTAAAGTGAATATTAGTTTTTCTTAAAATGAGGCCGTTTTCGTTACTTTTGACCAGCGATTTGTTACCGCATATTACCGTCAAAATAGCTGAAAACCCTTGATTTATCTATATTTTTTATTTTTATTGATAATAAGGTAACAAAGTAACAGGATTTGCGAGGGGATATACACAATCGGTGCGGCAAGCAATGAAGCCGTGGGATGAGATTGCATCAAATCCTTGTATAGAAGCATAGGTGTATGAAAAAAACTTGTTACCTTGTTACCGAACCTGAAAACCCTTGTGGTTCTAAGGATGAGCCGGTAACAGGCTATCTTCCCGGTAACAATTTATAGCTGGTCAATATACCGGGGAGAGCTTTCGCGTTCTCGGATATAAGCCAATTCCCTCTTGTGTCGCAGATCGTGTCCGGCTGATTTCAGCAAATACGGAATGGCCGCTTTAACGAGGGCATCCATCGAGCCGAAGCGCTTGCCGGTAAACGGGCATTCATATTGTGTTTTGGTTTTGACTTGGGCGGTTTCGGCTCCTTGAGGAAACAGGATATTATAAAACGATTGCTGCGCTGCTTCTACAACTTCGGTTGCATACTGCTGCTCATTGTTCATTAAATAATTCTGCCAACGTTCCTCCGCATGGCGGCGCGGGTAGCCGCTTGGTTTGGCTGCTGGCGCTTCCGTCTGCCCGTGCATAAGGCGTTTTAAGAAAGCCGCAACCGTCAAGCCGGATTCCTTAATCTGCGCCCATTCCACCTCTGTGAGGGTTAAAGATACTTTACGTGTTACACCTTGGGCTTTCCGTCCCGCGCCTACCCGTTTTCCGCCTCTTGACATCATAACCACCCCGTTAGAAAAAGGTTACTTTTATCATAACAAAAAGCATGTATATTTTGAAATAGGTTACTTAAATCTTAAAAAAGAATGGCGGCCAGTAAACTGGCCGCCAGAACTAGCAATTTTCTGTTCATTAAATCACCCTCAAGGGATTATTTTAACGTAGAGCTATAAATCTGTTTGACGCCTTCATTTTTTCCAATTCCAGAGAACTTAACAACAAATTCTTTATTAGATACTTTATGTTGTTTAGGAATCAACTGACCTGCAGTATAAGTGACTTTGCCGCTCTCAGTCCCAGTACGAATACCAAGCATAAATTCTTCATATTTACTATCCCAAGGGAAAAATGAATAATCTCTATTGAGATTTTTAGTATCTGTTGCATTAAGGGGAGACTCATGCCATTCACTGTTGTATACAGTAGCTCTACAAGGTGTTACGTAGGAGGCACCATGATCTTTATCTAAGCTAATATCCACAATATAGAATACAGCGTAACCGCCAGAAGCTTCTTTCAGTTTGAAAGAGTCTTTAGCGTTATACCAACGAAAATCATCAGATGTCACAAGAGCCCTATTAGGATCATTAGGGTCATCGAGGTCTACAACAACAAGCCTATTTACTGAACAAGCAATCTTTCCATTATCAGAAACAGACCGCATGAGGTCATCTTTAAACTCGCTATATTCGTTAGCGGATTCCTGAGTTGGATTCCCAAAATACTGTGGTAACATCGTCAAAATGTTAGTCCGATGCCACAAGATTTCAGCCGCCCCGACCGCGTATTTGTCACTCGGCAAGGTTTCGCCACGTTTAACTGCAAGTACCCTTTCAATTACGACAACTGCTTGTGCTCTAGTCGTTGTACCGTCAGGGTCAATATTTCCGGGAGACGTACCCATAATCAACCCGGCCCTGGCTCCTTCATAGAGGTTCCGGTTTATGTCATAATCTTGCTTGTAACCGGTAATGCCTGCCCGTACAGAGAGAAGCATCATTTCCTTACGCGGCATTTTCGTATCCCAAGTGCCAGTCTTGAAATCGTCAGCGTAAATTCCGGCTTCCGTAGCGGCATTTACGGCTTCTTGATACCATGCCCCAGAAGCACCGGACACACTTTTCAGTCCCAACGCCGTAGTCAACATTTTTGTAAATTCCGCCCGCGAGACTTCTTGGTCAGGCTTGAACGTTCCATCCGGATAGCCACTAACATAGCCAGCCGCAACCGCGCTGTTGATTTGAGATTCAGCCCAATGCCCGGAAATATCCGTGAAAGAAATAATTTTCGATTCGGTAGTTTGCGTTTCAGCATACGCAACGCCTAGCAAAGAAACAGACAATAGTACTGCAAGGAAAAAGCTGACTACAGATTTTTTCAAGTAAAACACCACCATGTTATTTATTTGAATTAAGTTTCCCTTGAATCCTATTTAACTATAAGAAGACTATCCCCAGATGCTGCAACAGCAAATGAAGGAACCATGCTTACTAAAAGGCTAACAACTAAAAGAGATGAGACTAAACGTTTCTTAATTCTCATAGTCTTAACCTCCCTCGTATAGTATCTTTTGAAAGCTCTTATAGGTTAGTTTCCATCCCCTGAGGGGGATGGAAAACGGCCTCGAAATTTCCAGGCTCGTTCTTTGAAAATTTCATCTGGGACTGGACTTTCCGGCATG
>NZ_CAKKLI010000047.1:0-41103 GCF_918697855.1 Paenibacillus sp. CECT 9249 | reverse complement strand
GTCCATGTTCATCAAAGAAGATTCGTTTTAGCACGTTCGTCTCCATATCCTAACCTTACCAAAAACAAAAACGAGGCGGAAGCCCTGCCCACCCCAAAATTTTATAAATTCTATAATGTCAAAAAAATTGCGGTAAACCGCAACCAATCTTGCGGCACCGCAATTCACGTGTGCACCATCCGCCTCCCCTCAACTCACCGTTCGCGGGCGTTCGAGCCGGTCGACGCCGGGCCAGTGGATCGTCGCCCATTCGGGGCGATGCTTCTCGATCTTTGCGACGACGACCGTCATATCGTCGCGGATTTCGCCCTGTGAGGAGCGCACGACGGTCTCCAGGAGACAATCCGCGATCTCCTGCGGATCGTCGGACGCCATCTCTTGGATGATGCGCTTCATGTACAGATCCTTGTTGACCGCGTATCCCGGCGCGTCGAAGATGCCGTCCGTCATCATAATGAGCGTATCGCCCGGCTGCAATTGAACGCTCACCAAGTCGACCTCGATCTCCTGCAGGATGCCGATCGGCAAGTTGCTTGCCGTAATCGGAATGACCTCCCGTCCCCGCTTAATATAGCTCGGCGTCGAGCCGATTTTCATAAACGTCGTCTTCGCCGTATGCATATCGATCAACGCCATGTCGACGGTGGCGAACACCTCGTCGGCCGATCGCAGCATGAGCACCGAATTGACCGATTTGATCGCCAGACGCTCGTCCATGCCGGATTGCAGCAGCTGCTCCAATATGGTCAAGGCCGTGCTGCTCTCGAGCTGCGCCCGTTCGCCGTTGCCCATGCCGTCGCTGATCGCCACGGCGAACTTGCCGTTGCCGAGCTCCACCGTGCTGAAGCTGTCGCCCGACAGCAGGTCGCCTCCTTTGGCGGCAAAGGCGACGCCGGTCTCGATCTCGTACGTCTTGGCCGACCGGAACGTCACCGCGGCGGTCCCCTCCCGTCCGCCGGGCGCGTATTGCTCGCCGGATACGACGATATGCTCCCCGATAATATCGGATAGAAGCGGCGCGATAATTTTGCGGCATTCGTCGAACCCTTTCGTGTATGTATGCATCACCTCGATTTCTACATGCCCGGGATCCAAACTGACTACATCGATGCTTTGAATCGACAGGCCAAGCTGATCCAGCGTTCGCCGAATGCGCTCCTCCTGCTGCGTTAGCTCCTGACCCTCCCTCTGAATTTCTTTGGCCAAATCCTCCATCACTTGCGATACGCCGGATAATTGCTCCGCGACGAGATGACGGCTGTCCTGAATCTGTTTTTTCCACTGTTGGTCATGCTTGTACAGCTCATATTGCTGTTTCATTACACCAAGGACTTGTTCGGGCTTCGCGCAAAGCTTGTTCCATTCTTTCGGAAAATGCTTCTTGCCGAAGTCGGGCCGCTCTTCGATCTGCGTCATCATATCGGTCATAAATTGATAAGTTTGATAAAACCTCCCGTCCCAACATAAATTGCGGCGGTAACATGTCGCGCAAGAACGCTCCGCAACCGCATTCATAAAGTGATCGAATTCCTCCTCCCGTTTGACGATTTCCCCGCTGCTGGCGATTTGCCGGAAGCTGCGCGCCAATTGGCGGAACACTTCGGAGAATTGGTTGACCCGCTCCGCCGTGACGTCGCGGATGCGCCGGGCGTAGTCATGCTGCGTCTTGGCATGCTCCTGCGTGCCGGGCACATACCTGGCAATCGATTGAACCAGCGCCTTGGGCGTAAGCAGGAACAACGCGATGGCGACGACCGATTCCAATGTGGAGACGACAACCTCCGATTGCGATCCTAAATATATCGATAAGATAGAAGAGCCGAGCAGCATCCCGAAGCCGACCGCCCATTTGCGTCCTTCCCGCAGCATGCCTGCCAGCATCCCGGAAAAAGCCAGCAAGCTCATTTGGAAGATGGCGCGCATATCCGCCAAGCTTAAGATCAGTCCCGTGACAACGCCGACCGAAGCTCCGAGCGGCGCGCCTCCCGCCAGGGCAAACAATAGAATCAAATACCGGGATACGATATGAGTGATCGACAGCGACTGAATTGTCCAGCCGGCCATGCCCGTCATGACGGAGGCGAGCAGAATGATCAGACATACGATCTCCTCGTTTTTGAGCGTATAATTTTTTTTGAGGAAGAGAAAGACCGGAACCGCTTGCGTAAAAATGAGGGTAAGCACAAAGCCGAATACGGCGTCCACGCCGGACATCATCAACCCGTACCAGGAGAAGTCCTGTCCGATCAACGCCCGGAACATATTGACGCTAAAGGAAGAGATCATCACGATAAGCGGGGCGTGGGAAATTTCCGACCGTTCGAACGCTTGAAGCCCTCGCTGTACCAATACGAATACTAGCAATTGCCCCACGATCACCCATGTCATCGCATGCGGCGTAAAGATGCTGCCCGTTATAAGCGCGGTTGCCACCCATCCTGCATATTCGCGCCTCATGAAATAAATGACCGCAAAATAGGCTGCGGCAAACGGCGTGAGCTCGTCCAAAATCATCGCCCGTCCCAGCAGAAAGCCCATGCCGGCAATGAGCAAGCCCGCTTTCCTTGTCGCATACGCCTGCTCCGCTCTCCTGATCCAATTTGGAAACTTCATCGAAAGCACCACCTTATCTCGTGTATCTCGTTTTTATCGGGTGCTCCCCATTATAGAGGCAATCTATTATGAAGTTTGTCAGAATGCGTTGGTTGCGAGAAAAAAAATTTCCGACAAAAACAAACCTCCCTGCCGAACGCGCAAACCGTTGCCTCGCAACCGTTGTAACAGTAGGGCGCATATTCCCCTCGAGAACGATGTCTGATTTTTGAGGTAGATTCGCGCTTTCTTGCGCTCGGATGAGGGTGTTTTCAACCGGACTTTCAAGGAATGGCGTAAGAACATGTCGGTAAATTTTTTTCGTCACGCCGCGCCCCACCCTTTTTGTCAAAAACGCAATCGCCAAGAATGGAACAAAATTCTCTCTTCCGCGTCGAACGTCACCGATTCGATGGAACAGCCACCAATGTCCGCTTTTCCGCCTTACGCAGAAATAAATTGTTGCAAACAAGCGCGAATACGACCATGGCTGTGCCGTATAATTCATACATGCTAATGTGATAGCCCTGAAATGCCATGATCAATAATGTCGTAATCGGGACGAAATTAATGAATAAAATGCCGTTCACCGGCGACAAAATTTGAATGCCGGCATTCCAACTCAGCAGCGCCGCCAATCCCGGCAGGAGGATCATGAACGCCATCTCGTACCGGACGGAGAAGACGGTATGCCAATCGGGCGCCGGTACAAGCCCCAATGCGGTGGCTAGCCCTACGACGATGCAAGATACGAGCGTGCCCAATATGCATGTCAAGGTAGAATAACGCAAAATCGACCACCCGGCGAATTTCTCGCCGCCTCCCGTATAAATGACCCATCCCAGCACCGCGATCAATAGAAGGAACAACGGGAAGATCTGTTGCCCAAGCTGCATAAAAAAGCTCCACTCGCCGTTCGTTACGACCAACATAGCCCCCGCTAATGAAATCATCGTGCTGGCGATGGTGTATGTAGGCGGCTTGCGCGATTGCGTCGCCCATACGAACATGACGGATATCATCGGCATGAGCGCCTCCGTCAGCGATGCGATGATCGTGCCCGACGCCCCCAATTGCTTCTGGCCCCAGAACATGCATATATTGTATACGGTGAAGGCCATAATCCCATAGAATAGCAAATGCTTTCCTTTTCCCTCGAGGCGAAAAGACGCTTTCCCTTCCTTCGCAAACAATAGAATCGCTAATAGTACGGATACGGAAGCATATCGGATACAAGTAAAATAAAAGGGATCAATCCGTTTCAAAGCGCTCTCGGCCACGGGAAACATCGCCCCCCAAGATATACTGGCGAGCAGGCACAGCGCCGCCCCGATCCAAACCCGATTTTTCATCGATACATACCTCTTTCTGTTAATCTTCGTTGACGAACACATATCGTATTGTAAAACAGCGAAATAATAGTGTAAAATGAATGAAAATTGAGTTTACTATCATTTATAGTGATACCTGAAGAAGGGGGTCCCATGGAACTGAACGATTTGCGCATTTTTCAGCGTGTTGCCCTGCACGGCAGTATCAGCAAGGCCGCCGCGGAGCTTAACTATGTCCAATCCAATGTCACGGCAAGAATCAAGCAAATTGAGAAGGAATTGCAAACGCCGTTATTTTATCGGCATCAACGGGGCATGATCCTGACCGCCGAAGGGAGGAAGTTCCGGGAATATGCCGACAAAGTGCTTCTTCATTTCGACGATATGATGAAGGCGTTCCAGGACTCGGCTTCCGCACCGGGTTCCCTGGAAATCGGCATGGTCGAAACGATCATCTCGCTCCCGGCAATACTGTCTTCTTTCTATCGGAAATACCCGCAGGTGGATTTGTCTTTAAAAGCCGGGGTTACCGAACAACTGGTGCAGGACGTGCTTCAATTCAAGGTGGACGGAGCCTTCGTTACGGGGCCGATCAACCATCCTCTAATTGAACAGTATGAGGTGTTTCAGGAAGAGTTGGTATTGGTCTCCGCCGAGCAAACGTTCGGGCTCGAAGCGTTGCTGGAGAAACCGCTGCTTGTGTTTAACCACGGCTGCGGCTATCGGCAGCGATTGGAGAATTGGCTTCGGGACGAAGGGATCGTTCATCGAAAAATGATGGAGTTCGGTACGTTCGAGACGATTATCGGAAGCGTGGCGGCCGGACTCGGGGTTACGGTCGTCCCCCGATCGGCCGTCGCCGGCGCGCAAGCGAAAGAGATGGTTCGTTGTTATGAAATCCCTGAGGAATATCGGGTGATCAAGACGGTGTTCATCCGCCGCAAAGACGCTTACATGACGAATACGCTGAACAATTTTATTCGCGGGATGCTGCCCGTGCCGCTGCGTCCGGAAGAGCATGCATGAGCATACCTGGCTCGCGTTTGTCCTTTCCTGCCATTTCCTTATATTTGCAGGGCATTCTTCATGCGAGGTTCGTTCTCTTCTCTTAACCTCGCAGTATCTCCTTATTCCGCCTTTTGCCGAAATCCCGCTCACTCAGGACAGAGATCCCCGTCGTTCGAACCTAGCGTCTGCCAAATCAACGAGTGATTGCTATAGATCTCCGTTCATACATGAACTCCTCCTTCGTTATGAAGATAATCCGGACGGCTTCCGATGTCCCCCATATCGATACCTGCAGGCTCCCGTCAAGAAAACGAAAACCGGCTTATCGATTGAAGGTGCGACGCTTCTGAACGAGAGGGATATCGACAAAGGAGGCAGAGAGCAATCATACGAGGAGTCATATATGGGGGAAGATAGCTTCGAAAACCCGCAATTGGAGGTCTGCTTCACCATTCGCCACCGTTGATGGTACTGGCTTTATTGCGCATATAGAAGGGGATGCCTCCCTCCATTTCGAAGGCGATCGCGCGGACCTGCGCTCCTTGTTTGGCGCTAACGAAACTGGCAATTCTTATTAGGCTCAAAATGAAGACGTCCCCATTCTAGCGAAAGTACGCATCGTTATTCATTGGAAATCGGCGGTTTTACCGTCTTTTCCCCCTCATTAGCGTGTTTGAGTTTCGTTAGACATTGCAACATGGTGATTTACAGGTTATTAGCGTGTATAAGTTTCGTTAGCCCGCTCGGGCGAATCGTCAGCCGCCAGCGGTATGATGAATTATCCAGTTATTTCTTCCCAAATGACCTTAAAATCGGCAAAGTAGGCGCGAATAAGTGGATTTTTGCAGTTCTACGCTCAAAAAATTAATTTTTCCACCGAATTAATGGATTTTTGCAGTTGCTGCCGTTGCGAGCGGAAATTAAAAAAACCGCAATCAGCATAAGCTGTTGCGGTTTGCCTATATCGGATCTATCACATACGTTTGGCGCCGCGTCCTCCGCGTTTGCCTTCCGTGTTTTTCTTCAATGATGAAATGCGTTCTTCGCTGTCCTTGAGAAAGCGGGACATTTTATCCTCAAATGAAGTTTTGTTGGTTTGCGGTCTAAACGAACGCCCTCCTCGCTCACGTTGAAATCCTCCCGGACGGTCCCCGTCTCCGTAACTTGGACGGTCCGATCGTGGCGCTCTCGACGGCCGGCTGCTTTCCACCGGTTTGTCGATCGCCTGCTTGATGGAGAGACCGATTTTGCCGTCTTTGTCAACATTGATAACTTTGACCGTTACGACATCATCAATCTTCAGATGATCATTGACGTCTTTCACATAGTTGTCGGCGATTTCCGAGATGTGAACGAGACCCGTGACACCTCCTGACAGATCTACAAACGCTCCGAAATGTGTAATACCTGTCACCTTGCCCTCTAACTTGGTGCCCACTTCAATTGACATAGAATAAAATGATCCTCCCTTAAAAATATGCAAAGCCTTCGTAGCAAAAAGCTTTAGCTACGCTGATTATAACCGAATCGAGAGGCTTTGGTCAACTGACAGATGTCCCAAGAAACGCCCTATTCTCCCAATTTAGGGCTCATTGACTTTAATAGGGGTTTCGCCTGGCAAATAAAGGCCCTGTTTCTTGCGGGCGACTTGCCCGATATATTCCGGATCGTTCAGCCGAACGATCTCTTGTTTCAATTCGTCCCGGGCTTGCGTCGTCTCGTTAAGCGACTTCGCCACACCGACCAGCTGCTCCCGGTTGGAATTCAGCTGCACGCTCTGCGTGAAAAAAGTGTAGACGCACCAACCGAAGAAAACGACCATGAACATCATCCAAAGCCGTAGACGCCTGCGCGCTCCCACATATTTAGCTGACGGTTTCCCTGCTGAAGATGATGCCATAATCTACCCTCCTATAAGTTTTGCGAAGCAAAACTAACTTCGTAAGCATTCGCTTCGTTTGTGAGGTCTACTTCATTGCAAAAGCTTCGTATAAACTATCTTCGTAAGCATCCGCTTATACTCTATCAGTCAAACAGCCGTTTCCATAGCTTTGCGATCCAATCCCCGATGCGTCTAAGCCATTCCGGCATCCGCAATCTCCGTACGAGAGGCTTGGCCATCCATGCGAGCAGCTTCCAAAACGGAAGCAAGATATGCAGCAGCATTTTGCCGATAAAGATGGAAATCGCAAGCAAAAAACCGGCGAGAATTCGCAATAATCGATATAGTAAAATAATGGGCCGTACCACAGTTACATCAAAGAAACGCACAAGGAACCAAATGAACTGCTTGACCGCCTTAATTAAGATTACCACAATTTTTACCGTTATTGAACTAATGAACAAAAAATAGAACCAAACTCCTAGAAAAAGGCCGAGGAAAACATAAAACCGCACTTCTCCCTGATTATTGACATATAACACGCGGAATACGAATCCTGTCGCGAGCAGCCAATACACGATATCGAGAACCGGCTTCGTCCATTTGGGGAAATAGAGCTGGCCCGAAACGACGCGGTAGCTGTCGAACACGATGCCCATGCATACCCCGCTAGCCAGCATCGCGAGCACGGTCATCAATTGAATATGCAAGCTCACTTAAACAACTTCCCTAACAGGCCTTTTGATTTGCCTTGCGAGTTTGGATCCAAGTAGGTTAGGGAGTTGACCAATCCTTCGATCGCGACAAGACCTTGCTCCAGGCTTAAATTTTTAATGTGCAAATTTTGCCCGCGAATGGCGATAAATCCGCATTCCGTATCCAAGAGAAACTCCTCGTTATCGAAACTTTCCACATTGCTCACCCCGGAAATTTCGAGAAGCTTGCGATTGAGCATTTTTACCTCTTGCCGCTTCGTTTTTCCTTGATCGACCATGGCATGTACCCCTCCTTCTAAGACTAGCTTATGGAGGAGGCATTCGCTTTAGAACTGAAAAAAGAGACAACGTCTCATGACATTGTCTCTTGTGACTATACTTTTGAAGTTACCACTGGAAGTCGTTGTTTTTCGCAATCGGTTCTTCCTTGATCAAGGTATATAAGTGCGCCGCTTCCTCTTTCCGGGTCGTTTCCGCCGTACGTTCCACTCGGACGGTGACGAGCTTCTGACCGAATTGAATCGTAATTTCGTCGCCGACTTTCACGGAGCTGCTCGGTTTCGCGTCTTTGCCGTTAATCCATACCCGGCCTTGATCCGACACGTCCTTGGCAACGGTGCGCCGCTTAATCAGCCTCGATACTTTCAGGAATTTATCGACACGCATTATTATTTTACAGCTTCTTTAAGTTTGTTGCCCGCTTTAAACGCAGGGACGTTCGATTCCGGAATTTGGATCGTTTTGCCCGTTTGCGGGTTGCGGCCCGTGCGGCCGGAGCGTTTGCGGGTTTCGAACGTGCCGAAACCGATCAATTGCACTTTGTCGCCGCTAGCAAGCGCATCCGTTACTTCGCCCAAAAAGCTGTTCAAAACGGACTCAACGTCCTTTTTTGTCAAACCGCTTTTTGTTGCAATGTTGTTTACCAAATCAGTTTTGTTCATTATTATAAGCCTCCCAAAATAAAGATTAATCGATTATGTATTCTTGGTTTGTTAGGAAATTCCTTCTTTTAGAAACTTCTTTTTTCGAAATTTGAGCAATTTAATAGAATTTTGGCGAAAACGGTTCGATCCGCGCGTTAATCTAGCGTTTTGGCCTCCTGCCACCATTGCTCCATCTCTAGTAAATCAGTTTGGTCAAAAGATTTGCCTCTTATACGCAGTTGCTCTTCAATATGGCGAAATCTTCGAATAAATTTTCGATTGGTCATCGCAAGCGCCTCTTCCGGATCCGCCTTGACGAACCGCGCCGCGTTCACAACCGCAAACAACAAGTCGCCAAGCTCGGACATTTGGCGTTCATGCGGCTCTTCGCCGGCAACCGCTTGTTTCAATTCGGCCAGCTCTTCCTCCACTTTGGCAAGCACGTCTTCGAGCTTGTCCCAATCGAAGCCGACTTTCGCCGCCTTCTTCTGAAGCTTGTACGCTTTCATCAGCGCCGGCAAATCGCGCGGAACGCCGTCCAGCGCCGACCGCTCATCCGGGTTGATCCCCTTGCGCCGTTTCTCTTCCGCCTTCATCTGGTCCCAGTTGCGGAGCGCTTCGTCCGCATTCCCGGCAGCCTGATCGCCGAATACGTGCGGATGGCGGAACAGCAGCTTTTCGTTCAATCCGTTAATAACGTCGTAAACGGTAAATGTTCCCGTTTCCTCTTCCATCTGCGAGTGAAGCATAATTTGCAGCAGCAAATCTCCCAGCTCCTCCTGCATCGCCAACGGATCGTCGTCGTCAATCGTCTCAAGCACTTCATACGTTTCTTCAATCAAATTTTTGCGGATCGATTGATGCGTTTGCTCGCGATCCCACGGGCAGCCTTCCGGACTGCGCAAAATGCCGACGATTTCATGCAAGCGGGCAAACGTCCGATTGCGGACGCTGTCGGCTTCCGTTTGCGGCAACCATATGAGCGACAGATTGCCGTATCCCTCCAACCGGTCCAATTCATACAGCGGCACCCGAACGATCCGCTCCTCGCCCGAAACGCCGAGCGCATGGCCTACGACAACCTCGTAATCGTCGGGATAAACCTCCATCAGGCTCAGCTTGACGTCCGAAGCGGTAAACGTATCGTATACTTGGCCGATGACCGTATGCAGCTTCGGCTGCAGCAGCGAAGACGGCAAATCGTGGGCGTCCAGCAGTTGGAAGCCTTCGATCGGATCGAAGCCGAACCGCAGAAACGTCTGATCCAGGAAGCTCTCGCCCCCCATGATCGCAAGCTCGACACCCGCGTCCGGGCAACGTTCCCGCAGCAGGCGAACCGTCGCTTCCGCCACCATCGGGTGACCCGGCACAGCATAGACGATGTCGCCCGATTCCGCGGCCCATGCCACCAATTTCGTTGCAATCGCATCGTATACGTCCGGGAACGATTCATGCGACTCGTAGACGGAGTCGAACGACGTATAAGCGATGCCGTGATCCCGAAGCATCGCCATCATCGGATGGCGCTCCGTCCGCACGAACAGGCGCTTTGCGGATTGAAGCGTCTTCCAAACGCCAAGGGTAAGCTGATCGGCGTCGCCGGTTCCAAGCCCGACGACGGTAATGGCTGCACACATATGATATCCCTCCTATAAGTTAGCGGAAATCCACGGAACGTTTCGCCCGGGGAACCAGCTTCCGCAGCAGCGGAACGGCTAGCAGTTCGCGCTCGGTCATCATTCGCGTTGCGATAACGACAAAACCGACGGCAGCGACGCCGACGGCGACGCCGGTCAGCGCGACGGCCGCTGCGGCCGTCCTCGTCCCCGCAACGCCGATGGCGGCAAGCAGCGACGCCGTCCCCAGCTTCGCGGCCCAGACCGCGACGGCCATAACGGCGAGCGCAAGCGCCGGTTTGCCGAGATCGGCCGCGAAGTCGGGGCGGATGCCCGCCGCCCGCAGCAGCGCGCCCGTATTGAGCAGCGCCGCGAAGACATAGGCGACGACGCCGGCCAGCGCGGCCCCGTTAATTCCCCACAACGGGACGAGCCATACGTTCAGGCCGATCTTGACCGCCGTCGCCAGCAGCAGATGAACGACCGGCGTCTTCGCGCGGCCGATCGCTTGCAGCAGCGCCGACGAGACGATCGTAAGCGCGCTGGCGGCGGCCGTGAACGAGACGATCGTCATGGCGTCCGTGCCTGCGTCGTTCGTATACAACATGACGTTAATCGGCTCCGAGAGCAGTGCGAGGCCGATCGAGGCGGCGCACCCCGTCAAACCGAACCAGCGCAGCGTCCGGTGAATTTGCGCCGTGTAGGCGGCTTGTACGCCCCGCTGCGCCGCTTGCGCCATCGCCGGGACGAAAGTGACCGACAACGAGCTGACGACCATCCCGACAAGTTGGACGAGCGGCAAGCCGCGGTTGTAGACGCCGTATTCGGCCAGCGCTTGCAGTCCGGCCATTCCGCTATGCTGCAGCAGGCGCGGAACGGTGAACGTATCGACGATCCCGATAACCGGAACGGCGATGGCGCCCAAGCAAACGGGGATCGCGTACCGGACAAGCCGGCGCACGGTCGTCCAGAGCGGCTCCTTCCGTGCCGCTTCGGCGGCGGCGTTGGCTCCGGCGATGCTTATCCCGCCGCGGGCGTCCCTGATCCGGTACCAGATCATGACCGCAAGTCCGCCCGCCGCACCGGCCGCCGATCCGAAGGTCGCCCCGGCCGCGATCCAATCGGCGGAAGCGCCGATGTTCGTGAAATGGATCAATAAGGCCACCATCGTCGCCACTCGTACCGTTTGCTCGGCCAATTGCGAGACCGCGGTCGGCAGCATATTCTGCTTCCCTTGGAAATATCCGCGCAGCGCCGCCATGACCGGAGCGAGCAGCAGGGCGAAGGATGCGCTTTGTATCGCTCTCGCCGTCTGGCGCTGTCCGATCCAGGACGCGACATGCTCCGCTCCCAAGTATAAGGCGGCGAAGAAGACGATTCCTAACGCCGCAAGCAGCGCCGCCGATATGCGCAATATTGTGCGCGCCCCCGCTTCATCGCCGACAGCCGTCCGTTCGGCCACGAACTTGGACACGGCCACCGGAAAGCCTGCCGTCGCGAGAAAGAGCAGCAGCACGTAAAACGGATATACGGCGTTATAAATACCGAACACTGCATCCCCGGCTATATTTTGAAGCGGTATTTTCTGCAACGTGCCAATCAGCTTCGATACGGCAGCCGCCATACCGAGCATGAGCGCGCCTTGCCACAGCTTGCCCGCGGCCGCGCTTCCCTTCTCTCCCATAAGCGCCCCTCGACTCGATTGTTGTACTTCATATGCAAAAAACTTCTATAACCCACCCGTGACGGTCGTTATAGAAGTTTGCGAACGGAAATGGCCCATTAATGCCTCTACTGCTCCATCTGCTTCCCTAAGAAGGCGGCGGCGGTTTCCGCCATTTTGGTTTCCAATTGCGACATCTTCACGCCTTCGTCTTTATTCAACAAGACGACCGTTCCGATCGGATCGCCTCCGGCAATGATCGGCGCCGCAACGAACGAGCTGTACGTATCCTGATTGTCCCTGCTAATTTCGTAAGTACCCGGAGTCGCCTCCAGAAGCGTCTTGCGGTTGTCCATGCAATGTTCGAGCAAAGACCCGATTTGCTTATCCATATATTCTTTCTTGGAGCCTCCCGCAACCGCAATAATCGTGTCGCGATCGGTTATGAGGGTAATATGCCCCGTGCTTTCATACAACGATTCCGCATATTCTTTCGCGAAGTCGCCCAATTCCCCGATCGGCGAATATTTTTTCAAAATCACTTCTCCGTCGCGATCCACGAAAATTTCCAAAGGGTCCCCCTCGCGAATTCTTAGCGTGCGGCGAATTTCTTTAGGAATAACGACACGACCTAAATCATCAATACGACGAACAATACCAGTAGCTTTCATCTTTCTTGTTGCCTCGCTTTCTTCAATGGTTTGCAACTACTGTTTTTTATTGGGAAGAGGGGAGATGTAGATTTTTGGTGAAATCATGACCATAGTATTCATCTGCTCCCAGATTCTTATACATGATGGTTGTACGCGCATTATTCCTAAATAGTTTCGCAAAAAAGCAAAAAATAGCAATTTTTCGACAGCTATTTTTCGCTTGTTCAATAATTTTTCAATTAATTTGCTGATCGACCCAATGGAGGTATTATTTGCCTTCCTTGTTTTGATCCTGATTCGATTCTTCCTTTTTCGGTTCTTCTTTCTTCGGCTCTTCCTTCTTCGGCAAGTTCGACTTAATATTCAGCTTCGGCAATTCCTTCTGCATGAACTCGTTGATTTGCTCGCCGGCCGCCATGCTTTTGACGTTTTTCTTCTGATCGTCGGTTAATTCATCGAACGTCTTCTCCGTTCGGGACTCGACTCTCAACACATGATAACCGTAGCTGGTTTCGATCGGCTCGCTGATTTGGTTGAGCGGAAGCTCGATCGCGGCCTTTTTGAATTCAGGCACCCATAAGCTTACTTCCTTGTTCTCGTACAAACCCCCGTTGTCCTTCGATCCCGGGTCGTCGGAGTATTCTTTCGCCAGTTTGGCGAAATCTTCGCCCGCTTTTAATTTGGCTTCGATATCCTTGGCGATTTTCAGCGCTTCTTCTTTCGTCCGTTCCTTATTGTCGGACGTCGTTAGTCCGATGAGAATATGGCGTACGGAAGCGACGGTGAAGTCGTCTTCGATTTTATCAAACTGCGCTTTGGTTTGCTCGTCCGACACTTTGCTGCGGAAATCGGCGTCGATCGAGAACATTTTAGCCATATAGTTTTTCACGTCTTGCTCGGTCAGCTTATGCTTGTCCAGATCGGCTTTGAACTCATCGCCGGCTTGATCGTGCATCGCCTTGATTTGTTCTTCGGCCATCTTCTCCCCTTCCGCCTTCGCATCGCTGCCGGCCCGTTCGCTTAACACTTTATACGCGACTTGCTGCTCCAGCAAAAACTCCTTAAATTCGTCCATCGCGACGATTTGCTCATATTGCGGATACAGGAATACCATCAAATCCAATTCTTTATTGAATTCGCTCTCTGTAATCTGGCCCCCGTTATAAGTCGCAACGACTTTTTCTTTCGCCGCGCCGCCCGTTTTATTTTTCTGGCCGCAGCCTGCGCCGACGGACAGGACAAGGATTGCCGCTAAGGCTAGAATCGCCGTTGTCCATGCGCGCTTCGATTTATTTGACAGCATCTTGCAGTTCTCCTTTCGATTTAAAAGCTTCTCCGGCATTGCGCAAAAACGATTCCACCAGCGCCATCGATTGTTGTTCATTCAGCCCTTTGCAGCGCAAATAAATGTTCGTGTTGGAACCCGGTTCAAAACCGACGCGTTTGTCGAATTGCGAACTGATCTCCGCCAGCTTGGTGCGCTTGACGGTATCCGCTTTTCCGGCATTGATTTTGATAACAATATCATCCCCTTTTTGCGAGATCGAGTCAAGAGCGTACAGTCTCCCGTACACTTTCAGTCTCGCAACCGCAAGCAAGTTCACGACAGCCGGCGGCAAATCGCCGAACCGGTCCTCCAGTTCCTCGTGCAAATCTTGCGTCTCCTCCAACGAACGAACTGCAGCGACTTTTTTGTATATCTCAATCTTTTGAATACTATCATAAATGTAGTCTGAGGGTAAATAGGCGTCGATATTCAGGTCGATCACCGTCGACCATTCTTTGGCCGTCTCCTCGGTCTCTCCGTACATTTCGGCTTTCCGCTTGGCGATCTCATCGCCTAACATTTGGGAATACAGATCGAAGCCGACCGAAGCGATAAATCCGTGCTGCTCCGCGCCGAGCAAATTGCCCGCGCCGCGAATCGCCAAATCCCTCATCGCAATTTTGAAGCCGGAACCGAGCTCGGTAAATTCTTTGATCGACTGCAGCCTTTTCTCGGCGACCTCTGTTAAAACCTTGTCCTTCTGATACGTGAAATAGGCGTACGCAATCCGGTTGGAGCGCCCGACACGGCCGCGCAACTGATACAATTGCGACAATCCCATCTTGTCCGCATCGTGGACGATCAGCGTATTGACGTTAGGAATGTCGACTCCTGTCTCGATAATGCTCGTGCTAACCAGCACATCGAACTCGCCGTCGAGAAAATCGAGGATTGTCCGCTCCAGCTCTTGCTCCGACATTTGCCCATGTCCGACCGCGACGCGCGCGTTCGGGACGAGCATGGAAATATGCTCGGCCATTTGATGTATGCCTTGAACGCGGTTGAACAAATAGTATACTTGCCCTCCGCGCGCAATCTCGCGTTCGATCGCTTCGCGGACGAGCGTATTGCTATGTTCGACGACGTACGTTTGCACCGGAAAACGATTTTCCGGCGGCGTCTCGATGACGGACAAGTCGCGTACGCCGAGCATGGACATATGAAGCGTCCGCGGAATCGGCGTCGCGGTGAGCGTAAGCACGTCCACATTCGTCTTCAGCTTTTTCAGCTTTTCTTTATGAGACACGCCAAAACGCTGCTCCTCGTCGACGATCAGCAGTCCCAATTCTTTAAAGACGACATCTTGCGAAAGCAAACGATGAGTCCCGATCACAATATCGACCGTCCCCCGTTTAATGCCCTTCATCGTTTCCGATTGTTCCTTCTTCGAGCGGAAACGGCTCAATACTTGAATATTCATCGGATAAGCGGCGAACCGCTCGCGGAACGTCTCGTAATGCTGCTGCGCCAATATCGTCGTCGGCACCAGCACGGCCACCTGCTTGCCTTCGATCGCCGCTTTGAACGCCGCCCGCACGGCTACTTCCGTTTTGCCGTAACCGACGTCGCCGCAGAGCAAGCGATCCATCGGGCGGGGTTGCTCCATATCCCTCTTAATCTCTTCGATGGCCCGCAATTGATCCCGCGTTTCCTCGTATGGAAACATCGCTTCGAACTCGTGCTGATCCGGCGTATCTTTGTCGAAAGCGAATCCGGGAGCCGCTTGGCGCGCGGCGTACAGCTTGATCAAATCGTCGGCGATATCGCGAACGGAAGAGCGTACCTTGCTTTTCACCCTCGCCCACTCGGTGCCGCCTAATTTATAAACCTTCGGTTCCTTGTCCTCGGAGCCGACATACTTCTGAATCATATCGATTTGCTCGATCGGAACCGACAGCTTATCGCCGCCGGCATAAAGAATATGCAAGTAATCTTTATGGATGCCGTTGATTTCGAGCGTGCCGATGCCTAAATATTTGCCGATCCCATGGTTTTGGTGAACGACGTAGTCTCCTACTTTCAGCTCGGTATAGCTTTTGATCCGTTCGGCGTTATCGATTTTTTTATCGAATTTGGAGCGAACTTTCCGCTGCTTCTGCGAGAACATCTCCCCTTCGGTAATGACCACCAGATGAATCGAGGGAAGCTCGAAGCCGGTTTGGAGGTTGCCCTGCAATAGAATAGGTTCCTCGATTTGATAGTCTTGCAGCACGCGCCGCATCCGGTCCATCCGCTCTTGGCCGCTCGCCAGCATCATGACTTTGGCGCCGAGCTTCCTCCACCGTTCCATCTCCGCCTTCAGCACGTTCATCTGGCCGTGGAAATCTTGCATCGCGCGGCACATGAAGTTAATGATGTTCTGCGGCTGCGTATGGGGAACTTGTCTAAGAAATAGGGACAAGAACAGCGTTTGAAACGGCCGGCGGTACATGATTTGATCCGACGGATGCCCCAGGACGAATCCGGGCAGAGACTTGCCGTTCTGCAGCAAATGCAAGTTCCATTCCGCTTCGTCGCGCTCCAGCTGCTTCGCCGTATCGAGCAGACGCGAAGGCTCGTCGACAATCAAGATCGTATCCTCCGGCATATAGTCGAACAAAGTTTCCCGTTCCGGATACAGCAGCGCTATATATTTATAGATTTCCGAGAAATACGTTTGCTCCCGCAATTGCTCGATTTCATGCCCAATTTCTTCGCGCAGTTTCTCCTTCGCCTGGCGGTCGCTCATTTTCTCGAGCTGCTTCTCCAACAGATCGTAAGCGAATTCGGCCGCGCGCGCGAATCGCTGCTCATCGGCGATCATTTCTTTGCACGTCGGAATGGCGACGGACGTCATCTTGTCGATCGACCGCTGATCGCCCGGGTCGAACGTGCGGATCGAGTCGATTTCATCGCCGAACCATTCGATCCGACAGGCAACCGGCGCCGTCAGCGGATAGAAATCGACGATACCGCCGCGTACGCTCATCTCTCCCTTCGACTCTACCTGTTCCACCCGTTCGTATCCGAGCTCCACCATCCGGCGGATGAACGCCTCCGGCGATAGCGTTTGTCCGACCTGCACGTCCAAATGCGCTTCGGCCATCACCTGCCGGCTCGTCAGAAATCGGCGCACGCCGGAATAGGGCGCGACAACGATGCCCCTGAATCCGCGGGAGCATTTCATCATTACATCGATTCGCTGTGCAAGCGTTTCCGGGCTTGAAATCGCCGCTTCCGCCGCGACAAGTTCATTGGCGGGGTAAAGCAATACTTTCTCAGGCGACAAACATTCTTGCAAATCTTCCGCTATTTTCTGAGCGGCAAACATATTATGCGTCACGATCAATATCGGGCGCTTCAATTCCTCAGCCAGCGAGGCGATCATAATCTGGCGGGAAGATCCGGTCAGTCCCGAAATGAGCTGCTCCTTCATTCCCGAACGAATGCCCGACGAGATCGATTGGAAATCCCGATCTTCTGAAAATGCTTCTATAAGTGCCTGTAACAACAAAACCGCACCTCTCTTTAGAGAAAACTGATCTATGAACTAAAAAGAAGCCTCGGCGAACTTGCCAAGGCCGTATAAACGTTGAATGCGCATGAATCATTTGCTTATATTCACGTCATTGCCATTACTACAATATGCCAATCTGCTACAAATTGACAAATAGTCGTCACTGCGATAATGCCTATTTGCAATTCTGATTGCAAATTTTCATCCTTCAACAAATGAAACATTTGCCGTTTATTGACAAATTGGCATGGATCACAATATGCCTATTTGCAATTCTGATTGCAAATTTTCATCCTTCAACAAATGAAACATTTGCAATTCATTGCAACGGATTCGGCGCCAACACCAGCTCGGGGTGATTGTCCAGCGCTTCCTTGCAATAATCGCAAGTCATCTTGACCGTTACGTCTCCATTCGGACTATACGATATTATATCGCTGCGCTCCTCGGGGGTCAAGAAATGGAACCCGAGCTGCGCCTCGCTCACGTTCGCGTCGTCGATGCGGCCGATGGGCGTATGGCAATGCCTGCAAATATAGTTTATTGACATCTATATGCCTCCCGAACATTGGATATACATTGAGGTTTGTTTTGCGAACGGCGCTTAACGCCCTTCGAACAAATCTTGTCAATATGTCACTTAGTATACCCAATATGGGGCAAAATTAGCCCGAACCCGATTAACCGTTGAATTTGGCCATCGTTTGTTCAAACGGATGCTTCATCGCGAATTCCAATGCGTCGCAAGTCGATTCGATCATTTGCCGCAGCTTGTCGCCTTCCGCTTTTGCGAATTTGGACAACACGTAATCGGCGATATCGTAGCCCGGTTCGGGACGGGATATTCCCATGCGAACGCGATGGAAGCTTTGGGTCCCCGTATGCTGGATGATCGATTTGATGCCGTTATGTCCGCCGGCGCTGCCTTGATATCGCAGCCGGATTTTGCCAAACTCGGTATCCAAATCGTCATACACGACAATCATGTCCTGCAGGTCCGCTTTATAGTAATCCATAAACGCCCGCACCGATTCGCCGGAAAGATTCATATATGTCATCGGCTTGATCAGCACCGCCTTCGTCCCGTCAATGATCCCTTCGCCGATTAACGCTTTGCATTTGCTCTGATTGACGGTAATTCCCCATCGTTTCGCAAGCTCGTCAACAGCCATGAACCCTACGTTATGACGGGTTGCCTGATAGGAGGAACCCGGGTTGCCCAAACCGACGATCCATTTCAAAGCCATGTTAACCCTCACTTTTTTATGTTAAAATATGTTTTACCGATAATGATACACGAAATCATTCACAATACGAGAAACCAATTCGAATCGGGCGGTGAGTTTATTGTATGTCTTATGCCAACGGGCAGAAGCTCACGAAAGACAAGCACTTTCAAGATCATATCGACGCGCAGGTCCCCATTCAAGTCTACGATAAACAAATTCACCAAGATATCGGGAAGGTCGAATCGTTCTGCAAACAATTCGTGCAAGTCAACCAGGTTCTATACAACCGCCGCCGCTTCCAATTCATATCCCGACCCGGTTATTAACGGGACCGAGCCGTTTGTAGGCGGTATCATTGGAAAATGTACAATCAAAATTGCAAAATTGTTGATCCAAAACGGTCTCTATTGGAAAACATACAATGGATTTGCGCCTTGGGTCGCCGTTTAGCCATGTTTTTGGAACATTCCGTTGGATGAATTCCAATGAAAGACCCTATTTCCGGGTCGGAATGGCTAAAACATTGCATAAAATCCAATGGATCACATGAGAGCAACGAACCATAAGCGTGATTCGGATCGACAGTTTCCCAAACGCCATCGCAGGCGGGATCATATGCGACACAATAAGGGTTACTTCCCCCGCAGCGTGGGAAAGTAACCCTCTTCTTCTTGCTAGTTCTCAAACAACGTGCTGATGGATACTTCCTCATGCACTCGAATAATCGCCTCGCCCAATAAAGGGGCTACCGACAAACGTCTAATCTTGTCCGACGGATTCGGGTGCGTTATCGGTATGGTATCCGTTACGACCACTTCTTTGATCGGAGACTGGCTGAGCCGCTCCATCGCCGGACCGGACAGCACCGGATGCGTACAACAAGCGTACACTTCCTTCACGCCTGCGTCTTTGAGCGCGTTCGCGCCGAGCACGATCGTGCCGGCCGTATCGATAATATCGTCGATAATAATCGCCGTCTTCCCTTCGACCTTCCCGATGATGTTCATCACTTCGCTCACATTCGGTTCCGGCCGCCTCTTATCGATAATGGCTAGCGGAGCTTTCAAATAATCGGCTAATCTGCGGGCGCGTACGACACCGCCGTGGTCAGGCGATACGACGACGACGTCCTCGATTTTTTTCTCGAGAAAATAATGGCCTAGAATCGGAACGCCAACGAGATGATCGACGGGAATGTCGAAGAACCCCTGAATTTGCGTCGCGTGCAAATCCAATGCAATTACGCGATGCGCCCCGGCTTTCTCGATCAGATTGGCGACGAGCTTCGCCGTGATCGGATCGCGGGCCCGCGCCTTGCGGTCTTGTCTCGCATAACCGTAATAAGGGATGACGACATTAATCGTTTTGGCCGAAGCCCGCTTCAATGCGTCAACCATGACGAGCAATTGCATCAAATTGTCGTTTACCGGAGCACAGGTGGATTGCACGACATAAACATCGCAACCGCGTACGCTTTCGGATAATTTGATATGAATTTCCCCGTCGCTGAAGCTTAACGTCTCCGAATTGCCGAGCGGCACGCCGACATGGTCGGCAATCAGCTGCGCCAGCATCGGATTGGAGTTGCAGGTAAAGATTTTCAGTTTCGAATCGCAATAAGCCATAAACCCATTACCCTCCGTGGCGGTTCGTTGTTTGAATAACGCTGGTGGTTCCAATTCTATAATATTCATCTTATGAGTGCTCCGCATTACGTTTTTTTATTTGTGCCCGAGCCCGTATTTTCTCGGCATACCCAGGCTTGTTTACTTGTCTTTCCCGCGCGATCGCCAGGTCGTTGTCATCCACATTGTGGGTGATCGTAGAACCGGCAACGACATAGGCGCCTTTTCCGACTTTGACCGGCGCTATTAAATTGACATTGCTTCCGACGAAGGCATCGTCTTCGATTTCCGTAACGGATTTATTATACCCGTCATAGTTGACCGTTATCGCGCCGCAGCCAATATTGACGTTTTTGCCTACTCTAGCATCGCCAATATAGCTTAAATGCGATACTTTCGACCCGTCGCCGAGCGAAGCGTTTTTAATTTCGACGAAGTCGCCGACTTTCACGTCTTCGCCTAACCGCGCTCCAGGTCGCAAATAGGCGAAGGGCCCTACGCTGCTGTGACGGCCTACGACCGCGCCCGTCAGGACGGAATGCTTCACCGTTACGCCTTCCCCGAGCTGCGACTCATGGATCTCGCTATTCGGTCCGATGACGCAGTCTTCCCCGACCGTCGTCCGTCCGCCCAGCACCGTTCCCGGGTAAATGACGGTATCGGCTCCGATCGTTACATCCGGCCCAATATTCGTCGACGCCGGATCGATGATCGTCACGCCGTTCAGCATATGGAGGCGATTAATGCGTTCGCGCATCAACTGTTCCGCCGCCGCCAATTGCAGCCGGTCGTTCACGCCGACCGCTTCCGCCTGGTCCTTCGTGCAATAGGCCTGTACCGTTTCGCCCTGTTCGCGCAAAATCGATATCACGTCGGTCAAATAATACTCTTGCTGCGAATTTTCGTTGCGAACTTGCTCCAATGCGGCAAACAGCTTCAAATTGTCAAAACAATACGTTCCCGTATTGATTTCGCGTTGTTTATGTTCCTCGGCCGTACAGTCCTTCTGCTCGACGATTTTGCGCACCGAACCGTCTTCGCCGCGAATGACTCGTCCGTATCCTTGCGGATCGTCCAATTCGGCGGTTAGGATCGTTGCAGCCGCTTTCGCTTCCTCGTGGAGCGCCATCAGCTTCTGAAGCGAAGCTTCCGTAATGAGCGGCGTGTCTCCGCACACGACCAGCGTCATGCCCGGCTCCGCTTCGAGCAGCGGTTTCGCCTGCTTGACGGCATGGCCCGTGCCGAGCTGCTCTTCCTGCAGCACATATTCGGCGCGTTCGCCCAAATACGATTTGACGGCATCGGCGCCGTGGCCGACGACGACGACTGTACGTTCGCATTGTACATTTTCCATCACGGTAAGCACATGGTCGACGAGCGGCTTCCCGCAAACCGGATGCAGTACTTTGTAAAGCTTGGATTTCATACGTTTCCCTTGCCCTGCGGCAAGCACGATTGCCATCCTCTTCAAGGACTACCCCTCCCCCATGATGTTGTAACCAATCCTATTTATCTATTGTAATAGAATATAAAATCATTCTCCATGGTGCAATTTACATAAAAATCGGTTTATTGGAAATGGGCTTTGTTCGCTCATATTGATGATATCTTATTCTTCGCAAAAAGAAAAGAGAGCCTGTTCAGACTCTCCTTCTTCAAACCTTTCGAACCCCAATTAATAAAACTTGATTAAGCTCCCTCTTCAATCACTTCTTCTTCCGTAGCGGCGCGCTCGTATTCAGCCAATACTGCGGCTTGAATCTTCTCGCGAGTCGTCGAAGAGATCGGATGAGCGATATCGCGGAATTCTCCGTCCGGAGTCCGCTTGCTCGGCATTGCAACGAACATGCCGTTGTTTCCGTCGATGACGCGAATGTCATGCACGACGAACTCGTTGTCAATGGTAATGGAAGCGATTGCTTTCATTCGCCCCTCGGAATTGACGCGGCGAAGTCTTACATCCGTAATTTGCATTGTGTGTTCACCACCTTTTTCCATCAAAAGACTTGGTGTATAATTCCACACATGAGAGCAAAATCCTTCTTTTTTTAAGGAAACGTTTTAATTTTTTTTGAACAAAGCCAAGCGGGGATTAGGTTTTCGACAAAACCTGTGTTATATCGACGCGATCAATTCGATTTCGACAAGAACATCCTTCGGCAGACGAGCGACTTCGACCGTGGATCGAGCCGGCTTATGATCGCCGAAATAAGAGGCGTAAATTTGATTGACGGCTGCGAATTGGTCCATATTTTTAATGAAAACCGTCGCCTTCAACACTTGGCTGAAAGACGATCCCGCTTCCGTCAAAACTGCCTGCAAATTGCGGAATACTTGATGCGTCTGCTCCTCGATCCCGCCTTCCACGACATTTCCGTCCAATCCTAGAGGAATTTGCCCGGACGTAAAAACGACATTGCCAAGTTTGACCGCTTGCGAATAAGGTCCGATTGCCGCAGGCGCCTGATTCGTATTTACCGTTTCAATGTTCATTTCTCATTCCCTCTCTTCAAAATAATTCCCCGGAACGACCGAGATTTGTTTTGTTTTGTAATCTACTTTGGACAGCTTGGCGAGCGATATGTAGTCGTGAAGCAGCCGCTCCTCGGAGCCGATATCGCCCGATTCGACGAACACGCCTACGCCGGCTACGGTGGCATCGAATTCTTTCAACAGATCGATCATTCCTTGCACCGTTCCCCCGGCTTTCATAAAATCGTCCACGATCAATACGCGCGATTGTTCTTTCAGCGCTCTGCGCGCCAAAATCATCGTATGCAGGCTTTTGTTGGAGCCGGACACGTAATTGATGCTTACGGCCGATCCTTCCGTCGCCTTCTGGTCGCGGCGGACGAGCACGACCGGCAAATTCAATTGCGCCCCGGTAGCGTATGCCAGCGGGATGCCTTTCGTTTCCACGGTCATGACGACATCGATCTGGCGATCGGCGAAAGCGGTGGCGAACATTTTGCCGATTTCGTTCATGAAAGCAGGCTGGCCGATCAAATCCGTCATGTACAAGTAACCGCCGGGGAGAATCCGCTCCGGCTGCTCCAAGCTTACGCACACGTCGCGTATGACGGCAAGTGCGGTCTCCTTGGGCATCTTCGGGATGAACTTGACGCCGCCTGCCGCGCCCGCCAGCGTGAGCAGCTCGCCCATTCCCTCTTCTTCGAACACTTCTTTAATGATGACCAAGTCTTCGCTAATGGACGACTTGGCAGCGCTGTACCGTTCCGCAAATTTCGTTAAAGGAACTAAGGTGTGCGGACGTGCCAGCAAAAACTGCGTCATGTCCACCAGACGCGCGCTTCTTTTTAATTTTTTCACGAGAACTCCTCTCCCCGTTGCATCCGTATAATATATATATTACACCTTACGTCAACATCCGAACGGCGTAAACTTCTTTGCAAAATCCGCGCAATCCGTTGTATATCCGCGCGACCTTCGACTCCTTGGTTACGAGGCCGAATACGGTCGGCCCGCTCCCTGACATGAGCGCCCCGTCGGCCCCCAATCTAAGCATCGTCTCCTTCAATTGCAGCACCTGAGGATAAGCGGCCAACGTAACGTCTTCCAGCACATTGCCTAACTGGGCGCAAATGCGATGAAACTGCTGCGACGCGATCGCCTCGGTCATTTGGCGCAGCGAAGGGTGCTTCCTAATCTTGTCGGCCCGCAGCCGCCCGTATACATCGGCGGTCGATACGTTGATCGGCGGCTTGGCGAGAATGACCCAACATTGCGGCGGATTCGCAATGCGTTCCAATCGTTCTCCCCGCCCCCTGGCGATCGCCGTGCCTCCCGCAACGCAGAACGGAACGTCCGAGCCCAGTTCCGCTCCTAAACGCTGCAGTTCCTCTTCCGGTATGCCCAGCTTCCACAGCCGGTTCAACCCCCGCAACGCCGCCGCGGCATCGCTGCTGCCTCCGGCCAATCCCGCCGCGACCGGTATCTTCTTGTCTAGGTGAATATAAACTCCTTGCTTCACTTCATATCGTTCCTTGATGAGCTTGGCCGCCTTGAAGGCTAAATTTTTCTCGTCGAGAGGAATATAGCCCGCCTGGCTTGAAATGATGATCGTATCCCGCCCCAAAGGCTCCATTTCCAGACGATCGGCCAAATCGACCATCGTCATCACCATCTCCACTTCATGAAATCCGTCTTCCCGTTTATGTAACACATCCAGCATTAAATTGATTTTCGCCGGCGCCTTTTCATATACTTTCATTACGTTCACCCACTTCTAAAGCTCATCGCTATGGCTCTAAGGTGTCTAACTTAGGACAACTTACCATATTATATCAGAATCCCGTTAGAAACGCATTTCGATCGCTCCGGCAAGGCGCCTGCAATAATATCTGCAAAGAAGAAAAGCGAAGTTCCCGGGCCAACCCCGGATACAACCTCGCCCGTTGCCAAATTACGACTTTTTCGCTGCGGCTTGTTCCGCCAATTGAATCGCCCGTTTCACCATATTCCCCGCGTCTTTCGCCCGAATATTCCCCCAACCTTCGCGCTGTACCGTTTCGTAAAAGCCTAAATCCTTCGCAAGCTCGTATTTCAACTCCTCGGACATGACGCTGCGTCTTCTGCCCATCGAAATTCCTCCTTTGCGCAATCGGAACATTATTGCCTGCGTTCCGTTCTGACAGTGTTAGTATGGCTCGGGCATTTGCAGTTCATGCAATCCGGGAGGTTGCGACTTTTTCGCTGGAGAAGAAACGAAACCCAGTGCCGCCTCGCGTCACTGGGTTTGTTAATTATAAAATAATTGCGCCCTCTACAGGGCTTATTGTTGGATATAGGTGATGCGGACTTGCCCGTCGTCGTCACATACGGTAACTTCGACCGATTCCGTCAGTATATCCGCGTAACTATAAGAAACTCGCTTAAAAGCATGCTGCTCTTGATCGAGCTTAACGATAAAAACAGAAGGGTAGATTTCTTCCAGGACTCCGGTCCTTTCAATGGTCTTTCGGCGACCACCGTTTGCCCGTAACATAATTTTACGCCCGACGTGGGCTTCCAAGCTACGTTTAATTTCCAACAGCGCATTTTTAGCCATTGTCAACTACCACCTCTTTCCTTGTCCATTATACCCAATTCAAGAGGTAATGTCAAATGAAACAAATTATTATATCAGCCATCAATTCGTGTTGTCAACGGCATTTTGAGTGATTTTTTAAATTTTTCGGTTTTACCATCTTAATAAAGTTCACAAAATGTTCACAAATCAAAAGAAGGAAGCGTTAGTCCCATTTGAAACCGGACGTTTATGTCGCCGAAGGAGTAACATTCAGGGTCGATAAATCCTTGATTCTCGGGATTCCGATACGGTAGCTCCCCCTTGTTTCGATCCCGCCCAAGCCGTCCGTTCCGCTAATCGTATGCTGGATGACATCCACCACGTCGATCGTATCCTTGATCGGGGTAAACGAAGACTTCACCGCGATATAAACCGGATCCAGCGCGTGGATCAAGATGCGTCCCGGAGAACTCGCAAAATTGGCTCCCGCTTGCAGCAGCGCTTCAAAATGGGATTGGCAAGCGCCGGCGATAATATTCAACGCATCAAAATTCCGCTCGTATTGGCGCGCGATTCTGACGGCTTTCACAAAATTTTCCGAGTTTTTGTAACTGTTCAAGCTATATAAATCGCGATTTTTGAGATGCTTGAGCACGCCGTCGTGGCCGGTGATGACGACGATGTCCGGTCGAACGCGCGGCAGCAAATGGTACAGCATATCCCCCATGTTCGCTTCGTTTACGTAATGCCCTTCTGCCGGTACTCGGAGCTGTCCGTACAGTTCCATGCTTTTTTTTAAATAATTGACGTCTCCGTCCAGATGAAGCACTTTTCCCGGCACCTCGAAAAAAGGCTGATGGTTCATCAACTTTCGGTTCAATTCGGCTTGGCTTCTTTCCGTTTGCCCTTTGCGGTACTGTTCCATTAAACGCGTCGATTCCATCGATTTAATGCGAGCCTGTTTCTCTTTGCTGTGGATCGATATCGTATTGGTCACCTTGACGAGATCTTGGAGCGGAGAATCGGCTAGCAAACGAAAATCCGTTCCTTTAATAATCGCTTGATCCGCGCGCATCGCTGCAATGCGGAACATGACATCTCCGCCGTAAGACTTCCGTACGACCAGGTCTCCTAGCTTCATATGCAAAATCACCTCTTCGTCTATCGTATGGGCATGAAGAGGGATTGGTGTCTATTTTTGCGATGAGAACCCGGTCATCTCGCGCCATAAACGTACAATTCGTCGCTTAGGCGGGCGAATTCCTCGAGACTTAGCGTTTCGCCGCGGCGCGCCGGATCGATGCCCGCACGCTGCAGGATCGGCATAAGTTCCTCCCGATTCTCTTTATCGAAAAAACGCGCTTTCAAGTTGTTGGCGATCGTTTTCCTGCGCTGTGCGAACGATGCCTGCACGACCTCGAAGAAGAGCGGTTCGCTCTTCGTTTGGACCGGCGGCTCTTCCCGCACCTTCAGGCGAATGACCGCCGATTCCACATTAGGCTGCGGAATAAATACGGTATGAGGCACCGTACAAACAAGCTCAGGCTCGCAATAATACTGTACGGCGACGCTAAGGCTGCCGTATTCCTTACCGCCCGGCTCCGCCGCCATCCGCTCGGCGACTTCCTTCTGAATCATGACGACGATATGCTCGAGCGGCAGGCGCTCTTCCAGCAGCTTCATAATAATCGGCGTCGTCACGTAGTAAGGCAGGTTGGCGACGACGCTCACTTTACCGATACCGGCGAAGCGTTCCGCGAACAATGCGCGCAAATCGACCTTCAGCACATCGCCGTGCACCACTTCCGTATTCGGATACGGCGCCAGCACTTCCCGCAAGATGGGGATCAGGCGGGAATCGATCTCCACGGCCGTCACCTTGCCCGCCGTTTGCGCCAGTTTCTCCGTCAAGGCGCCGATGCCGGGACCGATCTCCAATGCGCCCTTCGTTTGATCCAGGCAAGCAGCCTGCACAATTTTATCCAAAATGTTGCGGTCGACCAGAAAATTTTGCCCTAAGCTTTTCTTGAACGAGAAGCCATGCCGCTGAATAATGTCTTTCGTTCGATTCGGCGTGGCGATGTCCATATTCGTTTCTCTGTTTCTACTATCGTGATCGGCGCGTCCCGCCGCATTCGGTCGATTCATCCTCGTTACAGCCCTTCATTCTCGATTTGCCGCAGCGCCGCCGCAAACTCCTCGCGGCTAATTTGAAACGCGGCGCAGCGCTTGTAAAATTGCTTGCCGTTGCAATAACCGATGCCCAGCAGTTCCCCCATCGCTTTCCTGCGCTTTGCGGACTGCGGATGGATGATGAGGCCCGCTTCCATTAAGTCTTCCCAATCGATCTGACTTCCAGCCGCCTCAACCTCGCTGCGCACGCTGTCCAGCGCCGCGCGAATCGCCTCAGGCGAAGCGTTCTCGACGCCGATATCCCCTTCCCGGGTCGCATCGGACAGCTTCAAGAAGGCGTGCTTGCAGCCCGGTATGCGGGCGGATATGATTTTGCGGATCCGTTCTCCGGCGTGATCCGGATCGGTAAATACGATCACGCCCCGGCGCTCTTGCGCGAGCGCGATCCGCCGCAAAACGGCTTCATCAATCGCCGATCCGCCCGTCTCGATCGTATCTGCGTCCACCGCCCGCTTAATCGCGGCCGTATCGTCTTTGCCTTCGACGACAATGATTTCTTTTATCATAAACCAGGGTAACATCCTTTCGTGCATTAAAAAAGAAGAGGTGAATCCCTCTTCTTAGCATTACAACATATTTATCGAATAAATGCCAGTGCTCCGCGCGATTAGCTCGCTTCCGGCTTATTGGGCCCGATGACGTATACGGTATGGCCTTTCTTGCGGCCGAAACGCTTCGCTTCTTTCAAGCTATCGATATACACGTCGATCTTATTGCCTTTGATGGCGCCTCCCTTGTCTTCCGCCCGGCGGAAGCCGATGCCTTCGATGTATACCCACCATCCCATCGGAATGACTTTCGTATCGACCGCGATCGTACGCCCTTCGGTTACGCGAGTCCCCGACGCCGTCTTGGTGCCGATGCCGTCTTCTTCCGCGGAATAGGCCGTTAAGCTAACGTTTTTCAAAACCTTCTTGTAGGAGAACGTAACATCGTTTTTGGTTGTTGTCGCCATATCAGGCGATTTCGCCGACAACACGGTTACTTGCGGCGTTTCTTTCTTCGTGCCGACCGCTACGATTTTGTCCTTCGTTTCGTTCTGAACCGTTTTGTCGACCATGACGGAAGAAACCAGCTTTCCGTCTTGAAATATATTTTCAATTTTTTGAATCACGACGCCTTCCTGGCCTTTCTGCACCAGCTTTTCTTTACCGGCCGCCAAGGTAGGGTCTTCTTTTGTGACAATTTGGAACGGAACGGTCAACTGCCGTTCTTCCAGTTTTTTCTCCACCCGCACGATTTTAATATCCATGTCGCCGTTGATCGCGGTGTCCGGAGAAGGGAAAACTTTGTCATGCTCGGATATAGTAATTTGATTTGCCTTGATTACGTCCTGAACGGTAGATGCGGTCGTATACACCGTCTTCGTCTGCCCATCGGCGGTCACATGCACGGGTACCGCATGATCGATTCGAATCATGTCGCCGTCCTTTATCTCCGATAAAGGGGACGCCGAGATGTAATCGTGCGCGCCGACCAAGATAGCTTGTTCATCCAGCAGGTGCTGCAAAGTTCTGTGTGTTGTTTCGACCTGTCGGTGTTGTCCATTCACGACTAAAGCGATTTCTTTCTTAGCCGTTACGTTCAAGAGCACCATCAACATGAAAGATAAAGCAAGAGAAACGATAGCGAGTAGTATGACCAATTGCAAGTTTTCATGCATCCATCGCCACGCGAAAGACATGCTGGATGATCGTCTTCCATGGGTCTCCTCTAGTTGGAAATTGCCCACTTCTTCGGTCCTCCTTCATAGTCCCGCCGCCTAAGTGTTTCGCATGATTCATTGAGACGCGACTATAACAGATTTTTCACAGGATCCGCATTGAAAACATCGCTTGCCATGAACTCTAGGTGCTGCGTTTCCTGTGTCCTCACCAGTGTGCCAGGTAAGTCCTCACCTCCCGTTTTCTATGCCTATGACGTCTTGGACGTCTTTATTCGAAAACGAAAAAGAAAGCCAACGTAAGAGGGACCTCTTTCGTGGCTTCCGGTATCGACATGTAAATTAGGCATTGGACGCACGAGGTTACCTCTCTCTGCACGCTTACGAGGTTAGCTGTCGGATTCGGACGTGAGAGTCGCCCTATTCGAGCCTATTCCGCTCATGGCGAAATGGCGCAAAATTCACCCCTAGACCCTTGGAAGAAATCAATGATGCGATCGCAATCGTTCGCGTCATTCGGTTCCCCCGTTCTCCGTTCGGAGACTCAGCGAGACTGGTTTGAAGAAATATGATATCAAACTCTGATTTGAATCATACTCTGTAACCGCGATGATTGTAAAGCCGACTTTTACCACGTATTTCTGAAAAATAGATTAAAAAATTGTAATAAACGGCCCTTTTCTTTAACAAATCCTTTAATTTTGCTTTATAAATCGCTTTTTCATGCCTTTTTCAGCGTTTTTCAGTCAAATCGAAAACAATTTAACGCATTTTGGAACGTAATTTTGGATAATTCTTCTAATTCCAACCCCTTTAACGCAGCTGCCGCCTCCGCCACCAGACGTACATAACCGGTCTCATTTCGTATTCCACGAAATGGATGAGGTGTAAGATAAGGGGAGTCTGTTTCGATCAATAATCGGTCGAGCGGAACTTGCGAAAGCACCTCTTTTGGCTGCTTGGCATTTTTGTAAGTAATTGGTCCGCCAAACGAAATATAGAAACCGAGATCGAGACATTGTTTAGCAATTTCCCAGCTTCCGGAAAAACAATGCATGACGCCGCCGACTTCTTCGGCATGTTCTTCCCGCAAAATGCGAACCACATCCGCATGGGCGTCTCGATTATGGATCACGATCGGCATCTGTAAATTGCGAGCGAGGCCGATCTGTTGTCGAAACACGCTCTGCTGAACGTCTTGCGGAGACGTATCCCAGTAATAATCCAGGCCGATTTCGCCGATCGCCACCACTTTGTCGTGGCGGCACAGCTCCGCGATCCAGTCCAAATCTTCCGGCCGCATCGTAACGGCGTCTTGCGGATGCCAGCCTACGGCCGCATAAATAAAATCGTATTTCTCCGCAAGCTCCATCGTCGTCGGAATCGTTTCCCGGTTAAATCCGATATTAATCATCCGGCTAACGCCTTGCTCCAAAGCGCGCGCGATCACTTCTTCGCGATCTTCGTCAAATTGCGCCGCATCCAAATGAGTATGTGTGTCGAATAGCATCTCTTTGTCCTCCTGTACATTTGTCGAATTCGATACTCGTTGTCGTTTCTCTTCCTATATATCATATCATTCGTTCAACTCAAACAGCTTGGCGATGTCGGGACGAAAACGATGCATCGCCGCTTTCAGTTTATGGTCCGGATAATACAGGCGGTATTTTCCTTTATGTATGCCTCCGATCGAACGAATAATATCGGACACTTCGGCAATATCCTTGACGTGGCCGTGCCGGTCAAGCAGCCATATACGGGCCGTCATCGCCTCGTCCGTCGGATAATCGACCTCCAAATCGTAATCGGGATGCAAACCCGCCTGCCGGAACTGGTCGCGAAGCTCCTCCTCCAGCATCCGGTCTAACGCCGGAATCACGCTATATTTGTACAATTTGCGCTCTATGAAGCGGCGGCATAAATCCGACAATATTTCGTCTTCGTCTTGGATCCATTGCATAAATACGGTTTGAACCAACGCCTCATCCAATTGTACATATTGTTTCATCGATATTTCGCCTTTAAACAAAGCCGGCAGCGGTTCGATCATGAACCGAAACCGGTGTCCGCTGTCGAACAGTTCCTTCGCTCTGCGAAAAATTTGTCTAAGAATGATCTCGGAGCTTCTCGTCACCGGGTGAAAATAGACCTGCCAATACATTTGGTATCTCGACATAAAATAATCCTCCACCGCATGCATGCCGCTTTCTTTCACCACGATTCGTCCCTGGTGCGGGCGAAGCAGACGCAAAATGCGATCCATGTCGAACGTTCCGTAGTTTACGCCCGTAAAATGGGCGTCGCGCAGCAAATAATCCATCCGGTCGGCATCGAGCGGGCTGGATACGAGATTCACGACGATCGGCTTCTCGTACGTCTTGCGAATGACGGCGGCGACTCGCTCGGGAAAGTCGGGCGCAATCCGGCTGAGCACGGCGTTGATTTCAGAATCTTCCATTATAATGCGGCATGTCCAATCTTCGTGATGCATGCGGAACGCTTCTTCGATCGAATGGGAAAAGGGCCCATGACCGAGGTCATGCAGCAAGGCGGCGCATAGCGCAAGCATCCTCTCCTCTTGCGGCCAATCGGCGTCGTCCCTGCGTTCGAATTGGGAGATGATGCGGCGCGTAATTTCGTACACCCCGAGCGAATGGGAGAACCTGCTATGCTCGGCTCCATGAAATGTCAAATAAGACGTTCCAAGCTGGCGAATGCGGCGCAAACGTTGAAATTCGCGCGTATTGATCAAATCCCAAATCGTCTGGTCTTGCACGTGAATATATTGATGAACCGGGTCCTTGAATACTTTTTCCTCTGCAAGCGCCTGATGCATAATAACCACCTCTCATTTCTTATTTTTCGTTTTCATGTCTATGTCGAAACGTTCATGTCGAATCTACAAACTAAAAAACAAAGATCTTTGTCGAATTATGTCATCGCTAGTTTTCCAATTTACAAGCGGTTTTTCCTGCTTGGAAATTTTAAAATTCTATGAATTATCATGTAGAAACCATAAATTAGTACGCTTGCCGCTAATTTTACAGGTTGACTTATTTGGGAAAGCTTGGTACTATTATTATCATAAAAAAAGCTAGAAAGATGTCGAAATATGTCGAAGCATCACATTTTTGAGAGGAGAAAGGATTTACTATGATGAAATCCACAGGAATCGTAAGAAAAGTCGACGAATTAGGTCGGGTCGTTATTCCGATCGAACTTCGCCGCACGCTTGGCATTGGCGAGAAGGACGCCTTGGAAATATACGTAGACGGCGAGCGCATAATGCTCAAGAAATACGAGCCTGCTTGCATCTTTTGCGGCAACGCGGAAAACGTTACATACTTTAAAGGAAAAATTGTTTGTCACGAATGTATTTCTGAAATACCAACACCTGTGACAAACTAAGTAAAATAGTATATAATAGATTTATACACATGTTAATTCTAACCTTTTTATATCTCCTTGGTACCTTTCTCGGCTTTGAACCCGGCCGCGAGGGGTATTTTTTTTCCTAACCTGTGGATAAACCATCCGTGGATCCCATCCCGCCCGACTCTTTACTACCTTACTCCTGACGGAGCAAAGCGTTATACACATCCCGCTTCGAGACATTCCGGTCGGACGCCGCCTGTTTCATCGCTTCTTTCCGGTTGCCTCCGTTTCGCGCCTCGTAATGCCCGACATGCTCTTCGATCGAGAGCGCTTGCCACCATATGGCATCCCGTTCCTCTTCCTCCGACGTCCCCGCCTCCACGACAAGGCAGTACTCGCCTTGCGGAGGATGCTCCTCCAACCACGCCAGACATTGCTCGATCGTTCCCCGCGCCCATTCCTCGAATTTCTTCGTTAATTCGCGCGCGAGCACGATTCGGCGGTTGCCCAAAATGTCCAGCATATGCTTCAACGTTTTGGCCGTACGATGAGGGGATTCGTAGAAAATGAGCGTTCCCTCGGCCGAGCGCAGCGAACGCAGCGCATTCTCGATGCCCTTGTTGTCGCGCGGCAAAAACCCGATAAACGTAAACCGGTCGGTGGCAAGCCCCGAGGCGATTAGCGCCGACAGCGCCGCGTTCGCGCCGGGTACCGGGACGACGGGAATGCGTTCGGCGAGGGCCAGTTGCACCAGGTCGGCGCCGGGGTCGGAAATCGCCGGCAGACCGGCGTCGCTGACGAGCGCAATATTTTTTCCTTCTATTATATAGCGAATGATTTCAGGACCGCTCGCATGCTTGTTATGCTCATGATAGCTGAACAATTTGGCGGAAATTTGGAAGTGAGCGAGCAGCTTCCGCGTTTGGCGCGTATCCTCGGCGGCGATAATGTCGGCTTCCCGCAGCGTGCGTACGGCGCGATAAGTCATATCCTCCAAATTGCCGATCGGCGTCGCGACCAGATATAGCGTCCCGGTCTGCCGGTCTCCCGACTGAGACTGAAAACTTCGTTGAATATCAACCGTCATCGTTCATCTATCCCTCTCTGGCTCCGTAATAGACTTGCATCAGTTCTTCGCAATATTCGTTTCTTTCATTATATACAATGAGCGGAGGCAATAACCGAATATCGGGCTTGCCGTCGCGGAGCGCTTCAATCAGCACCATATTCGCCTCCATATCGATACGGGGATGCACGAACCGGATCCGCTTCGGCTCAAGCCGGTGCCGGCGCATGAGACTAACGATTTCGCCGAGCCTGGACGGGCGATGAACCATCGCCACTTTACCGCCGGTGCGAATTAACCGTTTGCAGGCGAGAATCACATCTTCAAGCGTACATGCGATTTCATGACGCGCCAACGCTTGATACTCATTCACTTTCAAATCTCCCGTCCGAAGCGGCATGTACGGCGGATTGACCGTAATGGCATCATAGCTCTCATATCCGGCCATTTGGTGATATTCGCGCAAATCGCCGCGTATGATACGAATCTGCTCTTCCAACCCGTTCAGCTTGACGCTGCGCCGCGCCATATCGTGCACTCGTTCCTGAATTTCGACGCCGTCGATCGCCGCTTTCGTCCTTGTGGATAACAACAGCGGGATCACGCCGTTGCCTGTGCATAAATCCAGCACTTTGCCATGCTTCGGCACGGAGGAGAAGCGCGCGAGCAGCACCGCGTCGAGCGAGAAGCTGAACACTTCGTCGCTCTGGATAATTTTCAAATCATGGGTTAACAAATCGTCCAAGCGCTCTGTTTCCCGCAATAGATCCGTATTCATTGCCTTCGTCCTTTACCTGGAATAGATTGAAAAAACCGTAGGCGTTAAGCCTACGGCAAGTTATTTATTCAAAAATGACAGACAGAACAAGCAGTCGCCTTCCGTACGCAGATGGCCATAATATACGTTGCAAATATGAAACCCTTCATGGTAAAGGCGCGCCAAATTGTCATAGCCTTCGCCGACGACGGCATTCGTCTTGGATAGTTTGGCCTCCGTTTGTTCGGCGCTCTCGGCTAATCGTTCCGATTCCGGCATCGATTCGCGTTTTAATATTTTCCGTAATTGTTGATTTTCTATGCTTAAACGCTGGTTTTCCTCCAACAGCTGTTTGACGATCAGTTTTAAGGCCCCTAGATCTTGATGGAGAACGCCCATTTGCGATTCAATATCATTGATTTGCGTGAAAATATCTTTTTTCTCCAAGTTCCCACCCCAGAGCGTAAAAAATAAACGCTTATTTTACAACAACATCATCAAAAGGAAGTTCTTTCGCTTTGCCTGTTTCGAATAATTGCACGTGAACCGTATGGTTCTGAAGATTGATGCCGACGACTTTGCCGTCGCCGTATGATGTCACAACCATTTTGCCTACGGAAGGCAATTCTTCCTTGGCGCTTTCGTAATTGTCATGCTCGTATTTCAAGCAGCACATCAACCGGCCGCATAGACCGGATATTTTCGTCGGGTTAAGCGATAAATTCTGATCTTTGGCCATCTTGATCGACACCGGTTCGAAATCGCCGAGCCATGAAGAGCAGCATAGGATGCGCCCGCATGGACCGATGCCCCCCAGCATCTTGGCTTCATCCCGCACGCCGATCTGTCTCAGCTCGATGCGAGTGCGGAAGATACTGGCCAAATCCTTGACCAATTCGCGAAAGTCGACTCGTCCTTCCGCCGTAAAATAAAAAATAATTTTGTTCCGATCGAACGTATATTCCACATCGACCAGTTTCATCTTCAATTGATGGTCCCTAATTTTATCGACACATGTCGCAAACGCATTCCGCGCCGCGAACTTATTCTCCTCCACCACACGAGCGTCTTGATCGTCCGCCATCCGAATCACTTTCTTCAATGGCAGGACGACATCCGATTCGGCTACCGTCTTCGGGCCGATGACCACTTTACCGTATTCGATCCCGCGCGCCGTTTCTACGATAACGTTCCGGTCTTTTTCAATCGGCAGGTCGAGTGGATCGAAGTAATAGATTTTCCCCGCTTTCTTAAAGCGGACACCCACCACATTATACAAATACTAACCCCCTTGCATTTCAACTAGAAATTGTTCGAAAGCAAGCTGCGGATTGGCATTGGCGCGCAACCGTTTCTTCACGTCCGCCGCCTGCTCCATACAACGCACCCATGCATCCGTCGTGCGGGTGAATGCGATTTTTCCGATCGAATCTAACTGATCTATGAAAACGATACTCTCCGTCCGGTCCACTTGATAGTGAATCATATCTTTAAACCACAGCAGGAATAAGCTCATCATCATGTCGAGGTGTTCCGCCAGCGGCGTCTTGAACAATTTCTGCTGGGCCGTAACCATAACGGAATTTCCCTGGACGTGACATTCCTTCCCTAATTGTAACACTACGTTTCGGATTTCTGCAAACCAATTCTGTTGGATAATTTCTCTACATGCGGCAATGCCGGAGGCCATATGAACGGCGGGGCGGGCAAGCGTCTGCGGGAACCCTTCGCCTGCGAGCACTTGCAGCATTTCGCCCGGATTCATCGGGGTAAACGGCACCCATTGCGCGCGCGACTGAATGGTCGGCAGCATCGCATGCCCGTTCTCGGTGATGAGAACGGCCACTACATTCGATTGCGGTTCTTCCAAAAATTTAAGCAAACTGTTGGCCGCTTGTACGGTCATCTTATCGGCTTGCTCCATGATATAGATTTTTGGTCCGCCTCCGCTCCGATAGGCGAATTCGCGCTGCAACGCGCGAATCTGTTCGATCTTGATCGACGCCCCGTCGGGCGCGACGATATGAACGTCGGGATGGTTGCCATGCTCCACCTTCCGGCATTCCAGGCAGCGCCCGCAGCTGTCGTCCGTCATTTCGGTGCATAATAACGCTTGGGCCAGTGCGAGCGCGGTCTCCTTGCGCCCGGTTCCGTTCGGTCCGGCGAACAGGTAAGCATGCGATACTTTGCCGCTGCGCAGGCCGTTCTGGAGCATTTGCTTGGCTCGTTGTTGTCCGATAATCTCTTGAAATGACATGGTTACCCTCTCATCTTATAGTAACAACCTCAAAAGAGATCACCATTTAAGAGGTTGTTCAAAAAGCAACTTTTGATCACGCACTTTAAGGTGAAGTTTACCACACCCGTAGGAAAAATCAAACGAATTTTCGGTTATCGCATGAAGAGCACTAGCGTTGCATCGGGAAATTGGTATCCGGACCGCAGGGCCGTTATTTCGCGTCAAAACTGCTTATTCGCTGTTTAGGCGACATGAAGAGCGAAAGAGCCCGGCTCACCGCAATCGCTGCGATGAGCCGAGCTCTCGATAACCGTTCCAAGCCTTTATACTTCTCGTTCCCGCTCGCATACCAGGGCGAGTGCCGCCGGGGATTTGCCTGTGAGTGCCATGCTTCTGCGATCCGGCTGGGACGTGCCTACGTAAACGGTATAATTTCCTTGATAGAGCATTCTCCGTCCCGCTTCGTTGAACAGGCCGAAAGCCTCAACCGGCAGCCGCAGCGTTACTTCCCGTTCTTCTTGCGGCTGCAAATGCACTTTGCGAAACGCTTTGAGCTGCGGATTGGGAGCGCCTTCGCGCTCCGCCTTCACATATACCTGCAGCACTTCTCCGGCTGCCATGCTGCCGACATTCCGAATCGTTGCACATACTTGAACGCCCGCATCGGTGACCCGGTCATGATCGATCTTCACACGCTCGACGGAGAAGACCGAATACGACAAACCGTAACCGAAAGGATAAAGCGCTTCTTGCTTCATATAACGGTAAGTCCGATTGTACATCGCGTAATCGGTGAAATCCGGCAATTCTTCGATCGAATGATAGAACGTAATCGGCAGCTTGCCTTCCGGCGAGAACTCGCCGAAGATCGCTTCGGCGACGACCCGTCCGCCTTGCGCGCCCGGATACCAGCCCTGGATGATGGCGGAAACATGTTCATGCGCCCAACCGAGCCCAAGCGCGCTTCCCGACAGAACGACCAGAATCACCGGTTTTCCGCTTTCGTACGCCGTCTTGAGCACCTCCTCCTGAATGCCCGGAAATGTCAGGTCGCGCTTGTCGCCGCTGCCGTACTGATTCCCGGTATCGCCCTCCTCTCCTTCAAGGCCGGCGTCCAAACCGAGGCAAACGACGACGACATCGCTCTCCTTGCAAACGCCCTTCACTTCGGCGATCCTGTCGTTGCGCGCGCCCAAGGCGCTGACTCTATCCTGAAACAAGTGGCAGCCTTCGGTATAGAAGACGCGGACGTCATCGCCGACGTAATCCTGGATGCCCTCTTTCACGGTAATATAACGGGAAGCCGTGCCTTCATAGTTGCCCACCAGCGCCCGCCGGTTGTCCGCGTTCGGGCCGATCACCCCGATCGTTCTTATCTTCGTTTTGTCTAGCGGCAGCAGACCGTCATTCTTCAACAGCACGAGGCTTTCCTTGGCCGCTCTGCGGTTAAGGGCCTGCATCTTGGACGAATCGACCTCGCGGTAGCCGATCGAATGGAACGGAACCTTCTCGGGATCGTCGAACAGGCCTAGCTTCATTCGCGTCGTGAACAGTCTGGCGACGGCCTGGTCAATCGCCTGTTCCGTAACAAGGCCTTCCTTCACCGCATCGAGCAGGAACAGGAACAGGCTTCCGCAATTCAGATCGCATCCCTGATTGACGGCCAGAGCAACAGACTCGACGGCGGTGGCGGTAACTTTATGATGCTCGTGGAAATCCCGAATCGCCCAGCAGTCCGACACGACATGCCCGTCGAATCCCCAATCTCCCCGCAGTATCTTCTTCAGCAGCAGTTCGCTGCCGCAGCATGGTTCGCCGTTTGTTCTGTTGTACGCCCCCATGACCGCTTCCACCTTCGCTTCCTGGACGCACGCTTGAAACGCCGGCAAATACGTCTCGTACAAATCCTGGACGGAGACGACGGCATTGAAGCTATGCCGCAGATCCTCCGGCCCCGAATGAACCGCATAATGCTTCGCGCATGCCGCGCTCTTCAAATAGTTCTCGTCATGGCCCTGCAAACCTTGGATAAATCGCACGCCAAGCCTTGAGGTCAGGTAAGGATCTTCTCCGTAAGTCTCATGTCCTCTGCCCCACCGGGGATCGCGGAAAATGTTCACGTTCGGCGCCCAGAACGTCAGTCCCTTGTAAATATCCGTATCGCCGAACTCCTGCTGCATGTTAAATTTGGCTCTCCCTTCCGTAGCGATTGCGTCCGCAATCTCTTCCAGCAAATCCTCGTTGAACGTCGCCCCGAGGCCGATCGCCTGCGGGAAGACCGTAGCCACGCCTGCCCTGGCCACCCCATGCAGCGCTTCGTTCCACCAGTTGTAGGCTTTCACGCCCAAGCGTTCAATGGCCGGAGCCGCATGCACCATTTGACGCACTTTTTCCTCCAGCGTCATTTGTTCTACCAATTGTTTTGCGCGCGTTTTATACTCTTCGATTTTCGTTTTATTTTCCGCTAATGCTGCCATCGTCTTATTCACCGGCCCTCGCTTTTTTTATAAATTTTCGCAATATTTGATATGCACTTCTTAGAAAAGAAAGCACGTCCTTATTTTTTTGGGTTTTTATGCATAAATTTCCGCTTCATGATATTGTGAATGCGCTTTCTATGATATTATTATAATGAAAAAACCATCCGCAATCTTCGTAAATATTGCTTTATGCTCCTCAAATATTGCGATTTAGGGCAGTGTTAAAAATGTAGAAAGGATGGGTGTAGAGTGATTGAAATATTGAATGGCGCCAGGGAAACCGTCTCCTACCGCGAGCATTTCGGCATCCGGTTGTATCTGAACCGAGAAGCGGAGAACTATCCCGTGCATTGGCACACGGCCGCGGAAATCATTATGCCGTTGGAAAATCGTTATACCGTTATTGTGAACGATACGACCTACGTACTCGAACCCGGCGATATTCTCATTCTTCCTCCGGGAGAACTGCATGAGATCGTGGCTCCGGAAGACGGGAAACGGATCATTCTGCAATTCGACTTCTCGCTCCTGTACCATCTTAAGGGGTTCGATTCCGCCTTTCATCTGCTGCGGCCCAGTTGTCTGATTGCGGGGAAGCGACATCAAGAGCTTAGCCGGTCGCTGCAACAGCTGCTTCTGGATTTGAAGGACGAATACTTCGGAAACTCTTTGTTAAAGGAACCGGCCGCCTATGCTTTGCTTATTCAATTTTTTGTCCTGATCGGAAGGAATGTCATAAACGGAGAGGCTCGTTCCCACAAAACCAAAGGGCCGAAATATCATAAAAATATCGATAAATTTTTGAAGGTATGCAACTACATGAACGAACATTGCACAGAGGATATTCAAGTCGAGGAGTTGGCCGAGCTTGCCGGGTTCAGCAAGTTTCACTTCACCCGCTTGTTCAAGGAATTTATCGGCATGTCATATTACGATTACCTGAATCAGCATCGAATTATGCATGCGGAGAGGCTGCTGATCGATCCGAACATATCGGTGACGGAAGTCGCAATGCGATCGGGTTTCGGCAGTCTAGCCACCTTCAATCGCGTTTTCAAGGCGTACAAAAAATGCACGCCCACACAATACAAACCATTGTATAACAGCCGGCCGCATCGCAACGCTTCGACTCATGAGCTTGAGCGATAGGCCATTCGCAATTCGGCACGAGGCTCGTTTTTTGTCCGTAAAAAAAGCCCTCACGGTTTGGGCCGCAGGCTTTTCTTCAATGCTTGCCTTTCGTTTCGGTTAAAAACAAAGATTAATGAGCATGCCGCGAATCTCACCCATCCGTTGCAGCAGCTCGATTTTCCCTTGCTCGCTTTCCAGCAATTCGTCGGCCATCGATAACAAGGCGGAGTCGATTTCCTCCAGCAGTTTGTAACGCTTGCCCCGCCCTCTGCGGTCCCATCCGCGCGTATCCTTGATGCCGACGCCGCGCCGGACGGTATCTTCCAGGAAGCGTTTGACCAACTGTCGGTATACGCGCAGCTCGCGCACCGTCATCGATTTGGCCAAACGCTCCCCTTGCATTTGAATTTCCTTCAGCTTCTGATGAAGCTGCTCCTGCGAAGCGTCTTGATCCTGCTGCTGCATCATGTCGGCAAAGCTTTTATGCTGAACCGGCTTCGCGGAGGCGTCCGTCTTCACGATTCCTTGCCCTAACGGTCTCCATCCCGGATTGATTTTCATAGGCGGATCATTACCTCGTTTTCTTCTAAAACTTCTTAATCATGTGAGTTCAAAAAGCCGGCTTTTCAGCACCGGGAAGGTTCTTAATAATGTTCGAATCGGTCTACCGGCAGGACGAATACCGTCGCTCCGCCCACTTGCACTTCTACCGGAAGCGGCAAATACGATTCCGTCGTACCGCTCATCGGCGTCACCGGCGTAACGAGTTGATCGCGCACTTTACAGTTCGTGCGAATCACTTCAAACACATCGTCGATCTGGTCGTCGTCGACGCCGATCATAAACGTCGTATTGCCTGCGCGCAAAAACCCGCCGGTACTGGCTAATTTCGTGGCGCGGAAGTTGCTTTTTACCAATGCGTTCGATAAGCGGTTGCTGTCTTTGTCCTGCACAATTGCGATGACAAGTTTCATGAGCTAACCCTCCTCGTATAGTATCTTTTGAAAGCTCTTATAGGTTAGTTTCCATCCCCTGAGGGGGATGGAAAACGGCCTCGAAATTTCCAGGCTCGTTCTTTGAAAATTTCATCTGGGACTGGACTTTCCGGC
>NZ_CAKKLI010000046.1:0-43009 GCF_918697855.1 Paenibacillus sp. CECT 9249 | reverse complement strand
AAACGCGTCATTCAGGGAGAATTATCATAATTCCCCCTCTCGTATATCCGGATGCGGTCAGATTAACCGTCAATAGCAGGATAACTTACACCATCAATCTCCGGACATTATGCGTTAGCAATAACACCAATTTACATTAACTTTATGGTGTGAAATGGAGTTTTCTAACATACGAACAAAACTCTTCGTGAGAGTTGATCTGTTTGCTAAAGCATCCTCTATGAGAGAAATTTTTTTCTCTGTTTGTTTAATCTGAACAAGAATTAAATCCCTCATCTTTTCTTTGTCGAATTCATCTTCAAAAAGCATAGCACCATAAAAGGAAAGATTTACATAATCCGTTTTTGTCCCATACTTAGTCATTAAACGATTAAACTCTGTAATTCCTAACTCAGTAAGAATGTATTTATTTTTTTCTCTCGATTCTGAATTCCTCGCTTCGGAAATACGTTCAATCAGTCCTTTTTCTTCTAACTGTTGAATGTTGTAATAAAATGAACCTTTGGTGTAATTGACTACAAACTCGTAATTTCGCTCATTCATTATTGCCAAAAGTTCATATCCATATGAACCTGGTTTTTCTTTTAACAAACCTAAGATTAAGAGTGGAATCAATTGATTGATCTCTCCTCGTAAAATGAGATTAATGTTGTTTTACTTACTTTCATTAATATTGGAGAGATTAATAGAAAACTCCTCAAAACTCAATTGTCCCAAGGCAAACTTCATACTTTGAACAAATATACGTTCATTTTTAGTTAGTTCACGTTTTGCTTCCTTCTCAATCCATTCATGCTCTTTGTCCAAAATATCTAAAACATGCTTTCGTTTTGAAAAAGCTTCATAATATCTTAATCCAAATTTTCTTTGGGAGATAGCATCAATATGAATGCCATCGGGATTTGCTGTTAAGCCTTTTGATGTTACAAAATAGCAATTTTTTTCGGCATGAGCAACTTTAGATAATATTTGGTTTATTTGTTTATATTCTACAGCGCTTTTTCCAAATCCGACCTCTCCAAGGTAATGTCCCAACTCACCGATTATAATTGGGATATCTGGTGCATTTAATTCTTCCCTCAAGTGTTTAAATAATGAAATCAATTTATCCTCATACGTCTTATAACGTTCTCCGTGACTGTCGCTTTCTCCTTGATGCCACAGAATTCCCACTAATTCACTTGTTTCCATAGCGAATTTTGCTTCAGAAATCGCATGTCTTGTTAATAGTCCGTCAATTGCCCACTCATCAATAGAGCTTCCTCCCTCGGCACATGCTATTACCCCAATGGACTCCCCCGGATGATCCTCTGTCCAAGCCTGAGCAAAAGAGGCTGCCGGCCCAACACCAGATACGTGACGATCAAAATTAAGAGGTTCCGCCATCATTTGCCATCTACCGTTTCGCAACATATTTATACGCTCATTATAAATCGGCGGGACATCCTCAATAAATCCTCTGCCTGCCATATTTGATTGTCCGATTATTAATATAGATTTCATAGATAAACCTTCTTTCTTTGTTTGCGATGGTCTAATTAGACTATTGAGAGTATAGTTTAATTAGACTTTTTTTGTCAAGTCGATTTTGTCTTTATTCAACTAAAGGGCGCTTATGCAGCAAGAACTCTGTCACTAAACCTTAAAATCGTGATGGAGCTTATGTCCTTGATTATTATTTACATAATATATATTATTTATACTAATTGGAGGGGGCAGCTATGCATGAAACGATAGAGACGAAGATCGCTTCGCTTGCATGGGAGCGGATCCATCAGACGTTGGACCGGCAAGGATTTGCGAAGCTGCCCCCATTGCTCGATAGCGGGCAATGCCTTCACCTGATCGGGTTGTACGAACGGGAGGAATTGTACCGAAGCAAGATCGAAATGAGCCGATATCGGTTCGGAGAAGGAGAATATAAATATTTCGCGTCCCCTTTGCCATCACTCGTGCAGCAGCTGCGTGCTTCGTTCTACCCCGAGCTGGCCCAAGCGGCGAATCGTTGGTTAGCACGACTAGGCAAGGAAATGAGATATCCCGCTGCGCTGGATGAATTTTTGGCGAGTTGCCACATTAAAGGCCAGCTTCGCCCGACTCCTTTAATTTTGAAATATACGGAAGGGAAGAGGGGGGATTATACAACATACGGTGCGCCATGGCGTCAGTAATTTTCTCTCAGGCACACGATACGGACTCGGGATCATATTCCATGACGCCAAGTGAGCTTCCGTTCTCATCATAAAATTGACTATATTATAAACTAGGCTATATATTAATATTATATAATATTAATGATGTTAATTAAAATAATGCGTTGACATAACGGTGTGATTGCGGCTATTATAGACCTGTGTAGTCTTCGATTAAGAGCGGGCCCTTCATGTTCGAATGCCGTTATACCGCGTGCCGGAATGGTTGCCGCGAGTATAACCGCGAATTGATCAACGCCGTTATTTTTGAATAATCAGGGATATTGAGGATCTTTAAAAACTTCATTGGGAGGGTGAATAAAGATCGTACGGACCACTTCGGCAAGATATAATGCGAAACAGGATCATACGGATTACAATAATAGCCAAGGAGGCGTATTCGAAGATGAGGAATGAACAAAAAGGGATAACGGATAACATCCCATTATCCGGGAATCAGGCGAATCGTTGGCAGATCTACGGCGATTCTCCGGAAAAAAGAAGGCGGCTCCAGCGCAGGACGTTGTTGATCGTTGTGCTTGCGCAAATTTTGGGCGGTGCGGGGTTGGCGGCAGGTGTTACGATCGGCGGTTTGCTGGCACAACAAATGCTAGGGACCGACAGCTTTGCCGGCGTTCCCTCCGCGCTCTTTACGCTAGGTTCCGCCGCCGCGGCGCTGCTGATCGGGCGGATGTCGCAACGGTTCGGCCGCCGCATGGGACTTGCGGCAGGCTTCATGGCCGGCGGGATCGGGGCTGTCGGCGCTGTGCTCGCGGCGGTCCTGCCGAATATCCCGCTGCTGTTCGTTTCGCTGTTTATTTACGGCGCAGGCACCGCTTCCAATTTGCAGGCGCGTTATGCGGGCACCGATTTGGCCAAACCGAACGAGCGGGCCAAGGCAATCAGCGTTATTCTAACATCGACTACATTTGGGGCGGTTGCCGGCCCGAATTTGGTGGACGCGATGGGACGGTTTGCAGCGTCTCTCGGCGTTCCCCCTCTGGCGGGGCCGTTTCTGCTCGCTGCGGTCGCCTTTCTTTTTGCCGGTGTGGTGCTGCTGGCGTTTCTAAGGCCCGATCCGTTCCTAGTGGCCAAAGCGTTGGCGCAAGATAAGCTCGCGGATAAACAGTTCGTTACGGGCGGAGAGCAGCCGCGGGCAAACGATAACCGGAAAATTGCGGTGGGGGCGACGGTGATGATTTTAACCCATGTCGTTATGGTCGCCATTATGACGATGACCCCGATCCACATGCAGCATCACGGACACGGTCTAGGGGAGGTCGGGCTCGTGATCGGCGTGCATATCGCGGCCATGTATCTTCCTTCGCTTATTACCGGAATATTGGTCGATAAATGGGGAAGGACGGTAATGGCTTACGCTTCGGGCGTGACATTGCTATTATCCGGGCTGATGGCAGCTTGGGTGCCGGCCGATTCGATGGCGCTTCTTATGATCGCGCTCGCCTTGCTTGGCCTTGGTTGGAACTTCGGTTTGATCAGCGGGACGGCGATCATTGTCGATGCTACGGCGGCGGCTACCCGCGCGAAAACACAAGGCTCGATCGACGTTCTCATCGCTTTGACCGGCGCCTCCGGCGGCGCGCTTTCCGGCATGGTAGTCGCGAATTCAAGCTATGCAATGCTCTCGTTGGCCGGCGGCATCATGTCCTTGCTGCTGATTCCGGTCGTCATTTGGTCCCGCCGACGTCCGAGCGCAAGACAACGCAATGAAAGGGTGTCGATGGGCAGTTAAGCTATTCTCCCCAGCGAACTGCGCCACTTTAAACGGCGATATGCTCGATCTAAGAACGAGAGGAGAGGAGGTTGATCATATCCGATGCCACCTTCTCCGCCGCAACGGGATCGCGATCCCGAATCGTATTGTAAAGCTCGTTATGAAGCGTCGTCAATTCATTCAACAATTCGAGATTGCCGAGAGTGCTGCTAATCGCGTACCGCAAATGTTCATTCATATAAAGATAAAGTTCATACAACAGATCGTTATGAGCGGCCGACGCAATCGACATATGAAATTCGACATCCGCACGGACGAAGGCGTCCAAATGTTCGGTTTTTTCATTTCGTTTGTCCAGACAGGCGCGGATTCTTTCCAAATCTGCGGGAGTCCGGCGGATCGCCGCCAACCGTGCGCATTCCCTCTCCAAGCAATACCGCGCCTCCAACGTGTCGGCAATGCTGCTTCCACGCAATCGTCGCAAAACGGATGCTTCGAAATGGTTCGACGCTCGCACATACGTACCGTCGCCTTGTCTCGCTTCCAGCATGCCTGCGTGGATTAAGGCCTGGACGGCTTCCCGGATCGTATTGCGGCTAACACCGAGCTGCTCCACCAATTCGGGTTCCGCGGGAATTTTTGTTCCGACGGGCCATTGGCCCGATTCGATCAGCGATTCCAATTGAGAAGAGACTTGTTTCGCCAAAGACGAACGGACAGGTTTTTGCAATTCCATATGAAAACCTCCAAACATAGGATGATGCAGTATCTTGATCATAGCATAACATCGGTTCCTCGAACAATAACGCGAGAGTCACGATCAACAACCCTATCTTGAGCCGAAATCATCCAATCGATTTGCACTTTCATAGAAACTGCATTAAAGTGATAAGTATCATTACAATAATGTGGCAAGGGGTTTTAGTCGAATGAAAGATCGTATGCTAGTATTTGCAGGTTCCTATGCGGAAGCTTCCGATTTTGGCGTATACGTTTATTCGTTAGATGAAATTACGGGAGCGTTAACGTTATTGCATCAGGTTTCGGGCTTGAAAAATCCGACTTTTTTACATTTGGACGCCGAGAAGCTGAAGCTTTATTCGATATCGGAAGAAGAAGCCGACGGCGGGAAAGCGGGGGGAGCGGTCTCGTTCCGGATTGATCCGGTTCAAGGCACTCTGACCGAAATCAACCGCCGAATGTCAGTTCCCGCTACGACATGCCATATCCAAAAAGACGATTCGGACCGTTTTCTAATCGTGACGAGCTATCATGGGGGAATGGTCGGGCTAATGGCGCTTGAAGAGGACGGCCGCATCGGCGAAACGCTTGACGTTCGGCAGCATGAAGGCCAAGGAGCGCATCCCGAGCGGCAAACGCAGCCTCATCCGCACTCATCGTTCTTCAGTCCGGATTGCCGCTATTTGTACGTTCCCGATCTGGGCATTGACCGGATCCGGGCGTATACGCTTGACGCCGAACGCCAAAAGCTCCATGTTCATGGCGATACCGTACTGCATGCCGGGGCGGGACCGCGACATATGGTATTTCATCCGAACGGGAAATTTGCATATGTCATTAACGAAATCGATTCCACCGTCACTTCATTCCGTTATGACCCGGAGACAGGCGCATTGCACACTTTCGATACCGTTTCGACGCTGCCGGCCGGGTTCGCAGGCGAGAATATTTGCGCAGAAATTGCCGTTTCCGCAAACGGAACCTACTTATACGGCTCGAACCGCGGACATGACAGTATCGTCGTATACGCGATCGATTCGAATAGCGGCCGATTGTCGTTCGTGGAGCATGTTTCGACAGAAGGACGCCATCCAAGACATTTCGCGTTAACGCCGGGAGGCCGTTTCTTACTCGCCGCGAACCGGGATACGAACAATATCGCTACATTCCGGGTGGACGAGACGACGGGGAAGCTGCAGTTTACCGGTCATTCCATCGAAGCGTCCAAGCCGGTCTGCATCCAGGCCGCTTATTTCTCCGTTTCGCAATAATTCGCAAAAGAAAAAGACTGGCGTCCGTCATGGTCGCCCAGTCTTTTTTGCATAAACGGACAGTTATGGCTTGATGATCGCACAAGCGATTCGGTCTCCCGAATTGCCGGAAGGATCGGTGGTGTAATCGTCGGCATTGGCATGGATAACGAGCGCCGTACCTCCCGGCTTCAGCAATGAATTCGGTTTTCCCTTCTGCAAAGTAACGGTTGTCGTAACGAGATCCGCTTTTACTTTGCCGTTTGCGCCGACTTTCAAATTCGGCAAATCTCCTTCATGAAACCCGTGCGCGTTTTTAAAGCCATGTTGCTTGTTTTGCAGATTGAAATGCGCTTCCGCCGTTTTGAAATCGGGAGCGTCGCAACGTCCGACAGCGTGGAAATGAATGCCGTGCTCGCCCGGAGGGAGTTTGGACGCTTCGATATGGATTTTCACTTCGGCGCCGGCCTGCGTAAGTCGGGCCGTCCCGATTTTCGTTCCTTTGCCGTCGATGATGTTCACTTTCATTTTGGTCATGCTTTCATCGGCGAACGCTTGCGATGCGCCGGCGCCGATCGAAGCGAGCAGAAATCCGCACGCTAAAAACCATTTGATTGCTGTTTTCGCCATCTTCGTTCCTCCTACTTGTTCACAAATGTTTCGTCGGGTCCTTGTAAAGCAGCAAATCGGAAATTTTCAGAAATGTAATATCGTTTTTTTTCATAATTTCATACTGTTCCCGCAATACTTCCGCCATGATCACGCCGCCGGCCCCTACATGGCCGATCGCGATGCAGGGCGTATGTGCGTTCAGATGACTGCGCATCGTTTCAAACTGCTTTCTCATGAAGGGCTTCGTACGACGATTGTCCAAGAACAGATGGTTTTCGATGCTCGGCACACCCATCTCGTTTGCTACCTTGGCCACAATGCTATGATAACTTGTATGGCTGTCCAAGAAGAAGAGGCCGCGTTCTTTGCATACATCCAGCACGATGCGCATCACCCTCGGATCGGTCGTCGCTTTCGAGCCCATATGATTATTTATGCCGATCGCGTGGGGGACGTCGTCGATCGCCGCATGGACGCGTTTGCGAATTTCCTCCTCGGATAGATCGGTCGAAACGACGCCGGGGCCGAGCCATGTCTTTCTGCCGGAGAAAGGTTCCATCGGCAAATGAACGATTACATCGTGTCCGACGCGATATGCCTGTTCCGCGTCCCGCTTGGTGGTAGGCAGGAAAGGCATGACGGCTACGGTCAAATGAAACGGGAGCTCCATCATTTCCTTCGTTCCGCGTCCGTTATTGCCGAAATCGTCGATGACGACAATAGCGTATTTCTCCCGCACATTTTGAAAAGCCGGGTCTGCGCCTGTCGACGCAGCAGTCGACGCCAACATAACGGCTGCCAGCAGCAGGCTAGCGCATCCGGTTGCAACGATTCGCCGTGCAAACATAAAATCACCAGATCTCTCATGATGTAGTTCCGATTGGAAACATTTATAATATTTCCCTATACCTCCGTTTTTAATCAGGAAGAAGGGAAGGATCGGATAAGACGACCGCAGCTTGCAGAGGCAAATGATCCGACGCTTCGTAACGATCCGAAATAACGCCCGACGAAACGATTTGAAAATGACGGCTGACGAAAATATAGTCCAATTGCATCTTTGGCCGGAACGAAGGATATGTGAGGGAAGGAGCCGCATTCCAACTTACGTCCGTTAATTGTTGCGTTAGGATGGACCATACCTTTGATCCCGGTTTTACGTTGAAATCGCCCATGACAAGGACTGGACCGCCGTCGTTCATTATTTTGTTGCGGATAAATCGCGCTTGTTTCCGTTGCAATAAGGGGGAGAGGCTTAAATGGGTCACATAGCATTTGAGCGGGTGCCCGTCCATATCCAGTTGGGCCTCCAATAAGGCCCGATTTTCAATGGCAGCCGGCGCTTTGAAAATGTGGTTATGCTTGCATACGATAGGAAACCGGGTCAAGAGGGCATTTCCGAATTGGCGCACGGTCGTATCAAAGTCTCGATGCGTTCCCGATACGATAGCCGGTCCGAATACGGCATGGTTCGTCTTTAACCGCTTCGATAACCATTCAAGCTGGTCGATGTCGTTGCTTCTTTTCGAATAACGGTTATCGACTTCGTTCAGGGCGACGATATCGGCGTCGCTTTCTTCGATAACGCGGGCGATGCGTTCCAGGTCAACAATCCTGTCGATTCCTTCTCCATGATGAATATTAAACGTTACAATTTTTAACAGCATGGCTTGTTCCGCCTTTGTTCGACGTATTCCTACCCGTATTATGCACCGGATATCCCGGTCGTATCAAGCTGGTCATTCCCATCTTGGTTTCATAATCGCAATCGTTTCGGAACATACTATATGATGTTTTACTACGGTTTGAAAGGTAATGAATAATGAAAAAAATCATTTTTCTCCTGATTGATTCGTTCATGCCAACGATTCTGGAAGATTGCGTTCGCCATCGAACGGTTCCGGGACTGAAGTTTCTTATGGACCGGGGTCGATATTGGGCGAACTGCGCGACGGTGTTTCCAACGATGACGGCTTCGGTTGACAGCTCGTTAGTGACGGGAACGTATCCCGACGTTCACCGGATCCCGGGACTCATCTGGTACGATCCGGAGCAGCAAGAAATCGTAAATTATATTAACGGATGGAATTGCGTTCGCAAGCTCGGCCTGGGCAAATGCGCCAAACATGTACTCTACAATTTGAACGAAAAACATTTAAGCGCCCATGTGACGACCGTCTTCGAAGAACTAAGCCGGAGAGGGAAGACATCCGCATCTATTAATGCGATTGTCCACCGCAGCGTCAAGCGGCATATGATCAAGCTTCCCGCTCTCATGAATATGATGTCGGGGTTACAGTTTCGCAAAAGCAGCATTTCCGGGCCGGAGACGATGACTTTAGGCTCGCTCGTTCAATCGGACATTCTGCAAGATATTCCCCGGCCGATGCAAGGATACGAGGAAATGTGCGGCATTAACGACGATTTCGCGAAACATGCAACCAAAATTTTGATTCAATCGGAGAAACAGCCCGATTTTACGCTCGTGTATTTTCCGGATAACGATCATGAGATGCATAAAAAAAATCCGGCTCACGCGGAAGAAGCTTTAATCCGTGTGGACCAGCATATCCAGGACATTTTGTATGCATTCGGTTCGTGGGAGGAAGCCGTGAAGCAATGCATATTTATCGTAACCGGCGATCACGGGCAAACGCGAATCGGGAACGAAGAACGGTTTAACATCGATCTGGATCGGTTGCTGGAATCGTTTCGCGTATTGCAGTTAGGGGAGAAAATCGGCAGGCACGATGTTGTCGTTTGCAATAACGAACGGATGGCTTATCTTTATCCTTTGCAAGCGGATATCCAGCCGAAGCTGATCGAGCAGCTTCTGAGCGAACCGCGAATCGATATCATCGCCTGGAAAGAACAGCGCGAAGTGGCGGTCAGAGAAGGCGGATCGGGAAGGAAAATGTATTTCCGGCGCAACGGGCCGTTTACGGATATTTACGGGTCCGAATGGACCGTGGTGGGCGAAGAATCGGTGCTCGATCTGAAGATCAAGGAAGGAATCATTCATTACGGAGATTATCCGGATGCCCTGGCCAGACTATACGGAGCTTTATATTCCCAGGACATTCCGATGATCGCCATTACCGCCAGGCCGCGGTACGAATTCAAGAGCCGCTATTTCCCGATGCATATGAACGGGGGCAGTCACGGTTCCTTGCATAAATACGATTCCATCATCCCGTTGATCGTAACGGGTACGGATCATGCGGTCCAAGAGCCTCCAAGACTGGTCGATTTGAAACAATTTATTCTTGAACTATGCGACAAGGAAAGCAATTGTTAGTAATTGCGCTGCAACTTCCCACCCATGAATTACGCGATTGCAAGATACACTAACCCTATATCATTCGATAAAGGGGAAAGGTTCATGAGGTTGAAATCCTTCGCATTATCCGTCTGGAATATGGTGGATCCGATTTATTATGCATGTACCAGATTACGGTGCGTCGGGCAAGACCGGAAAAACAGCACGTTCCGAGTCAGACTTACTTCTTTCAAAGGCCGAAATGTACATTTATCCGATGGATCGGTGATCGAAAAAGGCGATACGTTGTTGAAAATTCATTTGCACAACGTTATTTTGCTGAAAGATATGCTTTCCATAAAAAATGAAATTAAGAAAGGGAAATTTCTATATCGCGCCATTGAACAATCGCTCCCCGATCTTGCCGTTTATTTGCAACATCACCCGAAAATCAACGATATCAAGGGGATAATCGGAATTACGATGTTAAACAAAGGGGTGGGCGGCTTAGGTTTCGAAGCGATTCCGATTCCCAATTCGTTATATAAATGGGTAAAATACGTGACGATGATTCCCATTTATTTCTTATCGGCGAACCAACCGTTGAAACATGTAAAAAAACAATCTCCAGCCTATTTATTTATGTCCAAAAACGTTCTTATGCAAAAATACGGAGGGGGAGGCGCCGATACGGCCTTACGCGAACCAATCCGACACGCATAAAGACTCTGACGGTCAGATGGCCGCCAGAGTCTTTTGTTGTTCCGCCTTGGAAGCGGCCGAATGCAAGGGCAATCGATGAAGCGTAATTTCGGGCCGGCTGCCCATTCGGATATTCACTCCGGTCTGTCCCAATCCTTCGCTAATATAGAACGGTTTGCCGTCGTATACATGCAGCCCTTTGATCATGTTCATCCCGACCAGTTTTCCCATTTTCGCAAGATGATACGGTTTGGGCCAATGAATTTGGCCGCCATGGAAATGCCCGGAGAGCAAGTAATCGTAATGAACCTTTCTCATAGCAAGAACGATATTCGGATCATGCGTCAGCACGAGGCGATAGCCTTCCTTGACTCCTTTGTACGAGGCCGCGATATTGCTGCGATTCGTACTGTAATCGTCGATTCCAATGACGTTGATTGATGCTCCGTCCTTCACAAAAAAGGCATTTTCGTTCCGCAGCGTTCGACAGCCGTTGCGTTCCAGCGTCTCCTTCAATGCGGCGAAGCTTTCGTCCTTTAATACATAGTCATGATTGCCGAATACCGCAAATATGCCGCAGGTCGGCTGCAATTGGTTGAAAACCTGCAGATACGGGACGAGCTTCGGGATGCTCCGCTTACGATCGAGATAGTCGCCGGTCAAGGCGATCAGATCGATCTTTTCCTCCTTAAGCTGCTCATACAATTGCTCCGGCGTAACGGAAATATGCTCAAGATGCATATCCGATATATGCAACACGTTGAATGAAGATCCCGGGCGTTCGCGGCCGGCGTTTATCTCCACTCGATTCACGGCTGCTTGCCGTGTATTGAGATGCGCTTTATATAGCAAGCATGACAGCAATGTCATGACGATCGTTCCGATTGCAATGAAAATCATCCAATCAACTCCTTTCAATGACGTACTCTATATACCAGTATAGATGGACGGAGGGGCTCTTGTCAGCGGTAATTCATGGAGCGTACCGACGGACGGCCCGTACATGAATGATTGGCGCCCGGCCCGCGCATATTAACAAAAACTGCTCTTCACCGCTTTCTATGTAATTTCTGTTTCGTCGGAGGAATGAAATGGGTAAAAAACTTCTGGTGCTTCCGTTGCTGCAAATCAAATCGGGACATCATCAAGCCGCCGATGCGCTTATCGAATATACGAACTTGATCGATCCGGCCATCGAATGCGAGAAAATCGATATTTTGCATTATAGTTACGGGAAGATGGAAGCGGTCGTTTCCTCCGTCTACCTGAAATGGATTCATTACCTTCCTTTCGCATACAGTTGGATTTACCGCAAAAGCTGCGGCAATTTTCAAAGGGCGAGACGGTATCGGTTATACGAACTTTTGTTTTTAAGAAATATGCAAAAATTAATACGCGAGAAAAGGCCCGACTATATTTTTTGTACGCACGCTTTGCCTTCCTATTTGCTCGGCCAACTGAAAAGCAGAGGGCTTCTGAACATCCCGGTAATCAACGTATATACGGATTATTTCATCAATGACGTATGGGGGAGGCAAGGAATCGACTACCATTTGGTTCCGGATTCGCAAGTTAAGCAATGGCTGACCGAAAGAGCGGTTCCGGAAGAACGAATTATCGTGACAGGGATTCCGATCCATCCCGAATTCGCTCATTCCGATCCGAATCAGGAGCGTTCCAATCCGGAGTTGTCGGTCTTGATTACAGGCGGAAATCTCGGAACCGGAGCGATCAAATCGATTGTCAAACATATCGGGAAGACCGGCAACATCCATTACATCGTACTATGCGGCAAAAATAACGCCTTGTACCGGCAACTCCAAAAAAGAAAACATCCGCGCGTCGCACCGATGCCGTATATCGAATCCAAAGAGGAAATGAACAATTTGTACAATCGTATCGATGCGATTGTTACGAAACCTGGAGGGGTGACGATCAGCGAATGTTTATATAAAAAAATTCCGGTTTTTGTGTACCATGCTTTGCCCGGACAAGAAGAAATCAATTTGCAGCGGCTGTTGAGCCAACAATTGATTTTCCACTTAAGAGGAAGAAAGCTTAAAGATATCGAAAACCGGTTGATCGCGATGTGGCAGGATGAACAATCGTTGCAGCGCATGAAACAAAATATGGATCAGTACTGCCAACAATTGTCCGATGTAACGTCTTCGTTGCGCCGGGTGCTGGAACCGTCGCATTCGCGAACAGATACTATGCTCGCCCTTCCCATCGATCCAATCCATCAGAATTGAGGTGTTCCCGTTATGAAAAAAACGATCATGCTGCTTCTCGTATTCATTCTATTCGCGGTTTGGGTTACGCCGGTCAGCGCGGCGAAGCAGCAAATTTCCCTAAAAACGGCTTTTGTCAGAAATAACGATCTTTGGGTCAAAATCGACAAGAAAGAAGCGCAAGTCACGCATGGAGAATACGTCCGAAACCCGCGATGGTCTTATGACGGGAATTGGATCGCTTATACGAAAGGAGCGGAACAAACCGAAGTTTGGCTCTATCATGTCGTTACCGGAAGCTTGCGTTTGGCGGGCCCGGGCAATAACGCGCAATGGGCCCCGGCACGCAACGAGCTTGCCTTTCAAACCGGCGAAACGCTCAACCTGATTCGCGCGGGCGATCCGGATAAGCTTGAAGCGAACCGCGTCGCGGAACGAGTCGGCAATTATTCCTGGCTGCCGGACGGCAGCGGATTTCTATTCTCAACGCTGTCCATGTTGTCCGGCGGCCGATGGTCGGATATCGAATTGTATACCGTGAAATTCGAGAAGGGTTCGAATAAGCCGACGACGCGGTTATTTTACCGGATTCCAAGCCAATCGGAACAGTTCTTCGCCGTCATGACGAGCCCGTTCAAATGGTCGCCCGACGGGAAATGGATCGCATTCCTCGCAAAGCCGACGGCGTCGTTGTCGGCGGACGGCAACACATTATGTTTCTTGGCGTCCAATGCCAGGTCGTTTGTCAAAGCGGGGCAAATGCTCGATCAGTTCGATTGGTTCCAATGGGCGCCGGCCGGCGGTTTGTTCGCTTACATCGAAGGAACCGGCAGAGAGGCGGTCCGAAACAAGCGGCTGACGGTTGTGGAGGGCTTGCCGTCGCTTAGGCAAACGTCGTATACGCCTGCAGGATTTGCCGATAGAGGGTTCACATGGCAGAATGATCGAACCGTCGTCGTTGCGAGAGCCAAAGAAGCCGAATGGTCCGTCGAGGAGCGGAAACGGCCGATGCCTAAGCTGATGCGGATCGATCTGGCTTCCGGTCAAGAGAAGCCGATCACCTCGCCGCCTGCCAGACAGGGGGATTTCGACCCGTTATTCGCAGAAGACGGAAGCAAGCTTACTTGGGTGCGAACGAACCGCAAGACGGCGGATGCGATGGCGGCGGAACCGGACGGGAAGCATGCGAAGCGTTGGATACGCCAACTGACGCCGGCAACCAATGATTACGAGAGGTGGAATTGGAGCGAAGTCATTGACTACGCCGAATCGGATCGTTGAAATCGGTTGTTGACAAATTCGCCGACGTTCCCATATAATAGTGAATAATTTCAATATCCAAATGTGTTGATTAGAAATAGTAGAAGTGAAAATAACCTTTCAGAGAGCCGTTGGTTGGTGCGAAACGGCAGCGTTGATCACTTTGAACTCGTCTATGAACAGCTGCCTGACAATGTAGGGTAAGCCGGGATTCCGCCGTTACAAGGATAGATGGTGTCGGCCATCGAAGGAGATCGTTTCGCTTCGGTTTGCGAAATGAATTAGAGTGGTACCGCGGGTTAACCCCGTCTCTATTGCAGAGACGGGGTTTTTGTGTTGATCAAAGTCCGGGTTTGATCCGCCCCGCTTTATATATAAACATACAGTACATGTGCTATTTGAGGAGGAGCTTCCATATGAACCGCAACATTATTGTGCTTGACACGACTTTGCGCGACGGGGAACAAGTTCCGGGCGCGAAATTGAACGTACAACAAAAAATCGAATTTGCCCAGCAGCTTAAGCGGCTTCAGGTCGATATCATCGAAGCGGGCTTTCCCGCTTCTTCCAAGGGGGATTTTCAAGCGGTACAAGAAATCGCGCGCGCCATGGGGGATACCGTAACCATTACCGCGCTCGCCAGAGCGGTGAAAAGCGATATCGAAGCCGTGTATGAAAGTATCAAAATCGCGCAAAACCCGTTCATCCATATTGTGCTCGGCACTTCGAACATTCACGTGGAGAAGAAGTTCAACCGCTCCAAAGATGCGGTGCTGGAAATGGGCGTCGAAGCGGTCAAGTATGCCAAGACGCTGCTGCCTCACGTGCAATATTCCACGGAGGACGCTTCCCGGTCGGATTTCGAATATTTGTGGAAAACGATCGAAGCCGTCGTCAAAGCAGGAGCAACGATGATCAACGTTCCCGATACGGTCGGATATGCGGTTCCGGAGGAGTTCGGCGAATTAATCCGCAAAATTAACGAGCGGTTGAAGAACTTAAACGATAAGGTCATCCTTAGCGTCCACTGCCATAACGATCTCGGTCTGGCAACGGCGAATACGCTCAGCGCGATCAAGAACGGCGCCGAGAAAGTCGAGTGTACGATCAACGGATTGGGCGAGCGGGCCGGCAACACTTCGCTGGAGGAAGTGGTCATGGGGCTTAAAGTGAGGGAGAATTACTATCATTGCAGCACCCGTATCCAAACGACGGAACTGGTCAGAACGTCCAGGCTTTTGACGCATTTGACAGGACTGGATGTGCAGGTGAACAAGGCCATCACCGGCGAGAACGCCTTCGCCCATTCATCGGGCATTCATCAGGACGGATTGCTGAAGGATAAAAATGTTTATGAAATTATGTCGCCGGAGGAAGTGGGCGTAGAGAGCATGGAGCTCATTTTGACCGCCCGTTCCGGCCGGCATGCCTTCAAAAACGCGGTGGAGAAGATGGGCTTTGAAATCGGCGATGCAAACGAATTCGAGCAGTTGTTCGCCAAATTTATCGCATTGGCCGATTTGAAGAAGGAAGTGTACGACCACGATGTGTTCTACCTTGTTGCCGGACATCGCGCGGAAGCCGTCAGCGACAGCCGGCTATACGAATTGGAATCGTTCCAGGTCGTCACGAACGATCTGTCCCCGACCGCAACGGTCGCCTTGAAAAGAGGCGGCGAAGTGCTGAAAGGAAGCGAGGTCGGGGACGGACCGATCGATGCCCTGTACGGTGTCATTAAATCTTTGTCAGGATTGGACGTCAGCTTGAAACATTATAAAATCAACAGCATTTCGAGAGGCAAGGAAGCCGTCGGCCGCGTCAATATTCAGATCGAATACGGCGGCAAAACGTATTCGGGCCGCGCCATGGATACGGATATTATTAAAGCGAGCGCCATCGCTTTCTTGAACGGCATCAATGCCGCATTGCTGGAGAAAACGCAAGAGAGCATGGAGGAAGGAGCGAGAGCGAAATGAGTGCGTTGAAGGATAGCGCCCAGCGGGTGCAAGATGTTTTGGCTCAATCGGGGTATGATACGAAGGTGAGGGAATTGCCGGAAAGCACGCGAACCGCGCAAGAGGCGGCCGCGGCGATCGGCTGCGAAGTCGCGCAAATCGCGAAGTCGATCATTTTCCGCCTGAGCGGCTCAGGTTCGCCGCTTCTCGTTGTTGCCAGCGGCACGAACCGGGTCAATGAGAAGAGCATTTCGAGCCGATTGCAAGACAAGCTGCTCAAAGCCGATGCGGACTATGTTCGGGAACGAACGGGATTTGTGATCGGAGGAGTGGCGCCGATCGGCCACTTGGAACCGATCACTACGATCGTCGACGAAGATCTGTTTCAATTCCAAACGGTATGGGCGGCCGCAGGACACCCTAAGGCGGTCATGGCCTTAAAGCCCGATGAATTAGTTGCCATGACCCGAGGACAAGTGATGTCGATTAAATAAACAAAAACGCGGGAGAAAGAGCGAGGCAGCCGTGGACTAGGAAACGTCCTTGGCTGCCTCGCTTGCCGGCCGTCATAGATGGGCCAAGATGTTGACAAGCTTGCCGAACGGGTCGCGGACGTAGAAGCGCCGAACCCCCCAAGGCTCGTCGGCCGGCCCGTATTCGATCGGAAATCCGGCGCTCGTCATCCGCTCAAACGCAGCGTCGACATTGTCGACTTCAATCGACAGATCGGGCGTAGGCGTACGGGAGCCGCCCTCCGAAGCAAAGCTGACCTGGACGCCCATCTGTTCGCGCGACCCGTAAGTGACGAGCCAGCCGTGATCCATCAATATTTCAAGTCCGAGTACATCCTGGTAAAAATTTTTGGCCGCCTCCAAATTGCGCGTATCGATATTGGCAACGATTCGTTTGACCTTCATAGGTAACCTCCATGGCGATCATTATTTTTCCATACAGGGAACCTATTCGATAAGATGTGGCTAATTCCTCTATTAGCGATATGAAAATATCCGTTAGCGGCGGAAAGGGAGAGCCGCCTACATAACGATTACCGCTTCTTATATTTGGATCGCAATCCGCTTCGCAAACGTCTTCCTTTGCTAAGGGACTTTATCGAACCTTTCAGTTTGCCGGACGCGCGGACTTTGCAAGACGATCTATGACGGGATTTGCTGGAGCGGCTCATTCCGCTGACATGAGAAAGGGATTTGCACCCGCATGATCTGCCCGATTTCATCGACATCGATTTATGCGATGAGTTATGCGATGATTTATGCGATGAGTGCGATTTGTTGCCGGAGCTGCACGAACCGCCGGATCTGCCTCCGGATTTGCTTGAGCCGCTTGATTTGCAAGGATGAATCGTTCGAGTCGTCAATACCCGAAACGCTTCAGCCGTTTTTTTCGCAAAAAGGAGCGGAGGTTCGACTGATTTCCAATGGATAAACATAAGAACGGGTTTCGTAAATAACCAGTGGTTGTGCAACGCCGTTACTTCAAGCCCGCGTGCACGAAGAGCGGATATAAAAGGATTTACTTCCTCTTGCAAGATTACCGTTTCACCAAGATTAAGAGCATTTCCGTGTCTATCCAAATCTTCGAAAGAAAATAACGCAGCTATTGCTAAGGCCGATCTTGTTCTTCTTCCCTGGATGAGGGGTTGAAGGTTGTTGCGAATGCGAGTGACCGTACATACGCCGTTAACTACCTCCGCAGAGCCTCCTAGAATGTTAGCAAATTGTAAACAAAGCGCGCTTGGCATAGTCATAGTCGTCATACATTTCCCTCCTAGTTTCATAGATAGTCTATCTTATGACTAGCAAGGGAATGTTGACTGTATATTAAACTATGAAAAGGCTACTCTAGAAAATTCCGCTAAAGAGAGATAGCTATTGTCCCAACTCGTATTTTCGTTAACGAAAGGAAAAGCGCGTCCATCGCGAGACGGGGGAGGGGGGCGTAGCAATATCCCTCTAACCTTGGTACAATGTAATTGTTGTATTTCTAGTGAAAGAAGGGGGTGAATGCTATTGTTCGAGATTCAAGATATCCTCGTCCATGATTTGATGCTGTATCTGCTTTCGATCGGGTTCATATGCTCGTTTACTTGCGCTTATGCGGCTCATCTGCATCGATCGGCCGGAGATCAGTTATTTCCCGCGCTTCGCGACGGAGCCCTGCCCCTTGCGCAGCCGAAGCGAACGGCGGGGCGGATTGAAATTCACCGCTGGCTGACCAGAAGAGTGAAGAGAAAGGAAGCGCCGGATGACGATTCTGGAGAGTGCCTTCCCTCGTTTGGAATAGCGAATCTATCCGAACGAGGAGGACTACTATGGGGAAGAGCAGAGCATTCGCCTTCTGTAAGAAATATATGCCGTTTGCGGCTATCGCCGCCTTGCTTCTGGTAAGCGGATGCGGAACAAACGGCACGAACGCGGCTATTGATGCCAATACGCCAGGCTTCTTTAATCATTACATCGTTTATCCTTTCACCTATTTGATTCAGCGCTTCGCCATTTTTTTCGCTGGAAACTACGGTGTGGCGTTGATTTTGCTAACGCTGCTGGTCAGGCTTGTCCTGCTGCCGCTCATGATGAGACAATATCGCAACCAGCATCGAATGAAGCAGAAGATGAATGTCCTTCAACCGGAGCTGAAGTCGCTTCAGGACAAGTATAAAGACAAGAACGATACGGAATCCAAGGCCAAGCTGCAGCAAGAGACGCTGCAATTGTATCAAAAGCATCAGGTGAATCCGCTTGCGGTCGGATGTTTGCCGATGCTGATTCAAATCCCGATTTTGTCCGGACTGTATTATGCGATTAAAGGGACTCCGGAACTAGCGGATCACTCGTTCTTATGGTTTCAGCTGGGACGACCGGACGCCGTACTGCCGTTGATCGCGGCGGTCATTTATTTCGTACAATATAAAGTATCCCAGATCGATACCGACCCCGCGCAGCAAAAGCAATTTGCTTTCATCGGCTACTTGTCGCCGATCATGATGGCCGTCTTTTCTTTTACCGCTCCGGCCGCCGTGCCGTTATACTGGGTGATCGGAGGAATGTTCGTCATTCTGCAAACGTTGCTCGCCAAAAAAATGTACCATACGAACCCTGTCGATCAAAAAGGATTAGATCATAAAAATTAACGAAAAAGGACCGATCTGCTAATCAACGCAGGTCGGTCCTTTTTGCAGGAGCTACTTCTATGATTGTAAGCTTTCCGCCATTTGCTTCTCTTTCCACATCAATGTAATGCCGAGGCCGATCGCCATAATGACGGCAGCGAAAAGATAAGGGTAGTTAATGTTGATGTCAAACAAGATGCCGCCCATCGCCGGTCCGACGACATTGCCTAGACTCGTATACGTGGAATTCATTCCTGCGACAAATCCTTGTTCTTTTCCGGCAGCCTTCGATAAAAATGACGTCAATGCCGGGCGAAGCAAATCAAATGCGAGGAAGATGAAGCATGTTACGGCCAGTACCAGCCAAAAACCGGAGATGAAGACGGACGCCACTGCCAATATTGCTCCTACAATTAAACATAATTGGATCAGTTTCTTTTCGCCGAGCATTTCCACCATTTTACCGAATAGAAATATTTGTACAACGACGCCGAAGATGGAGCTAATCGTTATAATGGTTGCAATGTCCTTCGGTGTGAAGCCGAATTTATGATCGGAAAACAGGCTGAAAATGGTTTCGTACGCCGATAATCCGAAAGCAAGCACAAATACGATGATAAAAGCGATAAAGTAAAGCGGTTGAAGCGATCTTTTTAAATCGCCGATAAAGTTCGTTTTCATCGCATTTGCGGCAATTTCAGCAAGCTGATCTTTGCTTAGCGGCTCTTTCAAAATAAATATGGACGAGACGCATGCCAAAAAGGCGATGGCCGCCGCAAAGAAGAAAGGCATGCGAACACCGAATTCGGCAATAAAACCGCCGATGCCGGGACCGATGATGAAGCCGGTACTAATCGCGGCGGAAATATAGCCCATCGCTTTCGGCCTTTCCTCAATCGTTGTAATATCCGCCACATAGGCGGTAACGGCCGGCATAATGAAAGCTGCGCTAATTCCTCCCAGAATTCTGGCTATATACAGCACCCATACATTCGTACCAACGCCAAAAATAAGCTCGGAAGCGCCAAATAAAAATAGGCCGATAATAATCATTTTCTTTCTGCCGTAACGGTCGACCCAACGCCCGGCGATCGGCGACATCAGCAGCTGAGACACCGCAAAGACGGCGACGAGATAGCCCATCGTTTTTCCCGACAAATGCATAATATTCATAAAAGACGGCATAATGGGGATGATCAGACCGATGCCTAGAAATGCAATGAAAATATTGCTTAGTAGAATAAGTAAGACAGCTTTTTGTTCTTTGATTGTTTTCTTCATAGATCAACATCTCTTTCTGTACAAATCACGAGTATGATATTCCTCTCCAAAATACGGACCAAGAGGCTTCTAATTTATGATGCAGCCGTTTCTCATCGTCTCCGTATACAAGCTCCAGCATGATGGAATCGACTACCCCTAGAAAGGCGAGGGTGGGCGTTTGCGCCGCAACGCCGAATATCGCTTTGGCATCGATCCATTCCTGGAATTTGCTTTCCAGTACGGCCTGAACCTTCGCATCGATATCGATAACTTCCTCTCCGATCGCTTTCGCAAGATGTGCCGGCGGGAAAAAAGACATCCGCAGCCAAAACTTCAACTGCTCATTTTTTTGGAATAGATCGATGATCAATTGCAAAAAACCGTATAAATGTTGCTCGGGATGTTGCGAATCGACTTGACTGAAATATTGCAGCTTGGAATTTAATTCAGCCTCTTTCGCATCGCGCAGCACCTGCAAAAAAAGATCGTCCTTGCCTTTGAAATGGGCGTATATGGATTGTTTCTTCATTCCGACTTCTTCGGCTATTTGAGAGAGGGAGGCTCCTTCATAACCATGAATAGTAAAATATTTGAGCGCCGCCTCTTTAATTTCATCGCTTTTCAAAAATAACGACCCCCTAATTTTAACGAACGTTCGTCAGTTTATCGTAACAAATACGTCAAATGAAAGCAAGCGGAAAATCGGAGATGAAGGTACGTTGCGGAAAATTTGGAACGATGCAATGATAGATAAGATGATGCGCTGCCGTAATGGCGTTTTTTGATATCAAAAGAAGAAAATAGGCGCCGCATCGTACCGGCGCCTTAAAACTTATTCGTGAATTTCCGTCAACAATTTGCCGAGCGCTTCGAGCGCTTCCTCCTCTTGCTCGCCGTCGATCTCGAGCGTTACTTCTTCATTCGCGGCGATTCCTAGCGTCAGCATGCTTAAAGAGCTTTTGCCGTTTACCTGCTTGCCTTTGTTGATGACATTCACCTTGCAAGGAAAGGAGAGGGCTGTTTGTACGAAAGTTTTGATCGGACGGACATGAAAGCCCGTCGGATTGATCATCGTGAAAGTTTGTCGAACCATTATGTGGTCACCCCGTTTCTAATCGTTTCTACATATTGCGCAATTTCCTTTGAGCTGCGCATGCCGAGCGCCCTGTTCGCATGATCGGACCATTCCGCTCGGCTTAGCCGGCCGATCAGTTCCCGCGAGGAGAGGATCGAACCCGCACTCATGCTGAACTCATGCAGGCCGAGGCCGAGCAAAAGCGGTATCGCGGTTGAATCGCCCGCCATCTCGCCGCACATGCCGACCCGCTTGCCTTCCTTCGCCGCGGCTTGGATCACAAGACGAATTAAGCGCAGCAGGGAGGGGTGCCAAGGCTGATATAGATAAGCGACAGTCTCGTTCATGCGGTCGGCCGCCATCGTATATTGTATCAAATCATTCGTGCCGATACTGAAAAAATCGACCTCAGGGGCGAACAAATCGGCGGATATGGCGGCGGCCGGAATTTCGACCATCATGCCGACTTCAATCGTATCCGACACTTCCACGCCTTCGGCAAGAAGCTTCCGGCGCTCCTCGTCAAGCAGCCGCTTGGCTTCCAGAAGTTCCTCGAGTACTGCGATCATCGGGAACATAATTTTCAAATTGCCGTACCTGCTAGCGCGAAGCAGCGCCCGCAGCTGTGTGCGAAACAGGTCCTGCCGCTCCAGGCATAAGCGCAGCGCGCGCTGGCCGAGGAACGGGTTTGTTTCCTTCGGCAGTTCCATATACGGAAGGTCCTTATCGCCGCCGATGTCGAGCGTCCGGATGACGACCGGCTTCGGATTCATTTTCTCCAACGCATACTTATAGCTGGCAAATTGCTCTTCTTCCGAAGGCAAGGAACTGCGGCCCATATAGAGGAATTCGGTGCGGAAGAGCCCGATTCCTTCGGCGCCGTTGTCGATCGCCCGCTGAATGTCTTCGAGCTTCCCGATATTGGCCGCGAGCTCTACCTGTTTGCCATCCTTCGAAAGGGTAGGCCGATTCTTCAGCTTCTCCAATTCGGATCGGCGAAGGTCGTCCGTTCGCTTCTTTTCCCGGTATTGTTCGAGCACTTCGGCGGCAGGATCCGCAATGACGATGCCTTCATTCGCGTCCATGACAACGACGGCACGCTCCGGAATGGCGCGAACGGAAGCGCCGGCGCCGACAATAGCCGGAATTTCCAAAGACCGGGCCATAATGGCGGCATGGGACGTACGGCTGCCAACTTCCGTAATAAAGCCGCGAACGACGTTTAGATTAAGCTGAGCCGTATCCGAAGGCGTCAAATCTCTCGCGATAATAATGCATTCCTCCGATAGATTTGCAAGATCCGTATGCGGAACGCCGCGCAAATGGCTCATAATGCGGCCGGATACATCTTCGATATCTGCCGCGCGGCCGCGCAGCAACTCGTCTTCCATCGACTGCAGCAACTCTATGAAAGATTGCGCTACTTCATACAGAGCGAACTCGGCGCTAACGCATTCGCCTTCGATTTTCTCGATGATCGCATCGACAAGGTCCGGATCCTCCAATATCATCAGATGGCCTTCGAAAATTTCCGCCTTCTCGGCGCCTAGCTTCGCTTCGGCGGCAGCCCGGACCGCTTCGATTTCCCCTTGCGCGACGGCGATGGCTTCGCGAAATCGGCCAACTTCCCGCGCTGCGTCGGTTATCGTTCTCTTCTCCGGAACGTACCGCTCGGACGAGAGGAAGCAGGCGCGGGCGATCGCGATTCCCGGCGACGCTCCAATGCCTTGTAATGATTGTTTCATCGTTCGATCATTCCTTTCCGTTTACGAATGAAGCCGTCCCAGCTTCTCGTATTGGTCCTCGATTTGCCGATGCAGAGGATTCGAAACGCTGAGGCCCGTATATTTCGTTATCGCTTGCCGTACGCCAAGCTCTTGAATCGTTTGCTGCATTTCCGCCGCTTCCGGGTCGTCCGCAGGATCGAAGCGAAGAGCGGCTGCCATCGCGGAGGCGAGATATGCGACATCTACTCCGCATTTCTGCGCCAGCAGGGCAGGGCGGACGAGACGGTCGTTCGGCGAGAGCTTGCGGATCGGAGATCGCCCGACGCGCACGACTTCATCGATCAGATAAGGGTTTACAAAGCGATGCAGAATGGTTTTGATATATGCGGCATGCGCCGCCTCATCGAAATGATAAGTTTGAATAAGTGCCGTTCCCGATTCATGCAAGGCTCCTCTAACTTCGGTAACAATGGACGGATCTTTCATCGCTTCCTGTATTGTCGTATAACCTTTCAAATAAGCGTGATAGGCGGCGCAACAATGTCCCGTATTAACGGTAAACAGCTTGCGTTCGATATAGGGCTCAAGCCGGTCGACATAATGAACGCCGGCGATTTCCCGGTGTCCCGGCAGAACGGCGGAGCGGTCTACGGTCCATTCGTAGAACGGCTCGACCGTAACGAGCAGCGGGTCTTCATGCTGCTGAACGGGGACGATGCGATCCACGGCCGCATCCGGAAATGCGACAACCTCTTTGGCTTTCGCCTTCGCTTCCGCAGGAAGATGCTCTTCTACGAGCCGCTTCAGCGTCGTGCTGCCGCCAAGCGCATTCTCGCATGCGATGATGTGCAAAGGCTGCGTGCGTTTGCTTCCGGCGAGCCGCAGCTCAATTCCTTTGGCAATTGCGCCCGCTATATGCTTCAATACCGAGACGCCGACTGCCGTCGTGACGAGATCGGCATCGGCAATCGCTTCGGCGACGGACGGAATATTGTTGCCGTTAATGGCGGCAATATGCTCGACGAGGTAAGTGTCGGCCTGTTCGTTAGCCAGCTTGACGGTATATTGCCCTTTCTCCTGCAGGAGAGATACGAGGGCGTCATTGACGTCCACGAATGAGATCTCGTATCCCGATTGATGAAGGAGAAGACCGATGAACCCTCGACCTATATTCCCGGCTCCGAAATGAACGGCCCTCATCCTTGCATCCCCTCTGCGAAAATCGAGATAAGCTCTTCCTCCGTAGAAGCGTTCATAATTCGCTCCATATCTTCTTCTTCGGATACAAGCATAGCGACATTCGTCAAAATATTCAAATGATCGTCTCCGACCGCCGCCAAACCGATAATAAGCCGGGCGGGCTCGTCGCCGCCGAACTCGACGCCGTCCGGCACGACGAGAATCGCAAGGCCGGTCGAACGGATCATCGCCTTGGAATCGTTAGTGCCGTGCGGCATGGCGAGGCCGCCGCCGATGTAGGTGGATAGAGCTTCTTCGCGCTCGATCATTTTATCGATATATTCCGCAGGCACATGTCCTGCATCGACAAGCAGTTGTCCGGCAAAACGGATCGCTTCGTATTTATCCTTCACGTTCACATTCAGTCTAATCGTTTCTTTGGCTAACATCGTCATGGTTTAATCTCTCCAGTCCAATTTTGTTTTTATATATAGCTCCAGCTTGTGGGAGATGAATGCTTTGATGCTTGACGTATCGCCGCTTGTCAGCGCCTCAACCGTGTCGGGCAGCAGCAGCATTGCGCTAATTTCGCTTAGAATCTCGAGAGCGTATTTGCCCGGATTTAACGGCCCGAGCATCATGAGAATCTGTCTGGCGGCCGACGATCCGTCTTCGCTCATCAGAAGAGGCTCGTTATAGCGGTACAGCGCCAGGAGCGGATCCCGTATCCATTCGCTCCGGGTATGAATAAGCGCCAATTCCGTGTCCGGGATAACTAAGCTTCCTTGCCGCTCTCTGGCGAGCAGTTGAGCCGCGATCTTATCGCCGTTCTCCGAAGTATCCTGCCGGCCGAGCAGCGCGATCATCTCCGGCAGCAGGCTCTCCAGCTTCGTCTCGTCCCGTTTCACAGTCAAATCGTGGACGCGGAACCCATCCAGAAGCCGCAAAATCTCCGCGCTGTACAACTGCAGCAGCATGAGGCGGTCGAGCGGCGTTTGCTCGCCCGTGTCCCCTTCGCCGTTGTCCGCCGGAGCAAGCTTCTTGAGCGTCGTTCCTTCGATATGGGAACGAAGCTTGCTCGTTTCTTCCCGGGTGAGAAGGGGGCTAAGCTTAATGTATTGATCCGGTTCCAACGGCAGATCGACGGTCGAAACGATCAAATCGTATTGGCTTGAAGGCAGTCTCGCCGCTTCATACCAGCTGTAATGTCCGATCAGTTCGATCTGGGGCAATTCCTTCGCAATGCGGACGGCGAGCAGCTTGGAGGAGCCGATTCCGCTCGTACAGACGAGAACCGCGCGAATTTTTCTCGGAAATTGCTTTAATCTTTCCAAGGCGGCGCCGAAATGCATAACGATATAGCCGATCTCCTCGTCGGGCACTTCGAGATGATGCACGAGTTCATTGACGCCCTGGCGAACGATCGAGAATAAACGTCCGTAATCCTTCTTGATCGGCACCAGCATCGGATTGCGTATCGCAATGCCGTCGCGAATGCGCTGGAAGGCCGGCTTGATATGCTGAATCAGCCCTTCGGCCAGCGACCTGTCCTGCAGCAAGGGCATATGGATTCGCTCTTGCACATAACGGATCAGCAAAGTCACGGTCTCGATCACGGGCATATCGCCCTGATAGATCAGAAGAGCATCGTCCGGTTCTTCCGCCTGAGCGATCAGGCTTGCGAAATATTGCTTCTCTTCCTCCGGAAGCTGCAGCTTCAATGCCGCAAGCAGCCGGTTCAAAAAGCGGTCATCGCGGGGAGCGTCTCCAATGTCGCTTCCCGAGGCAATCAGATAGCCGCGCCCGATGCGGGTGAGCGCCACCGAAAGCTTGATAAGCAGCCTGGTATAAGCGGATTCGGATAAAGTGCTTCGCCACTCGTCATTCAGCTCCCACAAAGCTTGTTCCAGCTTCATGAAACTTGCTTTGCCGACCATACGCAAAAGCTCTGCCGTAACCGGATGGACAACCGTTTGATCCTTGAATTGTCCGAACACATCCGAATCGTCCAAATAATTGTGTGCAAGCAAGCTGATCAGGCTGCGCTTAGCCGTCTCGGGTCCGGTTATTTCGACGCCGTAGCCTCTTCTTCGGACAAGAATCAAGCCTTGTTTCGCAATCATCTCTTCCAGCTCATCCAGATCATGCGTCACGGTAGGCATCGTGACGCGCAGCCCGGCCGCCAGCGCAAACAGTTTCACCGGCTCGTCATGATCGAGCAGGCGGCAAAGAATGAGAATTTTCCGCTCATCGGCCGAATATTCGAGCGGGTCGTTGCGGTTGATTTCCGCCTTGAAGCTGGCCAGCGACTCGGGATCGGCCTCGACTTTAATGCCAAGTCCGGCGATTTTGTGAAGCTTGATACCGCCGGCTTCGAGCATGGGCTCAATCTCGAGCAGTTCGCGATGGATTGTCCTTGTGCTCGTGCCGACGATAGCGGCAATGTCCGCCGCGGTAATTTCCTGTTTCCGATCAAGCAGCAGTTCTATAATGCGGCGCTGCCTCGTTGACGCTTTGATCGAGATCACCACCTTGACTAGAAATAAACTTAACGCCGACAGATATCTGACAGCGTTAAGCAGGGCGTAAATAGATCAGCCTTTTAGTCTTTCCAGAAGCGTGTCGTACTCAGGACTTTTCAGGAAATTGTCAATCGATATATGTTCTGCGTTCGGCGCTTTCTGACGGGCCCGGTCAGTCAGCGTCTTATGGGTGATGACGATATCGGCATCGCCCGGAATATCGTTGATCGCCGTATTGACGACCGTGATCGGAAGGCCTGCGGCGTTAATCTTCTTGCGCAAGATGGAAGCGCCCATCGCGCTGGAACCCATGCCCGCATCGCAGGAGAATACAATTTTGCTCACCTGATCTTTCGATTTCCGTACCGCTTCAGCCGCTTCAGCTGCGGGCGCAGCCTCGCCTTTCGCTGTCGCTTTCATTTCTTTCATTCTCTTCGTTGCTTCTTCCAGCCCGTCGCTATCGTTATCCGCTTGCTTGCTCGTTTTGAGCAGCAGCGCGGCGACGAAGAAGGAGACGATCGTGGCAACCGCGACGCCTGCCAGCATGGCAAAATGGCCGCCTCTGGGCGTCATCGTAAAGTAGGCGATAATGCTTCCCGGCGATGGAGCGGCTACAAGACCTGCGCCCAAGACTGAGAAGGTGAACGTGCCCGCGACGCCGCCTGCTATTGCCGCAAGAATAAGGCGCGGATTCATCAGAATGTACGGGAAGTAAATTTCATGAATCCCGCCGAAGAAATGGATGATCGCGGCGCCCGGCGCCGATTGCTTCGCCGATCCTTTGCCGATGAGCCAGTAAGCAAGCAGGATGCCGAGTCCCGGTCCGGGATTGGATTCCAGCATGTAGATGATCGATTGGCCCGCTTTGGACGCCTGTTCAAGGGCGAGCGGCCCGAGAATGCCATGGTTGATCGCATTGTTCAGGAACAATACCTTCGCCGGCTCGATCAAAATGTTGGCCAAAGGGAGCAGGCCGGTGTTGATCAGAAAATCAACGCCGCTCGCGAGCACTTTACTGATCGCTTCGACGACGGGCCCGATTCCTTTGAAAGCGAGCAATGCCAATCCGCCGCCGATAATGCCCGACGAGAAATTGTTAATGAGCATTTCGAAGCCGGCAGGGATTTTGCCTTCGATCGATTTGTCGAACTTCTTCAATACCCAAGCGGCGAACGGACCGACGATCATGGCGCCGAGGAACATCGGAATACCAGCGCCGACGATCACGCCGACCGTCACGACTGCGCCGATGACGCCTCCCCGTACGCCGTGAATCATCTGGCCGCCGGTATAACCGATCAGAAGCGGCAGCAAATATTTAATCATCGGGTCGACCAGCGATGCTAGGCTTTCATTCGGTATCCAGCCGGTAGGGATGAATAAAGCGGTAATAAGTCCCCACGCGATGAAGGCGCCGATATTCGGCATGACCATTCCGCTGAGAAACCGACCGAAGCGTTGCACAGAAACTTTGACGCCGCCTGAAGCCGCTTGTTCTGATGCCTGTTTACTCATATTTGGAACCCCCATATTCAGTATTGGCCGGAAGGATGATTCGCATCCGGCGACTGAGTTTATTGTAATGTGCAGCGCTTTCATTCTCAATCAAATCAAAAACAGGTTGCGTCATGATGGCTGTTGCCATGTTTTTAACCAGGTGGAAATATCGCTGCCAAATTGCCGCTCGCAATCAAAATGTCCTATAATTAGAGTATTCATGAACGAGATTTTGTTGGTCTGGAGAGGTGTTCAGAGTTGGAAATCAAGGTAAGGCTGGCAACGGAACAAGATGCGGGAGCGCTTGCGAGATTGAATCAAGATTTTAACGGGGGAGACAGAAGATGCGCAGCCGAAATTACGGACAGTATGCGCAATAGCGATGAATTGATCGCCGTCGCCGAGATGGGCGGCCAAGTGGTTGGGTTTGGTTGCGCGCAAAGTTTCAAATCGTTTTGTTACCAAGAGCTTCAAGGAGAAATAACGGAATTGTATATTGAACCGTCCGCGCGAAGAAAGGGAGCGGCCGCGTCCATACTTTCATGCTTGGAAGAACATCTTGCTTCTCGCGGCGTTGCGGAGATTAAAGTATTGACCGGCATGGATAACGAGACGGCGATCAAAACGTATGAGCGCTGCAATTATGAGAAAGACGATGAGTTGCTGCTCAAGAAAAGATTGACGTAATGAGTCAATTTCGTCATACCGCGGGCGGCTGACGACCCGTCATTCGGGCTAACGAACGTATACACGCTAATAGCCTAGAAAAATATCCTGGGAGGCAAGCCGAAACCGATCCGGAAAAATTATAATGAATACAGCGATTGAATGAAAGGAAAGAAATGATGAAAAAAGTCATTGTCGTCGGAGCGGGAATTCTCGGGGCATCGACAGCATACCAGTTGGCAAAAATGGGGGCGGATGTCCTGATCATAGACCGAAAAGATAACGGACAGGCAACGGATGCCGCCGCCGGCATCATATGCCCTTGGCTGTCGCAAAGACGCAACCAGGCTTGGTACCGGCTGGCAAAGGCCGGCGCTCGTTTTTACCCCGGCTTGATCGAAGAGCTCCAAAGCGAAGGAGAAACGGAAACCGGCTATGCCCAAGTGGGCGCTCTTAGCATTCATGACGATTTGGAGAAAATCGATAAGATGGAGGAGAGGGCAAACCTGCGAAAAGCGGATGCGCCGGAAATCGGCGACATTACGCGGCTTCATGAAAAAGAAACCCGAACGTTGTTTCCTCTGCTCGCGGAAGGTTATCATTCCGTTCATATTAGCGGAGCCGCCCGGGTTGACGGCCGTGCTCTGCGCGAAGCGCTGCTGCGATCGGCGCAGAGAAACAGGGCTGTCCTTAGGGACGGGGATGCCGTGCTTCAAGTTCAGTCGAACCGTGTAACCGGAGTCGCTGTCGGTACGGAAACCTTCGCGGCCCACGTTATCATCGTTTGCGCGGGTGCATGGGCCAATCAACTGATGCAGCCTTTAGGCATCAATTTTCAGGTTCGTTATCAAAAAGCGCAAATCATGCACTTACAGATTCCCGATAGGGAGGATACAGGCGATTGGCCGGTAGTGATGCCGCCGTCCGATCAATATTTGTTGGCGTTTGATCGGCGAAAGATCGTGATAGGGGCGACTCACGAAAATGAAATCGAAGGCTATGATACAAGAGTGACAGCTGGCGGCATGCAGGAAATCCTGAATAAAGGATTGGAATATGCGCCTGGTTTAGCAAATTGTACTTTTCAGGAGGTACGAGTCGGCTTTCGCCCGTTTACAGCCGATTTTCTGCCGGTACTCGGCGCTGTTCCCGGCTGGGACGGCCTGATCGCTGCCAACGGACTCGGAGCGTCCGGATTGACGATGGGCCCCTTTCTCGGAAGCCAGCTCGCCAGGATGGCGCTAGGAATGCCTATTGATATCGATCTTAACGATTATGACATTCGAAAAGCGATGGATTAGGTCATCAAAAAGATTTATATATGTTTGAATAAACCATAGATTGATAGGAGGCACCAAATCGATGCATAAAGCGATAGGCGAAACCCAGTGGATCATTCCCGACGGTTTCATTCCGCCGGACAGCTCCGGCAAATTAACTAGCCATGAATCAATATGCGTAGTCAATTGCTCTTCTGAAGAAGCAACGATGCACATCACCATTTTTTTCGAAGATCAAGAGCCGATCCCGGAAATTCCTTACGTTGTCCCCGGAAGACGCACCAAGCATATCCGAACCTCTTCACTTCATAAAGGCGGCATGTCGATCCCGGTCGGCGTCCCCTATGCCATGCAAATTCAAAGCAATATCCCCATCGTTGTTCAATACAGTCGATTGGATTCAACGCAAGCGGAGAACGCACTTATGTCAACCATGGCGTATCCCGTCAAGGGGCAAAATTAATTTATTTTTGAATGGAGAGAAACTCATGATTTATAGTCAAACTGAAAGAACAATCGTAACGGACCGATTGCTTCTGCGTCTATTTAATGAATCCGATGCAAAAAATGTCACCATATTGTGTAATAATTACAATGTATGCAAAAGCACATTGAGTTTGCCATATCCCTACCCTTTGGAATGCGCTCTTTCATGGATTGCCGATCATGAGCAGAACTTTGAATTGGACCGAATGTATGAATTCGCGATAACAGACAAAAATAGCGGACAGTTATATGGTGCCATTGGTATTTCCAATCATAAAAAAGACTATAACGGCGAAATGGGTTACTGGATAGGTGAAGAACACTGGGGAAACGGATATGCGACAGAAGCAGCCAAGGCAATAATTGAATTTGTTTTCAAAGAAAAGAATTATCATCGCGTTTATGCACGTCATTTTAAATCTAATCCCGCATCCGGAAATGTAATGAAAAAGTGCGGAATGACATACGAAGGCACTCTAAAAGAGCATGTTTGCAAAGAGGGCTCTTTTGAAGATATGGTTCTTTACGGTATCATTAATCCGATGAATTAAGGGATGAAGAAATATTGAGCAATAGAGAAGAAATGGCCCGCTTCATTTTATGGTAAAACTAAATCAAGGGATAGTTTATCACGAATCGGCCGATCGATAAACCTTTTCTTTCGGGTAATCGGCACAAAAGGGGTCAGAAACGATGTCACAAACCGAAGATTACAAGAAGATGCATTGGAAAAGGAACATCATTCTCTTTCTAAGCAGCCAGACGCTCTCGTTGTTTGGTTCTTCCCTGGTGCAATATGCCATTATGTGGTATATTACGCTAACTACGCAGTCAGGCATCATGATGACGTTGTATATTATTTGCGGATTCATTCCGACGTTCTTGTTATCGCCGTTCGCGGGCGTTTGGGCGGACCGGTTCAACCGCAAATCGCTCATCATCATTGCGGATGCCATGATTGCCGTTGTTACGCTTATATTGGCCGTTACGTTTTTGCTCGGCTACCAAGCGACCTGGCTGCTGTTCATTATCGCTGCGGTACGCGCGCTAGGGGCAGGCATTCAGACGCCAGCGGTCGGGGCGATTTTGCCGCAAATCGTGCCGCAAGACAAGCTAACGAAAGTAAACGGCATCAACGGCAGCCTTCAAGCGCTCATCATGTTTGTTGCACCCATCGTCAGCGCGGCGCTGCTTACGATGGCGACGATCGAGATGATTTTTTTCATCGACGTCGTTACAGCGGCGATCGCGATCTTTACTTTATTTTTCTTCCTCAACATTCCGTTGCATGAAAAGGCGGCCGATACGCAAACGACGGGCTACCTGGACGATTTCAAACAGGGTCTGGCCTATATTAGACAGCATGCCTTTTTAAAAACATTTTTTATCTTCTTCGCCTTTTTCTTCGTGTTCATGGCGCCTGCCGCCTTTTTGACTCCATTGCAAGTGACGCGCAGCTTCGGGGAGGAGGTATGGCGTCTGACCGCTATCGAGATTGCGTTTTCCGTCGGCATGATGGCGGGCGGGGGCATCATCGCGTCGTGGGGCGGTTTCAAAAATAAAGTGTACACGATGACGTTCGCCAGCCTTATTATGGGCGTGTGCACATTCTTGCTCGGCATGATGCATGTCTTCTGGATTTATTTGGCCGTGATGGCTGTGTTCGGATTCGCGATGCCGATTTTCAATACGCCGACGACCGTCTTGCTCCAGGAGAAGGTGGACGCCAATTATTTAGGGCGCATATTCGGCGTCTTCGGGATGATCTCGACTTCCATGATGCCGATCGGGATGTTGATATTCGGACCGCTGGCCGATATGATCAAGATCGAATGGCTGCTGATCGGTACCGGACTGTTCATGCTCGTAATGACCGCCTTTTTCATCGGCAACAAGCGACTGGTCGAAGCAGGCATGCCGCTGCCGGAGGAAGCCTCCCAAGAGTAAAAACTGTCTATGATGAAAAGTCGTCCAAAATGGTCGGCTTTTTTTTCTGAATAGAAATGCCGTTGACTTTACCCTAAGGGGAAGATGTACAGTGGAATGGAAGCTAGCAAACGATCAGCGTATGAGGAGATTTTAAAAATGTAGAATGGAGGCGACCCCTTGCTTTCGATTGGAGAATTCTCGAAGATATGCGAAGTATCTGCCAAAACACTGCGATATTATGACGAAATCGGATTAATTCATCCCGACGAGATTCATCCTGAGAACGGTTATCGATATTATTCCATCCGGCAACTGAAAACAATGCTCTACATCAACCGTTTGAAATCGTATCATTTTTCTCTGGAAGAAATTAAAGCCATGCTGGAATGGGAGGAGGATCAGTCGGAGGAGAAGCTTTGTTCCGCTCTTCATCGCAAGAGAAAAGAGATACAGGAAAAGCTGCATGCGCTTGAATCTACCCTGAACCAGTTGAGCGGTGATCTTGTAAATTTGGAGCAGGGGATACCCATGATGTCATTCCTGGATCATATCGAAGTGCAACTGGTTGAGACCCGGCCAATGAATATCCTATCCATACGCAAGATGATGAGCAAGGACGATTATGCTCTCGGATATGGAAAGCATATCGGCAAGCTATATGAGAAGATTGCGACGGAACAACTCACCTTGCTTGGCACGCCGATGACGATATATCACAGCGCTGAATACAATCCGGCCGGCAACGACACGGAGTTTGCCATCCCGATTCAGGAGTATGTCAAGGGAACGAGAGATTTGCCCGGCAGCCTTTGTGCCAAGTCTGTGTTTCATGGTTCTTATTCGGGATTATCGTCGGTATATGCCAAGCTACGGGAATGGGTAGAAAACGAAGGATACGAACTGATCAATTCACCCTATGAAGTATATGCAACCAATCCCGACCAAGCTGCGGCTGCAGAGGAGATTGTTACCGAAGTGTATTTTCCGGTGAAGAAAAAATAACAATTATCTTTACGCTGGCAAAGTAAATCCAAAAAAAGTCTATAGAGAGGTGTCGATCATGGTTAGAAACGATTGGCCAACGACAGATTGGCAATCCGCCGACCCGGCAAGCTTGCGAATGGACGCAGACAAGCTGTCAAAGCTTGAGCCTGCGATCCAGTCCGATTACAGCAATATTAGTGCTGTTGTTATAGTGAGAAACGGATTTATCGCTTATGAAAAATATTATCGCGGCCATGGCCCGGATGATACGCATCATGTCGCATCCGTCACGAAAAGTATCCTATCCGCTCTCATTGGCATTGCTATCGATGCAGGGTATATTCAAAATGCAGATCAAAAGGTGCTGGATTTTTTCCCCGAATATGCTTCCGATGCCGCCGATCGGCAGAAACGAGCAATCACCGTGCGCCATCTTCTTACGATGACGGCTCCTTATCCGTTTGAGGATTGGCGCGAACCGTTGGACAAGATGTGCATGCAGCCTGATTGGGTTCGGTATACGCTGGATATGCTGGGGCAAGGAGGCAATCTGGGAGCCTTCAAATATTCCACCGCAGGCGCGCACCTGCTATCAGCCATTATTACGCGCAGCACCGGGCAGAGCGCACGCGAGTTTGCCAACGAACGCTTATTTTCGCCCATCGGCATGAAAGAAATCCCGGATGTTACAATGCAATCGTTTGGGTTTGACGATCTGTTCGGAAAAAACGTGAAAGGATGGGTTCATGATCCGAACGGCAACTCCACAGGAGGATGGGGGCTTACGCTGACTCCCCGCGATATGGCGCGCTTTGGGCTTCTATATCTACACCGCGGCAATTGGGACAATCATCAGGTAATTCCGGGAACGTGGGTTGACGAATCCGTAGCTATGAACCCGAATCATTACGGCTATCTATGGTGGTTGCGCGAAGAGGATGGAGTTTCCGCATACTTGGCGCTAGGCGATGGCGGGAACATCATTTGTTGCATTCCGGGACAGGACCTGGTCATAGCCATTGCATCGGAATTCATCATGAATCCGCGCGATCGGTGGAACTTGATTAAGGAATGCATTATTCCGGCTGTAAACGGCTAATTATATGAGTGGTCAAATCCGGCATAGATGCGTGTGAAAATTGGCTATTGTTACAATTATTCTGACATGGTATAATGAAAGGCTTAGCAATTTCGAAGATTGCACGATTATGTTTACCGAAAATGGATAACGAGGGGGTGGATTTAGATGCCATCGATGCAAGACGGTTCCAATGCAGCGCCGATCAGCGATGAGGATCTTCAGAAGATCACGGTGGGAGAACGGAAACCTCATAACGCGACGATCACTCTCGTCGAGTACGACCCGCGCTGGCCTGAACTGTTCGAACGGGAGGCTGACCGTGTTCGTTCCGCGCTCGGCAATAAGGCATTACGGATCGAGCATGTCGGCTCGACCTCTGTGCCGGGGCTCTGTGCCAAGCCGATCATCGACATGCTGCTCGTCGTAGCGGACTCCGCCGACGAGACGGCCTATGTCCCGGCTCTGGAAGCGGCCGGTTACACGCTGCGGGTGCGGGAGCCCGAGTGGTTCGAGCACCGTATGTTTAAGGGTCCCGATACCGACCTCAATCTTCACGTGTTCAGTGCGGGCGCGACTGAGATCGAACGAATGCTGCGCTTCCGCGATTGGCTGCGGTCAAACGACACCGACCGGGATCACTACGCACGCGCCAAGCGTGACCTGGCCCAGCGTGTATGGCGGCACGTGCAGCATTACGCGGATGCCAAAACTGCGATCGTTCAGGAGATTATGGACCGAGCGAATGAAGGCCGTTAGACACAGCGGAAAGAAATGAATTGGAAAGATCAGCTAAAGGAAGAGCAGTCCTATAACAAGGGCTGCTCTTCCGTTTTATTTCTTATAAATTCTTCGAAATGACTTACATCCGGCCGTTCTTCTTCGGATCTTCCTGATTCGACTCGAGAATTGTCCTAGAAATTAATTTTTGCGTAATTTTCCCGGCGAGTGATACCTTTTATGGGTGCAAAACGTTTATTGTTCATGAAAGGGGGGATTTTTTTGTGCACGAAAAGTTTGTAGCGATGTATGATCAATATTTTGATGATATTTATCGCTTTGTACTGTTTAAAACAGGGAACCGATGGGATACGGATGATCTCGTTAGCGAAATATTCCGAAAAGCGTTCCAGAAATTTCATATGCTAAACAAAGAAGCATCTAACCAGAAATCATGGTTGCTAACCATTTCCCGCTATACGGTGATTGATTATTACCGGAAAAGAAAAGAAATAGCCTATGGACATGATCCTGAGGTATATGGCTATACGCAGGTTTCGCTGTTTTTCCAAGAAACGGACAGGAGGAACGGCTGTTTAGAAGAATCATTGCTCTCCCTTACTCCGGATGAGCGAGAACTGATTAATCTGAAATATATTGTCGGACTGAAATATGCGGAAGTAGGTGAGATTGTCGGCAAAGCGGAGCAATGGTTAAAAATGAAATCGCAACGAATTAGACAAAAAATGGCTCTATGGATTAACCAGTGCATGGAGGGTGAAAGATGAACGACTTACAATGGAATGATACGGTTAAGCGGCTTAAAGAGGGTCTTCCCGTTAACGAAGAATTGAAGGAACAACTTCGTAACTCGTTTATGCGTAATCGCAAGAAGAAATACCTATTACGTTGGACAGTTATTGCGGCTGCATTACTTTGTCTTGTTATGTTGAATACGGTATGGCAGTCAGAACAGAGTATACCGAAAGTAGAAGCAGCTTCCCTGCAATTATCCAATCAATTTTCTCTTATAGAACAATTAGGTAAAGAAAATAGTGCAGGGGTAGCAGAATATGAAGGAACGATCTATTTTCCATTACAAGAAAAAGGGTTATACGCATACGGGAATCATGGTTTTCATAAATTGGCGGACGGGGATATCCGTTTTGTTCGCGTATCTCCAAATGGAAAACAGTTAGTATATGTTCAGGAGGGAAGCTTGTATTTGTATGAGGTCGATCTCAAGACAAACCGACTTCTCCTTCAAGGAGGGAAGGAACAGGGCTTCTATGAAACGCCCTCTTGGTCGCCGGACGGAACACGAATTGCCTTTGTCAAAAGGATGGAATTCAATGAACATGACGAGGAAAATCTCCCAGGCCTAATTGCGGAGTTAGACGTAAAAAAGGGAGAGATCGACTATATAGCGGAGGGAATGTATCCCTCTTACGTGTCAGGCCGAAATACTCTGTTTTTCGAAAGAAATAATAAGATCATTTCAAGAAATTTGAATAACGGAGAGGAGACTGTGCTCGATGCCGGAAAATATCCTGCTGTCTCCAACGACGGCTCTTATGTGGCCTATGTCAAATCGCAAGGCGAGCCATTGCTTGAAGACGTATGGATCGCGGATACGAATTTTAAAACAAAAAAACAGCTGACGGAGAACCAGCTTGCTGAAGCTTGGGACCGGCAGACAGGCGAGATGATCGAAGGGAAGCAGCAGGCTCGATATACTTTTGAACAGCCGACATGGAGCCGGGATGATCGGACCTTGTTTGTGTATAAAATTTTTCATACGAATGAGGTATGGAAGAAACTGATGCGGTTCGAACTTACAACAGCGAAACCGGAACCGGAAGATATTGTAAAAGGATCGATACAAGCGCTTATTTATCGGGATGAAGATTACGCGCATTCCTTTTTCAGCTATGATCCAGGATATTTAAAAGGAACGAGCCCGCGGCAAATCGGGTACAAACTGATAGACAGCGGCAAGCTTGATGGAGAAACATTTGTTGATGCCGAAACTTATTTATCTTATGCCGACCCTTATTATCAAATTATCAAGACGCGTTATTTTCTTTCAGATGGTCCGAAAGGGTATAGGATTGACAATATGGAAGAAAAAGTCGATATCGAAATTAGTATGTGGGGAGAGGCCATATACAAGACTGTAAATGGCGTCAGAGAACAGCAGCCTTTACTGGAGCTGAAGGATTTGCCCAAGAAAGATAAATGGACGGATGAGGAAATCTGCAACATCGTATATCAAGAATCTACAGAAACATTATGGTTTACCTTAAAACGGAAACAAGACGCTGTGACTGCGCTTAGCTTGCTCAGTTACGATATTGAAGAAAAGCAATTTAAAGAAATAGATACATTTCATGAAGCCCAAAGTTCAAGTATGATGATCATCGATGACGAACAAAAATACGTTGCGATTGATATGGAAATAAACGGAAATAAGGATACTGTCGTTTATCATTTGCATCGTGGACAAAAAACAATATTATCCCGGCAAATTCAAGGGATTGCACCTCAGGCGGTGCACGTTCGTTTCTGGGAAAACGGCAAATTGATCTTTTATACGGAAACGGAGGATAGGGACGTATTTTTCCGTTTCGATCCTGAAACGAATAACATTGATACGACGATGAATACAAAAAAAGGGGGGGCCTGATTCACATGGGGCGATCCGCTCGGATCTACGCTGCTTAGTTTGGCGCTAACGAAACCGACAATCCTTATTGGATTCAAAATGAAGTCGTTCCCATCCTAACGAAAGTACTTATCGTTATTCCTTGGAAATCGGCCGTTTTACCGGTTTTTTCCCCTCATTAGGTTGTTTCAGTTTCGTTACACCAGCTAAAAGGTGATTTACAGGCGATTAGCGTGTTTACGTTTCGTATAGCCTACTCGACGGGTCGTCAGCCGCCGGCGGTATTGATGAAATCGACTCTTTTGCAGGAATTGTATTCGCCACGGTCATATGTTACATTTAATTATTATTTTGGAGGCGGATGTTGAAACAATTGTTTTAAAAATTCGAAGGAGTTGATAGTTAGTGTTGAAATTGGGCAGACTCATGTTGATTGCCTTGGGCGTCGCCACTTTAGGGCTTGCCCTTGGAAATGCGGCCCCGTCGGATGCTTCGACGTCAGGAGCAGAGTATTATGTATCTCCGAACGGCAACGATTCGAATGCCGGAACGCTCGAATCTCCTTGGAAAACGATGCAGCACGCTGCCGACGTAGCCATGCCGGGAAGTACGGTCTATGTGCGCGGAGGTACATATAACAAGAAGCTGAGCATTACGCGCTCAGGCTCGGCTGCCGCAGGCCCGATTACATTCACGAATTATGCTTCGGAGCTGCCGGTCATTGACGGTACCGGTCTGTCCGTCACCGGCCAGGAAGGACTCGTGCAAATTATCAATGCCGGCTATATTACGATCAAAGGCTTCGAGATCCGAAACTTTACGACGTCGACTAGCAATAAGGTGCCTGTCGGCATTTACGTCGAAGGGAGCGGCAGCAACATCAGCATCTTGAACAATAAGGTGCATAACATCAAAAACACGGCAACCCCATCGGGCAAGGAACTGCTGGGACGGGATGCGCACGGCATCGCCGTGTACGGCACCGAAAACAGATCGATCAACAACATTACGATCGACGGCAATGAACTGTACAATCTCGTGCTCGGCTCCAGCGAATCGCTTGTCGTGAACGGCAACATAGATACGTTTGCCATTACGAACAACCGGATTCACGACAACGATAATATCGGCATCGATGTGATCGGCTTTGAAAACACAGCGCCCAGCGCGGCCTACGATCAGGCGCGCAACGGACTTATTAAAGGAAATATCATATATAACATATCATCCAACAACAATCCGTCGTACGGCATAAAACTTCCAAACGATAGTAATTCTGCTGGCGGAATCTACGTCGATGGCGGTAAAGATACCGTCATTGAGCGGAACTACAGCTATAACAACGATATTGGCGTAGAAATCGCTTCGGAGCACAAGAATCGCTCAACCAGCAATATCACTGTTCGCAATAATATCATATATAAGAATCGTTATACCGGTATTGCGATGGGCGGGTATGAAACAGGCCTGGGTTCCACTGTGAATAGCAAGATCGTTAATAACACGTTGTATAAAAATGATATCGTAGGGTTAACCGGCGGACAGTTGCTGCTCCAGTACAATACGAAAAACAATGTGATCAAAAACAATATTATGGTTGCATCCTTCTCCAATTACCTGATCTATAACGAGTACACCAAGAATAGGGGCAACGTGGTCGATTATAACCTGTATTTCGGGCCGGCCGGCAGCGCGGGCAGCTTGTGGAAGTGGAAAAACAAGCTTCGCACCGGATTCGCCTCCTATCAATCTGCTACGGGAAATGATGCGCATTCGTTGTTCGTTGATCCTCAATTTGCCAATGAAACGGGCAATGATTTCCACTTGAAGCCGACATCTCCTGCAATTGATGCAGGATACACGGATAGGGCGATAATCGGAGATTGCGATATTGACGGTGAACCTAGAGTGCAGGGAGCTTTCGTGAATATCGGAGCGGACGAGTAGACGTTATTGCAGCGGGGGTATCCGCCATTTCCGATTGTCGCGGATGACGGAGCTTGCCGTGTTGGAAGAGCGCTTTCCTATGCCGCCTGAGTTTAACCTAACCCGTTACCGTCCGCCGGACGATCACAACATACGGGTGCTGGTTCGGGTAAAATTGAAGAGGAGTTGTTGTAATAATACAACGAGAGTTAAGCTTGGTTTAACCCGTTTTCGTTGCCGCAAAACTAGTACTGGAAAAATCTACGATTTATGAGTAGAATGAACGAAAGAAGTAAACCTGATAGTGAAATACTTTGTCATCTGCGAAGGAGAGGTGCCGATTTGGAAAGAAGTATCATCGATTACTGTTTGCGAAAGAAAGGAGCGAGTAAGGATTATCCCTTCGGACCCGAACCATTGGTGATCAAAGTTGCCGGCAAGATGTTCGCTCTTATTTCTGACAAAGGGGATTCTTTTGACATAAGCCTAAAATGCGACCCGGTGATTGCCGAAAACTTGAGAGAGCAATATGAGGCTATTCGGCCAGGGTACCATATGAACAAGAACCACTGGAACACCATTACGATCGATGGTTCCTTGCCAATGTCGGAGATCTTCGACATGATCGACCATTCTTACGATCTGGTTGTCAAAAATCTTCCCAGGAGTCTCCGGGAATCTATACTGTAAGTGGAAACCAAAGCGTTTCACACCATATGACGGACATCCGTTTCAAGAGAGCGGGGGTGTCCTCTATTTAAATCATATAAACTGATTCAAAGATCTGCCCAAAATCATAATAGAGAGAGCGAGAAACAATATCATTAAATGAACTGGGATGGTGTAAGATGTCTGAGCAGCAAATATACATCCGGTTCCTTGACGATGCGGACGCCGCAGAATTGGCAGCGATGTACAAGCGCAACAGGGAGTTCTTCGGGAAGTTTTCACCAGAAAACCCGGAAGAGTTTTATACGGAGGAGCACCAGCTCCAAGCAATAATGAAGAGTCAGTCTGACAGGGAATCGGATCGGAGATATTCCTTCGTGATATGCCACAAGGAGAACGACCAAATTATAGGCAACGTTGATCTGTCCTTTGTGGTGCGGGGATCGCTTCAGAGCTGCATGATCGGATACAACTTAGACCAGGCTTATAACGGCAAGGGTTATATGACGGAGGCAGTGAAGCAGGTCGTTCGCTATGCCTTCGAAGAGCTGAAGTTTCACCGGATCGTCGGGGAAGTTTCTCCTCGGAATCCCGGATCTATCCGCGTTCTGGAGAATGCCGGCTTCCATAAAGAAGGTATTGCGCGCAGCAACGTTAAGATTAACGGGGTGTGGGAAGATCATCAGGTGCTAGCCCTCATCAATCCGTCCAAGGATATCTAGTTAGTAGTTCAACAAGCTTGAAAGCAGCCGGCCAAGAGGACCAGCTGCTTTTTTTCATAGAAGCAAGTCCTCAAATCTTCCTAGCAACAATGAAATATTCCTGAGAACTTTTCTTCAAGCAATCCGACTCGACAATTGAAAAATTGCCTTCCTCAATGGTATCGATTAAATTGCGTATTTTAAATGATCTTATAATCGGTACTAGACCAACTCTACCTGCAAAGAGTAACAAGTTTCTTAGAAATATTTTTTCTCCTACGCATGGTGTCGCAGAAATCAATAATCCTCCGGGTTTCAACAGTTCATTCATTCTTCGTAGAACGATATGTTCATCTTCCAACAAATGCAGCACATGAAAGACCAGGATGACATCAAATGAGCCTTTCTTATACCTTTCATCAAAAATGGTCGAGTGAGCATAATTTATATTTGCAATATTTCGTTCCGTTGCCTTTTTTTCCGCAATTGCTATCATAGAAGAAGATATATCAACCGCATGAATCCCTTTCACATATTCTGCAATTTCATTGGATATCAATCCAGTCCCGCAGCCGTAATCCAAAACCATATCGCTTATTTTGAGATGCGTTTTCGTCCTTTTTATGATATTGATGTAAGTCTGTTCATCCTTCATCTCTAATCGATCATATTTGCTTGCCGTTTTGTCCCAAAAACGTTCTGATTTATTCATTTCAGTTACACCTTCTTTTCTAAGGCATCGATCTTAATTGGATACAAAATCCTGTTTCGTCCGGTTGAATCCTTCGATGATAAGCCAAATAGCCAGAATCAATTGTTGAAAGGCAATTGGAATGTTCAACATCATGTAGGTTGCATCCAGACCGATGAAGCGAATCATAAATAATAAGCTCGCCAATATGGACAATATAGACCCAATAAGACCCGAAACGGACAACCAACGTGGGACTAATTTGGTTTGATAAAATATGCAGTTATATAAGAACATAGCCAAAACAAATGCGAGTGTCGTTGCCACATGATTCGTCAAATCTCGTCCTTCCCGCAACAATCCGCCCAGAGTCTGAACATACGAACCATTCAGAGTTGCAACTTTTGCAAATTCGTGGCTTAATGTCAATAGCGACAGAAGAATGATGACACCAATAATAATGAACACACCCGCAATCATGCCGAAAGCAACAGATCCACGGGCTAAACTTTGATTATGCTTACTTAAAATCGGATACATGACAATAGGAATACCAACATAAGCAACAACCATTAACAACTGGAAAAACGCTCCTATCAGTACCTGATTTTCATTTGTAGAAGCCTTGACAAGGTAGTCTGCTCCATCTATAACAGGAACAACACTAAACATGCCTGTAACCAACCCGGCTATTAATAACACCCCCGTAATTACCGCAGACCTTCTACCTGAATTCGTACTCTTCCTTAACATACTTTAACCTCCTCGTATAGTATCTTTTGAAAGCTCTTATAGGTTAGTTTCCATCCCCTGAGGGGGATGGAAAACGGCCTCGAAATTTCCAGGCTCGTTCTTTGAAAATTTCATCTGGGACTGGACTTTCCGGC
>NZ_CAKKLI010000045.1:0-44054 GCF_918697855.1 Paenibacillus sp. CECT 9249 | reverse complement strand
AAAGTGTATCCACATAATGTTGACTTGAACCGAACGAACTGGGAAACCTCCACTTTTTTACAGTCCGCGAGGCAGATCCACTATATTCAGTGTTTGATATTACGGGCTTTCGAAATTTAGGATAAATACTCATTGTTATTGCCAATAATTAAGGCATTCTCGATGCTTCCCAATACATCCAATTGTTTGATCTTGGAAGCGACATTTCGCTGATTGTAAAGTTCGACCGAATAATCGACTTCATCAACGCTGTTGCGATAGGTAACCGCTTTCATTATGTCCGAATCGCTGGCGACAATTTTGGAAACATTGATTAGCTGTTCGAAATAGTTGTCGATGAGAAGAATGTTCGCCTTTACAATTTTCAGAATGTAATCATAGCTCTGTTTTTGATAATTGGAAATATTGTATTTCAAAATCAAACTGCCAAAAAGGACAATAAGGAGAATAAAAATAGCCGAAAAGCTGATGATCATTTGCTTGCGCAATGATATCTTCAACGCTGTTTCCCCCTCTTTCCGTACCTAATGTTCTTGCAACTTGTACGAAATTCTTAAGACTAGTAACCATGTTAGCATATTTTAATGCGGCATATATATTTTATTTTTCGCTTAGGCGCCTTTTCAGGATATATGACATTAGATGGCATCTTTCTAGTTATATGATAGATAGAGATCGAAACGAAAGGAGATCTTGAGATGAAACCGTTGAATGGAAAAGTGGCTTTGGTTGCAGGCGCAACGCGAGGAGCCGGACGCGGGATTGCGATCGAACTGGGGGCGGCGGGAGCGACCGTTTATGTGACGGGACGTACGACAACGGGGCAAGCTTCCGAATACAACCGGCCGGAAACGATTGAAGAAACAGCAGAGCTGGTGAACCAAGCCGGCGGCCGGGGCATTGCGGTCCAAGTCGATCATTTGGACCCTGCGCAGGTGCAGGCGTTAATCGATCGTATTGATTCGGAGCAGGGACGTCTGGACATTCTTGTGAATGATATATGGGGAGGGGAATATTTGACGCAATGGAATACCCCCGTTTGGGAGCACTCCCTGGAGAGAGGATTTCGCATGCTGCGGCTTGCGATAGACACCCATCTCATTACAAGCCATTACGCGCTTCCTTTATTCATCCGGAACGAAGGCGGGCTGGTCGTCGAAATGACGGACGGTACGGCGGAATATAACGACTCGAACTACCGGTTATCCATGTTCTACGATCTGGCTAAATCATCTGCCATTCGGATGGCGAAATCGCTGGCTCATGAGTTGCTTCCGTATCGCTGTACCGCCGTGGCATTGACCCCGGGCTGGATGCGCTCCGAGATTATGCTGGAGCACTTTGGCGTCACCGAAGCCAATTGGCGCGACGCCATTGCCAAGGAACCCCATTTTGCGATTTCGGAAACGACGCGTTATGTGGGACGCGCCGTGGCGTCTCTGGCGGCAGACCCTCATGTTGCGCGGTGGAACGGCCAGTCGCTGTCTAGCGGAGGGCTTGCCAATGTATACGGCTTTGACGATCTGGACGGCTCCCGTCCGGATTGTTGGAGGTATCTCGTCGAAGTGCAAGATGCCGGCAAGCCGGCAGACGTTACCGGATACCGTTAACGCTGGGGGCGATGGGCGGCAGTTATGGGGCTCCGGTATTTCCCCATCGAAACAGGAAATGAGGGATGGAATCGCCGGTCGAGCAAACATCGAACAGACGCGTCGGAAAGCGAAAAAGGGCCTCATCCGCCGGAATTTTCCGGCATATTGATTGATGCAAGCGCCAATTTCCATAGTACCGCAGCGGCTGACGACCCGTCGGGCCGTCGGGCGGGCTAACGAAACGCATACACGCTAATAGCCTGTAAATGACTCTTGTCGCTGGCGTAACGAAACTGGAACACGCTAATGAGGGGAAATCGGAGGTAAAACGGCCGATTTCCAATGAATAGCGATACGTACTTTCGTTAGGATGGGAAGGTTCTCATTTTGAGCCCAATAAGGATTACCAGTTTCGCTAGCTCCTAAGCAAGAGCGCCGACGCGCGAATCGCCTTCGAAATGTAGGGAGGCACCTCTTTTTATGCGCAATCGTGCAATGACCGTACGGTCGGCGATGGGCGGTGTAGGGTTATCGCTCGGATTGCTGATAAGCGGGCTGTTGGCAATAAGCCAGTTTCGGTAATGGTGGCGAATTTTGAAATTGACTCCTATTGCAGATTTCTCAATGAAAGGTCCCTCATTGCCTGCCACGCAGGATCATGCGAAAAACCCTTGCAGTATAGACCGCAAGGGTTCATTCGCATTTTACTAACTAATTTGTCAATCCCAAGGCGCGCAACGTTCTCATCACGGTAACAGCTGCTTGAGCTTTCGTAATATTCGACAGGGGATCGAGCTTCGTGTCGGAAACGCCGAGTACGATTTGCTGCTCAACCATCAATGCCAGCGAAGCTGCAGCATAAGAAGAGATTGCCGACCGATCCTCAAAACGATCCAGCACTGCCGGATTGGCATCATTGGCTTTGCCCGCATAACTCATCGCATTCGCCAGCATGACCGCCATTTCTTGCCGCGTTACCAATCCGTTCGGATCGAACGTAGTTTCGGTTCTTCCCTTGATCAATCCGATCTTCTTCGCGGCCTCAATATCCCTCGCATACTCGGATTGAGCGTCTACATCCGTAAACGTCGAATCTGTCTCATCAAGGATAATGCCCAGCGCTCTCACGATCATGGAAGCGACTTCGGCGCGCGTACTGCTGCGTTTAACCCCGAATTCGCTCGCGCTGTCTCCGGACACGATCAACTTCGCCACAGCGCCCTCGACATCCTTGCGCGCCCATTCCATCGTGACGTCTTGGAAGTTGAAGCCGGATTCGGCAATAATATAAATACCGTTGCCCTTATGCTTCAAGTCGACCGGTACCGTGCCGTCCGAATTTTTGCCGAATAGAGTAGGCACGGAACGGAAATCGTTCATACCCGGAAGATAGATCGCTCCGGTCGTCCGGTTTCTGTTCAAACCTTTCGCATTCATTGTGAAGACACGGCTCAAATCGTATTTTCCAAAATTGCTTATTTCCGTCGTTGTCTGGTCCGGATGCAATTGCTCGATCTTGAATTCGAGCGGCGGCACGAGCAGCTTTAATCCTTTCTTTTTCGCCAGTTCGTAGATGAGATCGATGATGCTTTGACGTGGGGAACCGATCGTAATTTTAATATCCGTCGAACGTGGAATCGCATGAACCGGAATCGTATACTCCACGCCGTTCGCGATAACGGTCAAGGCCGCTTGTTCGCCTTTTTCCGCGATGGCTGCAAGAATCTCCTTCGTTACGATGACTTCCACTTGGCCGGCTTCATCGCTTACGACCACTCGGAACGTCGTCGCCTTCGATCCGTCAATCGTCTTCAACGCCGCTTCCGTCGGCAAAGTGACGATCAATTTGTCGCCGTCTTTCGTGATTTTCGTTTCTAATTGATCTTTTGCCGGATCGGCCGGTGACGGTTCCTTTGCAGGCGGCGTTGTTGTCGATCCTCCCGACGACCATCCTCCCGACGATCCTCCTCCGGATGACGGCGGCGATATTGTCGCGGTTTTCACCTCATTGCTGGCAAGAGAAACTCGCCGAATATCGTCTCCATCCCGATCGACGGCCAACACATAAATGTTGTAGTTCGTACTCGGCGCAAGAGAACTTATCGTGTATTCCGTTCCGTTCGTTGTACCTGCCAATTGTTTATTCACGTATACTTCATAACCGGTAGCTCCTTCCGACGCGTTCCATTTCAGTTGAATGGAATTGGCGTTTCTGGAGGCTGCCGAAACTTGTTGCGGAGCGGCTAATGCCTCTGCATTCACCTTGCCGTCAATCGGCAAATCGCGAACCAATCGCGTAGACAGCGTTTTATTGCGGTCGCCGCTGCTATCCCAGCTCATCACTCCGGCAATATCCAGCGACTTCACAAGAGAGGCGGCATAGGTCATGGACGATTTGTCGTTATAGGTAATGAAGATTTTCTTCTCGTCGTTGTAGAGATAAGCTACCTTAGCCGCTTCGTTCCAGTAGCGAACGTAACCTTCCTTACCCAAATAATTTTCCTCTAAATCCGTATAATCAAAAATAGCGGCTTCCCACGAACCGAACGAAGCAGGGTTTTCACATGTCTGATATTGTCCGTCCGCCGGGCAACCTTCCCATCCTTTTCCATAGTATGGAACGCCCAGCACCAATTTATGTTTAGGCACGCCTCCGTTCAAGTGGCCTAACGCTCCGCCTTGCACATTCGTTCTCGGCGCTGTGTCCAAAGGATGATTTTTGTCATAGTATAACGGCGCATTATGATGGGCGAGCTTCTCCCAGCTTCCGCTGTAATCGTACGTCATAATGTTGATAAAATCCAAGTATTTCACGGAGTTCGCCAAATCGGCGTTGACGACGAAATTATCGCCCTGTCCCGATGCGATTGTCTGAAGATAATACTTGCCGTCCTCCGAACCGGCCGCATCAAGAGCTTCGCGGACGGCTTGCGCCATAAGCGTAAAGTTTTCTTTATCAGCCGGGCTTCGAGAGTTGTCGTCTTCCCCGCCTTCAACCGGATACTCCCAGTCGATATCGACGCCGTCAAAGCCGTACTCGCGCAAAAATTTGACCACAGAGTTGGCGAACGTTCGGCGGGTAATTTCGGTCGCAGCCATGTTCGAGAAGTGGTTGGACCAAGACCAGCCGCCAACGGAGATCATGAGCTTTAAGTGAGGATTCCGGTCTTTAATCTCCGCAAAGGCTCTGAAATTATCGAAATCCACCTCCGGATCGCCAATAATCATTTCCCCGTTATGGACATAATCTTTTTGCAAAGGAATATCTTCGTTCTGACAAGCCCGAGGGGTGGAACCGACTTTTTTCCAACATAGATCGGAAAAAGCGTAATTGATATGGGTGATTTGGGATATGTCGAGATCCGAAGGCTTGAAATTTCGTTGGTCCGGATTTGCCGCCCAAGACATATAATACGTAACAATATTATAATTGCTGCCCGGAACAACCTTCACTTCCTCGCTTGCTTCCGATTCCCAAAGGCTATTCTTAGCGACTACCTTATAGGAATAGGATTGACCTTCGGTAAGTCCGGTTGCCAAATATCGATTAGACTCGCTGTTATCTACAAGTGCGTTGCCCTGATAAATATCATAGCTCGTGGCTCCAGGCACTGGGGCCCAGCCGAATGTTGCCGCCGATCTCGTTGCCGTTACAACCTGCAAATCCTGCGGCGCTTCCAGTTTGCCCCAAGTAATTGTTACCTCATTACTCTTGGCAGAAGTTAAAGCATCTCCGTCGCCTTCCTTTTGAGCTCCGACTTCAAAGGTATAGGATTTTCCTATTTCAAGTCCGCCGACAGGAGCGTAAGTAACCGAGGTAGTTGAATTCCCCAATATATGGTCGGTCCGATCACCATTTACATAGAAATCGTAACCCGTCGCCCCCGGGCTTGCTCCCCAATCCAATATAACCGAGTCATGCGTTACATCATTCACTTTCAAATAGCTTGGCGGCTGTAACGGCGGTTCCTCGTATTCGGTTGTATCTTCCAATGTCCTGAATGTTACTACGTTGCTTTTGTATTCATGCTTGACTTTATCCCATTCCCAAACAATATAAATGCTATATTCTGTTTCCGGCGTTAAACTTAAAGTTCGGGTTTTGAAATTTCCCCATGTAATCCAGGCGCCTGTAACAGCATTATAAATTTGAATATCATGATAATCTTCAAGAAAGTCCCATTCAAGGGTTGCGGAATTATGCGTGATATCCACTACCCTTAAATTTTTCGGTGCTTCTTTAGGCGGAGGATCCGGATCACCGGGTTTAGCCTCAGCGGTAGTGGCCTCTATCGTTTTACTCTGCTCTCCATTAGCTCCGGCGACTACATAAAAACTATACGTGGTATTTGGATCTAAACTTTTTATTTCTATCGAATTTGTTCCAGTCCAACCTGCATAGTTGCCGTCTCCATAATAGACATTGTAATCATCATTATTCCCAACCGGATCCCAGGTTAACGTGATGGAAGTGCTTGTTACCGCACTGACTTGAAGGTTTTGTGGAGCCGGCAATATTTCGTCTGCAGCGGCGTCATCCATCTTTGGATCCTGGCCTTCGCTTTCAGCTTCGTTAACGGGAGTATTGGGCTCTTGCGCTGTGTCGGGAACGGAGCTTTCCACGGACAGGTCGGGACTGACCGTCTCCTCCGCGTATAATGCAGGGGCGGCCAATAAAGTGCCAAATGCTAAAACAAAACTTAGAAACATGACCGACATTCTTTTAAACAATTTCCTTCGAATTAATGAACGCACCTTTGTCACCTCTTTTAATCTAATTTTCGAACGCTGATGCTTCTCGACACGAAAGATTCTTGATTGCCTCATATGTAAGGCTTTGAGGTTAAGGTAAAACAAGGATGTAAACGATTACTAAATTGTGCAGACGACAACTTGGCGATTCAAAATGATGTCGTTCCTTTCGCTTTCTGCCCCCCATACCCCCTCTATACATTGAATTAAAAAGAAATGTAGCTATATTCATCATGAAATAAAGAGGCCCCGATGGGAAGGGAGACATTTCCACAATGATGGGATAAAATCTAATAATTGGTTGATTTTACTCAAGATTCATCCTGGATATAGCGGCAACCGGGAGCACTGGGGAAGGAGCAGGATTTATACGGAGAATCGTAGAATTCAACTACGTTTACATCATAATTCAGGAGGAAATGGCATGGAAACTTTACAATTTCAAGTCGAGATTGCATCCAGTAAGGAACTCGCGTGGCTGGCATGGACGCAAACGGAACGAATCGTGCAATGGTTCGCACCCGGCGCACAGATCGAGGCCCGCGTCGGCGGTTCTTTCGAGCTGTATTTTGACCCCGCAAACCGGGACCAAATGAGTACCAAAGGATGCAAAATAACGCTGCTTGAACCGATGGATCGTCTTGGCTTTACATGGAAAGGGCCGGACGATTTGGCCCAGATCATGAACGAAGAGGAGTCGCTGACTACCGTTCTTGTCACTTTCGCGGAAAATAACGGATTCACCAAAGTCGTTGTCGAGCATGCGGGATGGGGGGAAGGCGGCGAATGGGAGAAAGCGATCGCTTGGCATCGCATGGCATGGAATCAAGTATTGGGAAGTTTGAAGTCTGCGCTAGAATCCGGCACGGAGGAGTTATGCTGCGCTCCTAACAAGTGACCTCGTTCCCGTCGATAATAAGATAGACGCTTCACGCCATAGCGCGATTCAAGAGGCGATACATTGATAAAGGCGGGAGATTATTGAAAAAATTGATTTGCTCACTATTCATGACCGCATTGCTTCTCGGTTCGACCGTTGGCGTTGCAAACGCCGAATCCCGAGGAAGCGATCGTACGTTCACCGACGTATCAGGACATTGGGCCGAAGCTCAAATCGATAAGGCAATCGCCTCCGGTTTCGTGACCGGTTATTCGGACGGTACGTTCAAGCCCGACGCCCCCGTTACCGGCGAACAATTTATCGCGATGATGGTACGCGCACTCCAATTGCCGGTCGACCCGCAGAAGGAGGGGGAATCTTGGTTCGCGCCCGTCCTGGCCGCAGCCGTTAAACACCGGCTTTATGACAATGATTTTCACAAAGGATGGTCCGAACCGCTTACCCGCGCCGAAATGGCTGTAACGTTGGAGAGAGCTACCCGCCAACAAAGCTACGATCATGATATCGCCAAGAAGAAGGTCGGTATTGAACCGTTGAAACAATCGTATAAGGAATATGATGACGATTACGCCTTTCTGGCCTCTTTGGAGGATTTTGATGTCCGAATCGATGATTTCAACCGTCCGGAACAGCTTATTGCAGACTTGCGGGAATGGTATCGCGGGAAACAGCATGATTTCGAATTGGAAAATGAATCGGAAGGCAGAACCTATTGCAGTCCGGAAGCCGAGGAATGGTATATCAAAGAATACGACTGCCTGAATCGGAGCGAAAAATCGATGTATCAACCATATAAACGGTTTAGCGATTTTGCCGCCCGAATTGCCGCACAGCCCAATCATGTAAGAGCTCAATTGGATCGGCTATATTCCGATATGGAACCGAAGCAAATGCTGTTCGAAGCGGTGAGGCGCGGACTGATGACCGGGACGGGCCCGGGACAACTATCCGCCGATTCGACGACGACCCGCGCTCAAGCGGTTGCCGTGATCGAACGCGTGCTGGATTACAATGCCGGCAAAGATTTGCCCGTTGACCGGTATGCGCTCGCAGCGGCGGAAATCGCATGGCATCGCACGAATCTATTTACGACCGCTGCCGATATTTTCAATCGCCCTGAGAATAACGCGAACACAGGGATGAACTCTTGGACATTGGATAAATTGATGCTCGAAACGCCGGACGGTCATTATCAAGCTCAAGTAGATCGGTTGATCGTCGTCGATATGGCCGATCCGAAGGATCCGAATCGCAAATATTTGCCGCCACTTCAAAACCTGCATTGGACATACCGGCTCAAAAAATCGGATTTGGAATATGAGACCATCTCGAACAATATCGACGCCGTTAGCGACAACTATATCATCCTGCTGCAATCGAGCGACCTGAAAAACACGAAGCCCGATAAATACCGTTGGGGAATCTCGTTGAATATATCAGGATTCGCCTCGATGAGGGAGTGGATCCGGGAAACGGACGGCAACACTTACATAGAAACCGATTTTACGAAACGATTAGACAGGGTGGACAGCCCTCAACTTCTCCATTACAAGGGGAGCAATACAGGGAAGCGGCTTGACGCCTTCATTATTCCAAAAAAAGATTTTGCCGTAAGAGATCAATCGGTACATCTATCTGTTTCCGTCATTTTGCCCGCCGGGTCGGGCGATCGCGTCACCAGCAGCAATATCGTCGCTTCAACGATCATCCAATAACCGAATATTCTTCAACTCGCAACGTATGGCGACCGAATTCACGGCCGCCTTTTTCATACCCGGTTCGACGGACGGCAAATCTAGCTTTTTCGGCATGAAGAATTGTCTTTGAACAACTGGCCCGCCTTGTCCTCATTGCTTTACGACGGATGGGTGCTGCGCTTTGCGGACGGTTATACGAAACGCGCCAATTCGATCAGTCCGCTATATCGCTCGACCCTGGATTTGCATCGTAAAATCGAAGAATGCGAACAACTCTATTCGAGTCAACATTTGTGCCCCACATATAAAATGACACCTTTTATCCAGCCCGATAATTTGGACCGGAGTTTAGAGGAGAAGGGCTATGCATGCATCGATATGACCAGCGTTCAGACATTAACGTTAACTAACCTAAAGAAACCTGATCCGCATTCCATCACCATTGAGGAGAATGTTACCGTTCGGTGGGTGGAACAGTTTGGCAGAGCCAATCATGTCGAACATAAAAACAAAGAGATCATGCGGCGAATGTTATCCAACATTAGAACGAAAAAAGGATTTATCACGCTCTATGATCAAGAACAACCAGTCGCGTTCGGCCTTGGCGTGATTGAAAGAGAGCATATCGGATTATACGATATCGTTACGGATGCCGCTTATCGGAATCAAGGGTTCGGCGAGCAAGTGATCTTGCATTTGTTGCAATGGGGAAAAGAAAACGGGGCGAAGCACAGTTATTTAGCGGTTGTCGCGAATAACGCCCCAGCGCTAAGGTTGTATTCCAAAGTCGGATACTCCGAAATATATAAGTATTGGTATCGGGTAAAAGAATAGGGCCATGCCTTATTGAAATTGATTATGCCCATATTCGCTCTATGGTTGGAGCGGCATCGTCGGCGAAGGAAAGGCGGTACACATCGGGATTGGACATGGCTTCCCACTCTTCGAACCCAATCCGGTTGTCGAAATGCTTGAGAAGAAGCGAGATCAGGTTGCCATGCGAAACGATGACAGCGTTGTTGCATCCGCGTTGCAACACTTCCGCTACGACGCTCACGGCGCGACTTATCGCCGAGTTGCCCGATTCTCCGCCCTCATAGCACAGTTCCAAATCATCGTATGTCCTGCGGAGCATATCGCGCCATTCGGGATGGTCGTTCCCCGATAAGACTCTCTCAACCAATCTCTCGTCCATTACAATGTCTATGCCGAGTTGATCGGCTAACGGCGCAATTGTGCGATATGCCCTTTCATAAGGACTGGATACGATGTAATCGATACGATGGATTGCGAGAAATTCGGCAAGACGATTCGCTTGCTCAATTCCGGTCTCCGTTAACGGCGCTTCAGGAGCTTGCCCCTCGGCCTTGGCATGGCGAACGACATAGATATTTTTCATGGGTGGTTCTACCTCCTCACCAATAGCTGCAATCTTATTGCGCTACAAATTTTTCTTGGAATAAATTCGAACGGATACTCGCATCGATATTCCTCCAATGACTAGGCCGAGGACAATAAGGAACAAATCTTGAACGAACGGCGTAAAAGGAAGCGAGAATCGAAATCCCGTTCCTTCATGCTGCAGCACCTTCATCACGGCAGGCAGTACGAACGGCATGAGAAAGATGAGAAAAAAGAAAATATATTTTAATTTCTCGTAATCGAAACGGTATTGAACCGGGATCAGAACCCCGAAAATAACGGCATTTATGAAAAACGCCCAACCGAAGGCGGACAGGTCAAGCAGATCGATGCCGAGCGGAGGGATCAAAGCCGTAAGGGTGTAAAGGACATAGCATCCGGTAAAAACGGTCAAGACAAATAAATATTTGGCCCTTACAATATATTTTCTCGTGTAAGGAGTTGCGCATAGGAGCGCCGAGCCTCTATATTTATATTCCATCATTAAAACGGTACTGAACAGCAAATATACAATGTAGAGCGTGCTAAGGAAAAAAGGCAGAAATCCGCCGGCAATAAAGTCGATTCTCGAATGAAGAAAGAGCGGCAAAACGACGGCGGCAATCAGCATGACGATCCAATATTTTTTGGTCAGCAGAAAATCCTTTTTGACAAGATGAAATAGCATCGGCTTTACCTCCTAATATAGCCTAACATCACATCTTCGATAGTCGGCCTTTCGATAAGCGCATTCTTCATGTGCTGACGGACGGCCGCTTTATCATTCGTTAACCCGGAAAAACCGTACCCGGTTTCATTCAACGTTACGAACAATCCTCTCGTACGTTCGTTCAATTCCTTCGTATCCCCTTTCACATAGCCATGCATGTCTAACAGGGCATCTTTTTCTTCGCTGAATACGATTTGGCCGCGATCGATTAGAATGATTCCGTCGGCCACCTTGTCCAAGTCGGAAGTGATGTGGGAGGATAGAAACACGCTTTTCCCGTCTTCATTGACATACTCAAGCAAAATATCCATTAACTCCAATCTGACTTGAGGATCCAAACCGCTTGTCGGCTCGTCCATAATCAACAAATCCGCATGATGGGACATGGCCAAAGCAATCGCATACTTCATGCGCATCCCTTTGGATAGCGTGCCTATTGGTTGGCTTAACGGCAGCCCGAAACGTTCGATATGGCGGCGAAAGACGGCGTCATCCCAGTCGGAATAGGCCGGCGCGATCACGCTCTTCATTTCCAGCAAAGTCAGCTCGTCGTAAAAATACCCTTCGTCAAGCACAATGCCGATACGGTTTTTGAATTCCCGTTCATTGCTGAGAATATCCTTCCCGCGAAATGCAATGTCCCCCGCATCCTTCGCGATGAGCCCTAGAATCAGTTTGATTGTTGTCGTTTTTCCTGCCCCGTTGACGCCGATAAAACCTGTAATGCAGCCTTCGGTTAAGAAAAAGCTAACATCCTGCAATCTGAAAGAGCCCAGGCTTTTGCTTAATCCTTTGACCTCTAAAATCGGTTTCACTCCTCCTCATCCTCCTCAAACAATAAATCCATCATGGCGTACAACTCGCTTTTGCTAATGCCTAGCGAACGGGCGGTTTTCCAGGCTTCGACAAGTTTCTCTTCGACCATACGCCGTTTGGACTCCAGCAGCAGTTCGAAATTCCCCTGGGCTACGAAAGATCCTTTGCCCGCTTTGGTTGTAATAAACCCTTCCGCTTCCAACTCGTCATATACCCTTCGGGTTGTAAGCACGCTCACTTTCAGATCGTTTGCCAGCGCGCGTATGGAAGGAAGCATTTCACCTTCTTGTAATTCGCCATGGATAATCGCATCTTTGATTTGATCTTTGATTTGCTGATATAACGGCGGATCGGACACATTGGAAATAATGATTTTCATGTAACCTCCGTGGATCGACAACTGTGTATCAATTACATACACAGTATAAACATCAATAACAATTATGTCAATGCGAGAAAGCCCTATTGGAAGGATTTCTCTGATGCCAGGAGAATTAATAGAAAACGATCGAGAGTTCCGATTCGAATTCACTTCATTCCTGAGGAGATGGCGATGGATATACGACAAATTCACCGGATCAGGCAAGCATTCCCTTGCTTCGGCGACGTTGCTTCGGATGGATGGAAGGCTGCGGAGATTATCGCGGTCACGCCCGAGACGCCTCACACGATTCGCGAAGGCCATCGGCTGCGGCATGCTATGTTTATCCTTAACGGCTCGATCCGCATCTACAAGATCAGCCCGGAAGGCAGAGAAATTACGCTATACCGCGTCGGAAGCAGCGAATGCTGCGTGCTGATGATGGCCAGCATTCTGGGCGAAACCGAATACGAAGCGTCGGCTGCCGTTGAAACCGACACCGAGGTGCTGCTCGTTCCGGCAACGGACTTCCGGAACTGGATGGACGCTTATCTGCCGGTACGCCAATTTATTTACAAGCAATTCGTAGCGCGTATGACGAATGTAACGCTGCTGCTTGAAAAGATTGCGTTCCAGTCCATCCCCTGCCGGCTTGCGGAATATTTGCTTACCGAAGCGGCGCGGCGCGAATCCGACTCGCTGCGCATGACGCATGAGCAATTGGCTGTCGAACTGGGAACGGCAAGGGAGGTTGTTTCCCGCACGTTGAAAGATTTTGCGGTCAAAGGGGCTCTCGCCGCGAAAAGGGGGCGAATCGACCTGTTGGACAAAACGTTATTGCGAGGCTTTACAGGGAAGGAACGATGATCCCGCTGACTTCTTCGGTGACTAGCGTTGCATCGAATGTTATCGTGTTTCAAGCCAATGGCAGCAAAGGGACGATAGGTTAACGGATTATGAAGGCCTTACTTTTCCCCAAAACGCTGTTTTGGCAGAGTTAACGGATTTTGAGGGCCCTATTTCGTCGCAACTTCACAAAACAAACTATTTCCGGGCTGACCGCGGCATGTTAACGGTTCGAAAATCCGCTAATTCCGAAAAATCGACTAAAATTTGAAAAATAAGACCTCCGAAATCCGTTATATTTATCGACACCATCCCAGCTAGCAAAATTCAAAGCAACGCTAATGGTTCTTCGGTGACTTTGTCACGGAATTTCCCGCTCGCTTCCCTTACAATGCAGATATCTTAAACGATATGGGAGGGAATCAAGCATGTCTATCAACCGTTCTTATTACCATCCGTCAGATCTAAAGCGAATTCCGGATTTGATCAAGCTTGCGCCGCAAACGGCCGCTTCTTACTTCGCCTTCGTTTCAATCCACGCATCGCGAGGGATGCGACTTCAAGATAAAATCCTGGAGGTCATTTTAACGGAATTTCAATCCACGCATCCGTAAGGGATGCGACTCATCTTCTTGCGAGTCGTTTTATGCCGCTCATATTTCAATCCACGCATCCCCAAGGGATGCGACGAACATGATCGCGAACTCCGCAAACGCGAACTTATTTCAATCCACGTATCCGCGAGGGATGCGACGTCGATGATAAGCAGATATCCCGGATTGCAGTTATTTCAATCCACGCATCCGCGAGGGATGCGACAGGATACGTAATCATCCGCGTAACCGCACCGGAAATTTCAATCCACGCATCCGTGAGGGATGCGACTCAGTGCTATGGGGCAAATGCAGGAAATGCTCGGAATTTCAATCCACGCATCCGTGAGGGATGCGACTAAGAGGACAAGCCCACCCTTTAAACCAGAAAGATTTCAATCCACGCATCCGTGAGGGATGCGACCATATTCTCCATTTTTCAATACTTCATCTAATATAATTTCAATCCACGCATCCGCGAGGGATGCGACATAGAAAGGATGCTGTCTAATGAACCGCGATCAAATTTCAATCCACGCATCCGCGAGGGATGCGACCTATATGACGACATCATGACGAATACGGTGACGTTAATTTCAATCCACGCATCCGCGAGGGATGCGACCGTACTCGGGGCGTTAAAAACAAAAACGATCAATAGCATTTCAATCCACGCATCCGCGAGGGATGCGACTCGAGGAGGTACAGAAAGCATACCTGCAAGCCATTATTTCAATCCACGCATCCGCGAGGGATGCGACGCAAAATACACGTATTTGAAAAATTCGTTGAAATAATTTCAATCCACGCATCCGCGAGGGATGCGACGCATATGTGCGCACAGGAGGGCAACGGATGATTGATTTCAATCCACGCATCCGCGAGGGATGCGACTTTAACCAAATTAAATGGAGGTGCATGGAAAGGTATTTCAATCCACGCATCCGCGAGGGATGCGACCAAATCCGTGACCAATAAACTGCGGATTATTCGCATTTCAATCCACGCATCCGCGAGGGATGCGACATCCGAGCACGGAGCGCTTAAAATCCTTACGCTGATTTCAATCCACGCATCCGCGAGGGATGCGACTGCTTTCTGACTTGGAGGACGACGACTACACCGTCATTTCAATCCACGCATCCGCGAGGGATGCGACGTAGATGGCGGTCGCTTACGCCCGGCAGGGATCATCATTTCAATCCACGCATCCGCGAGGGATGCGACAGTTTTAATGGTTGCATCCCTGTTACTGACGGTTGATTTCAATCCACGCATCCGCGAGGGATGCGACGACACGCTTGGGGTACACGAACCAGTACGTACGAATTTCAATCCACGCATCCGCGAGGGATGCGACCTGATGCGGATGATAGTGATTGGAATGATCTTGTAATTTCAATCCACGCATCCGCGAGGGATGCGACAATGCGGTCTCGTAAGTTGTAAACGTATCTTTCGATTTCAATCCACGCATCCGCGAGGGATGCGACTATATGTTCAATATTTTACCATTGAGATGACAGATTTCAATCCACGCATCCGCGAGGGATGCGACCTGACGTATTACAAGTTAGTCCAAAAAAATTAGCAAAAATTTCAATCCACGCATCCGCGAGGGATGCGACTTGAACCAATTAAGATGTGGAGTCCATGCTGGCACGATGATTTCAATCCACGCATCCGCGAGGGATGCGACGCATACGCAATACCAAAAGGCATTGTGATTGTAATTTCAATCCACGCATCCGCGAGGGATGCGACCTCAAAACTGCCCGACGTGGGATGATTGTTAAGATTTCAATCCACGCATCCGCGAGGGATGCGACGGCAAAGGGATGCTTGATCGAGCCGGACGAAGTATTTCAATCCACGCATCCGCGAGGGATGCGACGCAAAAACTACTTGACAGCATGCTGGAAAGTTTAATTTCAATCCACGCATCCGCGAGGGATGCGACTTCGCAGATAACAACGGCATAATCGATATGGCCATTTCAATCCACGCATCCGCGAGGGATGCGACGGAAGACGCCGCGTTTTTTGATTGCGGCAATAAAAATTTCAATCCACGCATCCGCGAGGGATGCGACTCTTACCACTAATCACTTGCGAGATTAAAGATTCAATTTCAATCCACGCATCCGCGAGGGATGCGACCATAGGACAAGCAACATTTTTGGCAGTAGAATTATTTCAATCCACGCATCCGCGAGGGATGCGACGTTAGATTATGTTTGCAATGTCATAGGCAACATACACATTTCAATCCACGCATCCGCGAGGGATGCGACTCTTTCTACTATCAAATATCAATTTAATTTTTTCATTTCAATCCACGCATCCGCGAGGGATGCGACTTAAAGTACGGTTTTATGATAAGCTTAATGAGAATTTCAATCCACGCATCCGCGAGGGATGCGACCGCTCCGGCGTCCGCGGGCTGAACAGTTAAAAAAAATTTCAATCCACGCATCCGCGAGGGATGCGACGGGAATTGATTTAATCACAGGTATAGCCCCTTCAGATTTCAATCCACGCATCCGCGAGGGATGCGACATCGTTCCTTCTATTTCATCTTTTAGTGTTTCTATTTCAATCCACGCATCCGCGAGGGATGCGACAAGGCGATGATGGGCCAAATTGATGCACTTTCGCGATTTCAATCCACGCATCCGCGAGGGATGCGACCGGACGAGACACTCGTTGCGCAACATCCGTGGGTACATTTCAATCCACGCATCCGCGAGGGATGCGACGTGAACATTGGCGGTGTAGTTGGTTCGTTAGTTATTTCAATCCACGCATCCGCGAGGGATGCGACCGTCTCCATAAGGCTGGCATCTAAATCAAGATCTATTTCAATCCACGCATCCGCGAGGGATGCGACCTTTTTCCGACAACGAGAGATTATCGTCCATAGTATTTCAATCCACGCATCCGCGAGGGATGCGACGCCTTTTTGTTTACTTTTAACTACAATATGTTTATATTTCAATCCACGCATCCGCGAGGGATGCGACGAGACTGTGATTGTAAAAATTCAACAAGATGGAAAAATTTCAATCCACGCATCCGCGAGGGATGCGACAAAACATAGAATTCAACCTTTTGCCCTTGTTCTATTTCAATCCACGCATCCGCGAGGGATGCGACGAAACGAAAATTTGAGAATCCATATTTACCATTTAATATTTCAATCCACGCATCCGCGAGGGATGCGACAAGGTGAAAAGGTGCAAGTCCCTGTACGGCTCAAGGATTTCAATCCACGCATCCGCGAGGGATGCGACAACCACTATACCACGCTTCTGCGCGTCCAAATAGACATTTCAATCCACGCATCCGCGAGGGATGCGACTAATATCCGGGCGCTATACATCGAGCATAACGAATTTCAATCCACGCATCCGCGAGGGATGCGACGTAATAACTATAGATTGAGTATGATTGATAGGAATATTTCAATCCACGCATCCGCGAGGGATGCGACCAAGCGCTGTTAAATCGGCGCGCACATCACCCCTATTTCAATCCACGCATCCGCGAGGGATGCGACTGTTAAGCACATGTTGCTGCGAATAGTATCCTTATTTCAATCCACGCATCCGCGAGGGATGCGACTGGTCAACGACAACCTCAAGCGGACTTACCTTTATTTCAATCCACGCATCCGCGAGGGATGCGACGGCACGGCCGCAAACGTCGAATTAGGCCCGGAGGATTTCAATCCACGCATCCGCGAGGGATGCGACAGTTAACGTTGTAGTAAATAGTGGAGACAATGAATTTCAATCCACGCATCCGCGAGGGATGCGACGCACAGTAACTATGTATGTGACTCGTGCCGCATGATTTCAATCCACGCATCCGCGAGGGATGCGACAACGCCGCGGGCTCGTTGGTGGAAGCGCCTTGGGTATTTCAATCCACGCATCCGCGAGGGATGCGACTCCGATTTTCAATCAAAACAACTTGAAAAATCGTTGTTACTCATCAAAAAACACACTCTAATTCACAAATCATCCATTTAATTACAGGTTATTTTTGGATATTACAATAATATAAGTAAAAATTCTGGTGCGAATCTCCCTAGTAATTCATGTTCGCTTCACATTCGCACTACAAGATTAAGGGGCCTTCGATATCGATCGATTCTTTGATACCAATATGTTCGACCTTGTTCTTATAGTTGTTCCCGAGTTGGTAGAACCGCAAACTATCCCGATCCACATCGATAACATCCATCAGTTTCATCTTTAGAACAGCGAATTGGGTTGCATCTACAACGCATTCAAATACCGAATTTTGGACGCGCTGGCCGTAATCTTGGCATATTTTCGATACTTTGCGCAACCTCCTCTGACCTTCGCTATTCATCGTGCTTACATCATAGGTAATTAATATGAGCACAGATTACACCTACTTCCACAGAAATGGAGGGTACTCGTCAAGGTCATTGCGCAAATGACGGGCCAATAATAGAGCTTGTACATGCGGCACCAAACCCCACGGGATTTTTTCTCCCAAATATGGATGTGTGATCTTCTCTTGTTTTTTGTTCTGCCATGCCGTGAGAAACTTTTTTCTAGCCTCATCCGTCATGATCACTGCGCCGTTCTCCTTTTGAATAAAATCCTCCGCGTTGACCACTTTTTTATTAATTAACGACAAGACAAACCGATCTGCAAAAACGCCGCGTAATTCCTCCATCACATCTAAGGCTAAGGAGGCACGCCCGGGGCGGTCTCGATGCATAAATCCAATATACGCATCGAGTCCAACCCCTTCCAAGGCAGACGTCATATCATTGGCAAGCAGCGTATAGGCTAAAGACAACATGGCGTTAACATTATCCTGTGGAGGCCTTCGTGAACGAGTCAGAAAATAGAAGTCCTCTTTTTGCTGCAATATCATTTGATCAAATAGTTTGTTATAGGCTAAAGCAGCCTGGCCTTCTAATCCCCTGATCCGCTCCAAATCTTTACATTCCCGAACCGCTTCCATAATAGATGTTAAATGTTGGGATGCCTCCTTAAATCGGGTGACATCTATACGTAAAGGATAATCTCGGGTCATTCTTTCCAGCATCCACTTTTGATTATATATTTTACCTATAATAAAATTTCGGGCAATTCTCGCCGCTAGGACTTCATCTTCGGAGATAAGGCATTGCTTTTTTCTTAAAATAACATTCCCCTTGCTGGCTCCTATAACCCTTGCGAGGTATCGTCCGTTCATCGTTAAAAAGACGATGGAGATGTTCCTCTCCGCGCAATATCCCATGAATGCCGGACTGGCTCCCGTATAACCGAAAGCCACTACCGATTCCAAATTGTGGAGCGGGAGTCTCCCCAGCTTCTCTTGGTCCTTAAGAAGAACAATATTATCCCCGTCTAAAGATAAGTATACATCCGGTTGTGTAATAAACAGCGTATTCAAAAGTTTCTTCATTCTTTCATTTTCCCTTCGATATAACTGCGTACACTTCGTTTATTCAGCACTTCCGGCAGACAGATCGATTGAAGAGAGCAACTCCGGCAAAAGGGGCCTGTCTTCACTTTAGGCGTATATCTGCGTTTAAAGTAATCATGCATCTCGGCGACAAGCAACTTCACCTTATTTTTCAAATCCGTTGTCATTGGTACTTCGATCCTATGTCTAATCTCATGATAAAACATATAGCCAACGTGAATATCACATAGCAGCATTTCTTCAAGACACATCGCTTGCGCGGTTAGTTGTAATAGGTCCGCATCATCCATCTTCGGTTTTCCTCGTTTATATTCCACCGGATAGGCGATATATTTCCCATCGGCCCCATGGATTTCAACACCGCGATCATCCCTGATGAACTCAACCACATCGCAAACGCCGGTAATTTTAAGATTGTCGGATTTCACTGGCATCGCCCGAACGGTGAGTTTATTACCGCGTTTTTCTTTCACAAACGGTTGATCCGCCTTACGGTGAAGATACTGTCCCTCCACAGTTTTAACGTTTTCTTCCCATTGCTGTTCGATATGAATCAACGCCCACTGCCGCTTGCAAAATTGAAAATGTTGAATCCCGGACAACATCAGGTAGTCGTCGTCTTCATTAAAGGCCATTTACGATCTCAACTTTCAATCCGTCCAATTCGTTTAATTCAATAGAATAATCATCGAATGATTTCGGCTCTTCAGCCTTCGGTTTTATCGTCAATGATCGATGCACCTTTGCGGAAGAATATTGCCCCAGCTTGGAGGAATGCTCCCACCAATACACTTGATGGACTTCCATACTTCCGTCCGGTCTGGCGGAAGAGGCGTCGTTTTCAAACAATGTGACAAGCGCTTGCTTGATTTTATCGGCATCTTCGTTTGTAAACCCGGTTTTCTCGGCCAATTGAGTATTAATGCTGCCATAAAAAACATATAGCCCGTAATCTACCCGATGCTTCATGCCCATCGTATCCGATCCTCTGTCTTTCCCCGGTTCGGAATTGACGCTCTTCGTAATCTGCATGCTGGTAATGTCAATCGGAACCACGCTGGTTGCCGTATGGATCGACACAGGGCCCCTTATCCCTACTGAGACGCCTCCGCCTTTGGCACCGGAACCTTTGAACGCGAATACTTGGCCGAAACTGCGAACATCAAGCCACTCTCTACAGGCAGCCTGAGCGAATTCATCAGTAGAAACATCTTTGGACTTCAGAAGTTTTCCCAACTCCTCATTCGCCTCGGCACGCTCCCTTAAGCTGTTGAACGAATCCGCCTTGCGATCGTTGGACTGAACAAAAATAGGTTCTCCCATATCCTGCAAACGGTTTCGAATTTTCCGCTTAATAGCGACATCCGAAATTTCGCCATGGCCGTCATAGTTTTGTCTCGGACGATTTCCATTTAACGGGTCCCCATTAGGGTTCGCATTTTTCACCGATAGCACAACCGCAAAATCGATTTTATGATCCAAAACTGACATCATAATCACTCCTCGTCGTTAGATGCAACCATGGCATCCTCATTGTTTTCTTTTTTCTGATAAAGTTCATGCCGCTGGCTGTAGAAGCCTAACAAATATTTACCCGACAACGGTTTATTGTTGAAATCCTCCGTTTTAAATTTGGATGCGATTTCATCGATAATTTTGGTCAAGTACGTCGCTTTTGTGCCTAATCGTGCTTGATACGGTTGCAGACTCTTCTGAATGGTCATCCATGTTCGTTCGGGATGCATCGAGAAAGAATTCATATATCGAATTGCGTTGCTGGAACGCGTCTCATCCCCTAATGCCCGTCTTTCCAATACATCCGCTACAGCCAACAGCCGGCCGAATAAATAACTGCGATCGTCGTTTTCTTTATCCAGCGCCAACTTTAATCCCTCCTCTTTATTAATCAAAGCACACGCAATGCTTAACGTCTTCTCCCATTCCCACTTTTCCATCGATACGGGATTGGATGCTCTGCGGAATGCGCTTGTTAGAATGTCTTGAGGTATTTTAACGCCATCCACAATACATGGCAGCATTCGTTCCATTAACCCTTTAACAAGCTTATCGCCCGCCCTTGGCCCGTATGCGGCAAAGGCGATGTCTTTCGTGGCCGGCGCTCCGTAAAACTCGATAAATTCTCCCTGTTCGTTCTTACGGTAGCGATGAAGCCATGCGCAAGCGGTATGCCACTTTTTCAATCGGTCCAAATAAAGTTCTTTATCCATGTTTCGATAATATAGGACAGCCATTCTGCCTGTGGTCGCCGAATCTAGAACCATAATATTGACATCGGACTTACCGGACAAATCATTTCTATAGCCGTCCAACGCTTTGGACACTTGGCTTGCATACTCTTGATTCGTATTCGATTTTTTGACTGCAACGGGTGCCGACGCAGGGCTAATGGAGTATGTGTCTTCACTTGGATCGGGTATATCGAGAGTATCGTTCCCCCAAACCAGGAATACCCTTTGATCGATCGTTTTCCCCTGGCGATGAATCAACCATTTCAAAGCATTATGGGCCTTCTGTGAAACTTCGTAACTGATACTGGCCGCTTCATTGCTTGTCGTAAATCGGCCGCGAAATGTAAAGCCGCTTGTATCGTTTGCCGAGATTAACTTGGCTTTATCCGCCGCGTTTCTGATCTTATTCGCGTGCCTGTCGGTGCTTGGGAGCTTTCTTCCCGTTACGTAACAAATATCCTCGCCGCCTAACAGATTTTCATAATACTTGATGAAAGAATCATACATCCCCGAATCCTTCCAAACTGGGGATAATACTTCTTCACCCGGAGAATAAACGTTGAACCTTACAAACGCGCTTTCCTGCCCCCCGGCAACGACGGAAAAGATGGGAGGCCGCTCTCCTTGCCCTTCCCATTTCTCCATGAACCGATTATTCCCGTCGACGTACAGAATACGCTGAACGATTAAATCTTGAATTAACCGTCTCTTGCTTAAATACCGGTAGATACTTTTCACTTTGGAATGCGCATACGGCGATTCGGCCCAATTCTTCAATGCTTCAATATAATGCGAAAAAGGTTCCTCTTCCTTAATCTCGCCGCCATAGGTTGCAAAATCGCCGGCAACATAGCTTAATTTATCATGCAGCGGATAGGGGGCGATGACTGAACCGGCCCGACTTGCGGATTTTTCGGTACACGGGATTAAAGTGCTCGCGTCTTCTTTATCAATTACGATAGCCGAATGAAAATTTCCGTCCTCGGTAATCGCCACTTCGATATGAGCATTTTGCGTCGTATGGGAGATAGGCAAGAGCGTGTACTCTTGACCGTTATACTTTTTTTCAATCTCGCCGACACGATCGAGATTGGATTGATAGGTCTCAAATAAGTTTAATAACCAGCTCATGGATTCACCCCCTCTTCCATCTGGGCATACAATTCGTCCGCCGATTCCACATTGGTTTGGTCAAAATGCTTCGGCTTCATGTCCGCGATTTTGCGGATTTGCGTGCACTGTTCAGGCCTGATAAATTGAATGACGCCATTTTTCATCACCGGATTCCAAAGGCGCACTTCCAATTGATCTCTACCCGTTTCATCCGGATAATTGATGCCATGCACCATATTGCCTAGATGGATATCGCCGTAGTTATCGTAAAATCCCTCCCCTTCATCGAAGGCGCAAGGCTCCACATACCCTTGGCATTCGCGCGCGCCAAGGAAAATATCTCTACGACCTCCGGCCTGAAGCGATCGCTTGAAAATGTTATGGTGCTTGAATTCGTTGCGGTCATGAGCCAAGTCCGGCCGATTCACATTGAATTCAAAATAAGCCCTCACCCGATAACGAACGTCTCTCAAATAGGTGTAATTGGCAAGCGTATTCCCTCCGCCGTACTCGATCGGGCGCACCCCTTTGGATTCCATTCGAATGGGGTTCATCACGCGCACAGAGTCGATGATCATCATGATGGTGGGTTTCCAATAGATTGATTCCACTATCCCCTTTAGAGATTGATAAGTCGGCACCTGGTAAGATAACTTCTCCCCGCCCAATTTGGTTAAAGGATCGGTAAATAGGGCGTAGTCTCCGGAGACTTCAAATTCTATCGAGTTTCTCATGGATTTCACCTCCTTTCGCAATTTCAATAAATACTCAAATCGAATTGACTGTCGTTCTCGACATTGAGGCCAAATTCATCGCTATAAGCGCCTTCTTTCAACACCAGCACCCTTCCTTCGAGGCAACTTGCTAGTCCGCCGTTTTGCGATAATATCCTCAATTCATGATCGAACAAATTGATAGTATACTGCTGCGCTCTCCGCAATAATCGGGTAAGGTCTTCAATTCTGCTATGGCCGCTCAGTTCAGCGATGATGTCTTTTCCTTCTTCCCCATATGGCACGATAACCGATGTCGTAAGGTCGTCGATAACACGAAAATGTTCTGCCGCCGTGCGGTAACTGTTCGCCAAAAATAAAGGAGGACGCTCCTTATATTTGCTGCGATATTCTTGAAAGTACGGGTTATCTGCTATTTTCGCCGACAACAATGTTGTCATGTCTTTCCTTAGTTTCGGTATGAAATAATTCAAATCCGATGTAAACTTCGTATAGAATTCTTTAAAATACTTATCCATTGCTTGAACCGACAGGATGTGTCCGCCATGGTATGTCCGATCGCGCTTCAAATCAATAAGAATTCTCTTCGAAATTTCCTTGCCAATTTTAATTTCTTTTAACCGATTCAGATTTTCCTCAGCATGGTCGATGACATAGACTTGTCGGATTTCCCGCTCACCGTGCCGATTGCAACGCCCTGCCGCTTGCGCAATGGAATCGAGCCCTGCCAGAGAACGAACGACACATTCGAAGCTTACGTCAACCCCCGCTTCGATCAACTGCGTACTAACGCATACGATTTTATCGCCCTTCTTCAAATGTTCACGCACTTCATCTAAAAGATCGTTTCGATGCGCAGCGCACATTGAAGTGCTTAGATGATAGATGGGAACGCTGCTCATTGTCGTTTTCAATTGTTCGTATAGTTTCTTCACAACGGTTTTTGTGTTCAATACGACAAGAACGCTTTGAACTTCATCCATCTTCCCGGTAATAAATTCACATAGCTTTTCATTATCAAATTCTTCGCTGGTTGCTCGATCTATGACTTCCACCCGTTTGAACGATGCAATGACATGATCCAAATTATCAATCATTTCCGCATCCGGGCTGATCTCCAGTCTGCTTTCAACAAAGTCTAGCGCAGGCTGCGTAGCCGTACACAGTACGATACCGGTTCGACCGTAAGTTTGCAAAAAGTTCAATGCTTGATTAAATAAAGAGACGCAGGAAACGGGAACTTTCTGTACTTCGTCGAATACAATGACCGATTCGCATAAATTATGAAGCCGTCGAATATTCCTGCTGCCCTTGGCGTAGAACACATTTAAAAACTGCACCATGGTTGTAAAAATAATGGGAGAATCCCAGTTGTCTTTGGCAAGTTTCAATTTTTGCCGCACATTCATAAAACCGTCGAAGTTCTCATCGTCTTCGTCGAGATCATCAACCACATTGGAATGATGCTCCAAAATGTTGACATCATCCATGAGAATTTTGCGAACTTCCGCCGCGTTCTGTTCTATGATTGTCGTATATGGAACGACGTAAATAATATGTTTCTTGCTGTATTTCATAGCGTGCTTTAATGCATATCTCAAGCTGGCCAACGTCTTTCCGCCGCCGGTTGGAATGGATAGCGTGTAAATCCCCGACGGCCTCTCGGCAAAACGGTCGCATTGTTCCGACATCTCGCTTCTTAATTGATGAATCGGTGAACCGTCGGCCCGATTCGCGAAAGAGTTTAACTTATCCATCAGACTTTTATAGTATGCAGCGAAGAGTTCGTTATGATCTCTGATAGATTCTTCTGTCTTGTTCTCCTCAAACAACCGGGTGTTCGTTCGGTCCGCATCAATTAATGCGCTGAAAATAAATTTGGTTAAAAACATGGCCTTCTCTTCTGTGCTTGCGGAACATTCTTTCGTTATAAAGGCTTCTAATTCGGCTGCTGCCTTATCCGCGTAACTATGGAATTCTTCTTCGCTCATAACGTGTTCAAAAAATAATTGTTCCGTCCATTCAAATTCAACCAACACTTTATCGCGAACGCGATGCAGATAGTCGGATTCTAATTGTTGATTCAGGAAATCGTGAAGATAGGAATGATGAGATATAATTGCATTGCCTACAACTTCCGCTAACAACCCTTTATACGGTTGGCCATTCCCGGGATGATACAGCTTGTATAATAATTTCCCGCCTGCGGTTGAATGATCGACGCTTCCTCGCTTCGGCGGAGAATCGGGATTATGAACCGCTTCTAATATGTATTGTCTAAACTCATTCGTGTATTTTCCCAAATCGTGAAGCATGCCCGCTAATCCGGCGATATGTTTGACACCGATTTTTTCCCCAAACGATTCCGCCAACTCTTTGACCCCTAGTAGATGCTCCTCCACGGTTTGTTGTTGATGGTCAATTTCACGGATGTGAGCAATATAAGTCATTTCTGCCCCCCTCACCCATAATCAGTTCAAAATACCTATTTGATCTTGCTTATTAGTAATTCGACAGAATTCTTCAATCCCCTTCCAAATTACCCATAATTTCTACGATACGTTACCTAATTGTTACAAAACAAAAAACACCCTCGGTTTATGAGAGTGTTAGTTTGTTCGATTAGCGCTCCGGGTTCCGCGTGTGATTAGATAAATTCACGCATCCGAGAAAGATGCGACGGATCCGGCGTATCCTCGATTTCAATCCACGCATCCGTGAGGGATGCAACGGGCGTATCCCGATCCGAGTCAACATGTTGCTCGACATTTCAATCCACGCATCCGCGAGGGATGCGACATCTAACGTCATTGTGATATCTGGCCCGCTTGCTGATTTCAATCCACGCATCGGAGTAGGATGCGACTTCAACATCCGATAATTCCGGCTGCTGATAGATAGATTTCAATCCACGCATCCGAGTAGGATGCGACGAGGTCTTACGATTAAAAATCCTAAAGAGCCATTATTTCAATCCACGCATCCGAGTAGGATGCGACCCACATCAAATTTATCTGTTCCATCTTGAATAATATATTTCAATCCACGCATCCACGTAGGATGCGACTGGTCGCCCGGTCGGTGCGATGACCTCCGCTCTGCAAATTTCAATCCACGCATCCACGTAGGATGCGACCGGATTTAACGACGCCCTCTCGCGGAAAGACCAAATTTCAATCCACGCATCCACGTAGGATGCGACCCGAACTGCTGGACGAACTGCTGGATGATTTTGAAATTTCAATCCACGCATCCACGTAGGATGCGACTTTTTGCGTTGCAACCGCGTCTTCGCCTTTTTCCTATTTCAATCCACGCATCCACGTAGGATGCGACACAGCTTTCTGGGAACCATCGCTCATCGTTACGAGATTTCAATCCACGCATCCACGTAGGATGCGACGACAAGAAGAGGGGAAAACCTTGGAATGAAAGGAATTTCAATCCACGCATCCACGTAGGATGCGACGCTGCCATTACTTCGGCATAGCTTACGTCTTTACAAATTTCAATCCACGCATCCACGTAGGATGCGACCCGAATACAATGGATCACTTGAGTCAGCGATCAATTTCAATCCACGCATCCACGTAGGATGCGACTGATATGGCGGGTCGTCCACCGAAACAAGATAAATTTCAATCCACGCATCCACGTAGGATGCGACGAAATCAAGGCGCTGCTGCAAATAGCGAATCGTATTTCAATCCACGCATCCACGTAGGATGCGACTTCCCTCCGAAAGGCGGTTCGTTGACCATTTCATAATTTCAATCCACGCATCCACGTAGGATGCGACGTACGGTTCCTGTTGTAGGGCTTGTAGTAACTGTTGATTTCAATCCACGCATCCACGTAGGATGCGACGTCATCGTCCGAAAGACCAAATATCTTCCTGATATTTCAATCCACGCATCCACGTAGGATGCGACAGGCTCTGTTGCAAGACGATCGTATCGTCGCCATCATTTCAATCCACGCATCCACGTAGGATGCGACGGATTTCAAAGTTTTAGACTCACCATTTATGGAATTTCAATCCACGCATCCACGTAGGATGCGACACCAAGCCGACCAAGTCCAATGGCATGCGTACTCATTTCAATCCACGCATCCACGTAGGATGCGACCACATCTGTTGCTTCTTTTGCGCCTCCTGATGTTGCATTTCAATCCACGCATCCACGTAGGATGCGACGCGGCGCTTCCGGGTCGTTCGGATCGGGGTACGAATTTCAATCCACGCATCCACGTAGGATGCGACAAAGTGATAAGGAAAGTTTAAAAAGGTTATATGATTTCAATCCACGCATCCACGTAGGATGCGACCCAGTTTGCTCATTTGTAATGGCCTCCATTTTAAATTTCAATCCACGCATCCACGTAGGATGCGACAACAATTACCAATTGCAAACTTCCCGGCGCTGCCATTTCAATCCACGCATCCACGTAGGATGCGACGATATCATTTCATTTCGCATCGGAGATTTGGAGAGAATTTCAATCCACGCATCCACGTAGGATGCGACAAGTGCGGATTTGTTCAGCCTACGCCGCGAATTGGCATTTCAATCCACGCATCCACGTAGGATGCGACGAATTTCCTCATCCTATTTTTGATTTAAAGGAAGATTTCAATCCACGCATCCACGTAGGATGCGACCCCGACACGCGCAATTTGTACGCGTAAGACGTGATTTCAATCCACGCATCCACGTAGGATGCGACGCGGAAAAGCCGGCAGCCTTACCTTTACGATGGTATTTCAATCCACGCATCCACGTAGGATGCGACGAGACGCAACGTACGGCGATATTGCTTAAGGTGCTATTTCAATCCACGCATCCACGTAGGATGCGACGAGTCTGCATTTTAACTGCGGGGCGCCGCTCTCTTAATTTCAATCCACGCATCCACGTAGGATGCGACTTGATTTCGTCGAATTGACCGAGACCGAAGATGTCATTTCAATCCACGCATCCACGTAGGATGCGACGGCAGAATACCAACGAAAACCTATCTCCAGTTCATTTCAATCCACGCATCCACGTAGGATGCGACAAGAACTAGTTATCCTTCTCCTCTCTAATGATCATTTCAATCCACGCATCCACGTAGGATGCGACGATTATTCAAAGCCTGAGTAAGTAACATCCTGTATTTCAATCCACGCATCCACGTAGGATGCGACGTATTTCCGTTAGCAGCCTTCTTAATTTCCGTTTTAATTTCAATCCACGCATCCACGTAGGATGCGACGGGATCAGCAGGCGGCAGCGTTTTACAACAGCGTGATTTCAATCCACGCATCCACGTAGGATGCGACGTCTATTCGCCTTTCAACGTCCTAATTGCTCGTCTATTTCAATCCACGCATCCACGTAGGATGCGACCTATTCGCCTTTCAACGTCCTAATTGCTCGTCTATTTCAATCCACGCATCCACGTAGGATGCGACACATCAAAAAATTGGAAGCGACCGTCGAAAAGCAATTTCAATCCACGCATCCACGTAGGATGCGACTATGGAGGTGTAGACATGTCTGAGGAAAAGCAACATTTCAATCCACGCATCCACGTAGGATGCGACGCAATACTACTAGTCCAGTAAACGTTTCTGGAGATTTCAATCCACGCATCCACGTAGGATGCGACGGCTTTGTCGACTTTATGGTATGCTCTACTTCCCATTTCAATCCACGCATCCACGTAGGATGCGACAATCGTCGATACCGGTGTAAATCGGACCGGTAATCATTTCAATCCACGCATCCACGTAGGATGCGACATAACCGATTTTGTATCATTCGGGCAAAAGGACATTTCAATCCACGCATCCACGTAGGATGCGACTCCTAGACGCTCTAAACGCTTATGACGAAAGCAGAATTTCAATCCACGCATCCACGTAGGATGCGACGTTGTTGCAAGGATAGACAACCGCACGGATAGGAATAATTTCAATCCACGCATCCACGTAGGATGCGACTCCGATTTTTCATCAAAATGACTTAAAAAATCGCTATTTATTATCAAATATACACTCAAACCCAGAAAATCGCTACTTATCGCAATGTATTTTTTGAAACAAAAACCAATAAAAGTTAAAATCATGGTGCGAATGTCCCTGCAAATTCATGTTCGCTTCACATTCGCACTTAGAATCAAACGGACTGCCCCTGACGTATCGTCGTCCGGCCGCCGATCTCGTAATCGGCGGAAGCATGTTTTACCCAGTGCCCTTTTTCCTCTCAAGTTTATACCCGATCTGCTCCAGTTTTCCTTTCCAATTCCCGATATAGAAACAACAGAATCCGATCACCGCGCCTACCGTATTAAAAAACAGATCATCTACGGTAGCTGTGCGTGTCGTTGTAAACAGGACTTGGGTCAATTCGATCGTCGCGGAGAACCCCAAGCCCAGCAAGGCGGTTATATAGATTTTTCTGGCAAATGGATACAGCATCGGCATAAACAAACCGAATGGGACCGTCATTACGATGTTCGCAAGCGAATAGTACAATTGCCGTTTGATGTCGGAGATCCCTCTAAGCTCTGAAAACAAATGGAGGTCAATTGAGAACTGTCTGGGATACAATCCGGGAATCGGAATAACAAAATGAAACGGCTTGAGCGTAAAGTAAGAAACATCCAGCAAATATAGAAAAAATATAAACAATATCCATTCGCGATATCGCGTAACGGGCCGTTTCCTGCGAGCTTTCCATCGGAACAGGAACCATATTGCCATCGCTGCGCATGCCAGAAGTATAAAGTTCAGTTTAAACACCATGAAAAAGTTCCTCTTCCTTCTCGATTGTTGCTATCCAAAAAATCTACTCAATATCCTATTTTGTCGGGAAGCTACTTCTTCAATATACCCAAATATTCTATCCAAGGTCCGACATCCGCCTTGTATCGCTTGGCCATGACTCGTACGATTTGGGCGATGTGCGTCAGATCGTGAGCAACCCATGTGGAAAGCAATTCTCTTACCTTCACTACACCAAACGCAGGGTGCGAGCCCGTTAACTCCAGATGCGACTCAGGGTCGACAAGCTCCTTCAGTTTCGCTATATTCTGCGCTCGAATCGTCTTAAATTCAAGCAACCTTTGTGCCGTCGATCTGTCGGAGCTTTCTTGCAAGTGAGCGTAACGATCGAATGGAGGAAACGGTTGATCTTCGCCCACCTTAAGAATCCATTCCAGCCGGGGGATCCAATTGTTCTTTTCTCCCTCAATAAGATGCTCGATCACTTCCGTAACATTCCAGGTTCCTTCGCCTTCATTACATTGAAGCCACCCATCGGACAACCCGGTTAGAAAATACTCCAAAGTTTGCGGCGTGCGTTCCAGAACCTCAATCGCTTCATTCATATGAAAATTCATATATAACTGCTCCTTTCTGCGAGCCCCCCGCTATGTAACTGCAATGATCCATTTACAAAACCAAATTCGGACGAATTTCACCTGAGCAACTGCAAATATCCATTAATTTCCTCCCATATGGACGTAAAATCAGAAAAACGAGCCCGATTAGCTGGATATTTGCAGCTACTGCCTGCCAAAAACCGTTTTTGCACCAAAATAAGTGGATTTTCGCAGTTGCTAGATCCTGCCATCAAACACTTTCATTTCGGCCTTTGACCGTTAGCGATGCTTCGTGGAGGATATGGGATCCCCCTATCCGGTCTAAAAAAGAGCCTTGCGGCTCTACGGCTCTCCGCAAGCCATTCTCGCGAATGGGTCAACATAACCGCAAAGGCAGAGAACCCAATCCCCGGAACAAAATGTTCGGGCGCCAATTCGGCTTGTCGTCTGCGAGACGCATTTGCGGGAACCGTTCCAACAGCACGGTCAAGGCGATTTCGCCTTCCAGCCGTGCGAGCGGCGCGCCAAGACAGAAATGAGGGCCGGAAGCGAATGCCAAGTGGCGGTTCGGCGAGCGCCCGATATCGAACCGGTTCGGCCGTTCGAACTGGGCCGGGTCGCGGTTGGCCGCTCCGAGCATCACCGTGACGGACTGCCCCTGGCGGATGATCCGGCCGCCGATTTCGTAATCGACGGATGCGAGCCGCGATGTCATCTGCACCGGGCTTTCGAACCGGAGCACTTCTTCGATGGCGGAAGCGGCCAACTCCGGCTGTGCGAGCAGCCGGGCGTATTGCTCCGGATGGCGCTGCAGCGTTAGAACGCCGTTGCCGATCAGATTGACGGTCGTTTCATGACCCGCTACGAGCAGCAGCACGCACGTCGCGATCAGTTCCTGCTCGGTTAGCTTATCCCCTTGCTCATGAGCGGCGAGCAGTTCGCTAATCATGTCTTCGCGCGGAGCAGACTTGCGCTCGGCAACCAATTGGCGGAAGTATCCGGCAATCTCTTCGGCGACTCTTCCGGCTTGTTGCGCAAATTCGGGCGGCTGGTCGCTGCCTTCAAGCACTCTGCCGATCATAGACGACCAATCCTTGAAACGATCGCGGTCTTCCGGCGGCACCCCGAGCAGTTCCGCAATAACGATGACCGGCAACGGATAAGCGAACGACCCGATCAAATCGGGCTGCTGTTGTTCGGCCATCCCGTCGGCAAGATGTTCCGCGATGGCGCGGATTTTCGGCTTGAGCCGTTCTGTCGTGCGCGGCGTAAAGGCATGGCTTACCAGGCCTCTCAGTCTCGTATGAGCCGGCGCGTCGCGAAACAGCATCCAATTGCCGAGCAATTCGTTGACCGGCCTCCATTCGGCCGGCGGCGGAGGCGCTTGCTGCTGCTGATGCTGCGGAAGAGCGTTCCGATATTCGCGCACGAACAACGGATCCTTCATGATCCGGTTGACGTCTTCATACCGGGAGGCTACCCAGTAGCCGTTCTCCTCTATGTAATAAAGCGGTTCATGCTCGAGCAAATAAGCATAAAACGGATACGGATCATTGTGCAAACGATCGGAATAGGTCCGGAACCATGCTGCAATGTCTGGCTTTGGGGAGGCCGGAGGCTGTTGGTACAACGCTATCACACACCTTCCATAAACTAGTATACACGGATCGCAATCTTAGATGATACCCTGATTATACCTTACGGCAAGCAACCCCCTCCATCAAGGGATAAAATCATGGTATCCCATCGGTCGATGTTCCTTCAATCAAAGAGACATCCGCGAAGATGCGGCGGACCGCTCTTTATGATAAGCTTAGGTTACAATGCTATCGCGGAGATCAAATACAGGAGGTACGATTGCGATGAACGTATTCGAACATGAAAAGTAACAACTTGGCTATTGGATCCGAGGTCCTCCCTGAGAACCAGCCTAGTTTGTTTTTTACAAAATGACTATACTGTTTTGGGAGGATACGCGAATGTTATACGATCAAGCGTTTTTGGATTCGATTAGAGATGCGAATCAATCTTTCACCGGTTGGGATTTTTCACACATTACGGAAACCGGGCGGATGCAGTATCAACTACTGCCTTGGTCCTATGGGAGTGTAGTCATTCCCTATGTCCAACGCGCCGTCTCCATGCTCGATATGGGTACGGGCGGGGGAGAATTTCTGTCGAGTTTGCAACCGTTTCTCCCTGCATCCGTTCATGCGACCGAGGGATACAAGCCCAATGTGCCCATCGCCGCGGAAAGGCTTGGACCTTTGGGCGTCAACGTTGTGTATGTAGAAGATGATAACAATCTTCCTTTGGGCGATGCCTCTTTCGATCTTATCATCAATCGGCACGAGTCTTATTCGCCCCGGGAACTGAGAAGGATCATTTCCGATCAAGGCATCTTTATCACTCAACAATGCGGCGGCACGGACGCTTGGCAAATCAACGAAAAATTCGGGGTGCCGTTAAATGAAGAGTTTGCCCATTGGAATTTGCAAGTAGCGGCGGATGAGCTCACGGAGCATGGTTTCCACGTGACGGAGCGCAAAGAGGAACTGGCTGTGCAACGTTTTTACGATATTGGCGCATTGGTTTATTACTTGCATGCCATTCCTTGGCAGGTGCCGGAATTCGATCCGGAACGTTATCTGAATTCGTTGTATGAAATCTACGGCATCATCCGGACGCAAGGCTATTTCGAAGTTACGCAGCATCGTTTTCTGATTCAAGCGGAAGCGCGTTAATGAAGAAAGGTGGAGTTGTCCCGAGCGGGAGACTCCACCTTCTCATTTCCTATGCATTGCGGCCCAGCTTGGGTAATCATGCATCGCAAAGCCTGCATAGCTTGAATACCGGGCAAGCTCCCGGTGAGCCGCTTGCAATTCTTTCTCCATCGCCTCCACGCTCATGGAGTGGAACGATGTCCGGTCGCTCTCCGAATTGCGCGCGGTTTCCACCGCAACGATCACTTGCTTACGCAGCGTAGACGCTTCTCTCATGATTGCATCGGCATTCTCGACGATCCCGTCCTTCCCTAACGCTACATTGCGATAATCCATAATGACAAGGCGATCGAACTTTTCCAACAACCATGCGCTGAAGCTGTAATCGGTCTCGGGGATCTTAACGGTATGCAGCCAAAAAGGAACGTCGAACGTAACGGTCAAGCCGCTTCCTTTCGTTTCCTGCTCGATCCATCTTGCATTGTCCATCCACTGTTCCAGCAGCGCGTTCCGATCCGTCTTCCATTCAGGCAACAGATAAGGTTCAATATCAAAATGCAGCCCCTCAAATCGCTCATTCGCTGCAACGGACGCGTTGTATTTTCCGACCCATCCGATCAATTTCCGCATTTGTTCCCGCTTCGAACGATAAGCCCAATCGGGGCGGCCCGCCAGCGCTTCGACCTGGATTTGTCTCTCTTGTGCCCGTCGAATAAATTCAGCGTACGTCTTGGAAGCCATGTCGGTATCGATCTGAAGGTATAGATTCGTCACGCCGTTATCGGCCGCAAAACGCAATACGTTGTCCGGCTCCGTCTCGATCAAGCTGCTGTTCCAGATCCACGTTCCTTTCGCTTTCGCAGTAACGACAGAGACCAGATTGCGATCCGGATTCCAATCGACCTCAGCATGGAACACTTCGCTAATAAAGCGAAGCGGTACCATCGTGCGGTTATTTCTGATTTCGGCCGGCACATCGAACGGTACTTTCTTTCCATTCACTAGCGCATAATTTTGGCCGATCGTCAGCATAATACTGTCTTTTTTATACGAAAAAACGACTTGTTGCAACGCCTTATTCCATTTCATGGTCGCGCCAAGTTTATCCGATATGAATTTTACCGGTACCATCGTACGGCCCGATGTCCTATCGATATACGGCGGTTCGTCCGGGAAAGAGACAAGCTGTCCGTCCACGGTAACTTGAACTTGGGAAGCGTAGGCAGCGGGGATCAAAATAATGAAACTTAATAGGATAGCGACAAAGTATAGCGGCCATTTGTTCATCTCGTATGTATTTCCTTTTATAATGTAGTATGTTATGTAAAAGCGAGGCCCCTCCCCCATCCGCATGATCGCGGCAAGCCGTGAGGCTGTCGTGTCATGGCAGAAGACGAGCCATTCGCCGATAAAAAGCTCTACGAATTTGCAGTTTCTCTCCAGCGTTCGTAGTCATGGATGGAAAATCCGCCATATCCGGAATATCTCCTCAGGAAATTATGGCTTAACCGCATTTGCCAATTCAAACTGGATGTCCCTTCTTTAAAAAAAGTCGTATGCTCCCCTTCATTCGTCGGGGCCGTCTCCAGACCGATAATAACAGGCTTCCCGATGCGGGTTCCTTCTTTGACCATCGGCAGCGCGGTAGCAATAATCCCGTTCGACCCGACGGCGAAATTCCGGTAATTCATCAGCACGATGCTGTCGAAACGCTCGATCATCCAAGCGCCTAAGTTCGTATCGCTGTTGGGTGCGGAAATTTTATGAATCCAGAACGGAAGATCGGCCGATATTCGCAAGGACGTATTCCGCTTCGCTTCTTGAACCAGATACTCCATATTGTCCGTCCATTGGCGGACGACATGCTCCTGATCCTTCTTCCAATCTTCCAGCAAATACGGTTCAATATCGACGTGAATTCCGTCGAATGCGGCCTGTTCTCCAGCCGAACGCTGATAATCTTCAATCCAACCTACGAAGGATTGAATATCTTGTTGATAACCGGACAAGCCCCAGCGCGGATCTCCTCCAAGCGCCTCCACTTCCATTCCTTGCCGATGCGCTTCTTCAATAAACTCTCGATAAGGCTCGAGGTCAGTCGATTTTCGGTTGACTTGCAAATAGATGACGGTCACGCCTTGCTCTTGCGCAAAGCCGAGCATCTCATTTCTATCGTTCGACGCCGTCGGCACGCTCCATACCCAGGTCGCTTTGACAGGCGGATTTTCGAAACCCCATTTCAGAATAAGAACAGTCGCGATCACGACGCAGGAAAGCATAGCGATGATGATGATTCTAAGACGTGTCACAATTCCTCCTTATGATACGTTGGTGTCGGTTCTTATGTCTGTTTGTCGTTTCGGTATATTCTATAATAACGAACCGTTGAATTCAAGGACGCGCCGTTCTGCCGGGAAGGGGGGCTTGCTCTTGGACAAAAACAAATACGCCCGTGCGCCCATGGAATGGCGCGTTGCTTCGGGCATATTGGGAAACGTCTATTGATGCAAACAACAGGGGTGTGTGTATAAAATTGGAAAGCAATGAAAGGTCTCTATTTAACGAGCAGCATCCAACGCTCGCCTAACTTTTCTTGCGAAGACAAGCGGTCTGTCCACTGCTTCAATATTGATATAAATTAAGCGCGGCCGATCGAATAGCCATTCGTTACGGACGGAAGTCACTTTTATTCCTTCGTTACGAATGGCCCTGATGAATTTATTGACTTCCTTCTCCAAGAATGCCGCTCTGCCTAAACAAAGCGCTCTGCCGGTTTTTTCATTCAACGATTCGAACGAAAAAGAAGAGGTTACTCTAAATCTTTTCCCCAAAATTGTTGCTCTTATCTGCTTTCGGTTTATTGTCGCAACGCATTTTCCGCCGGCAAAGCCGGGCTGCCCCCCGATAATCCTAGCGAACTGCTCACACAGCGAACCGTTATTGGGCATGCCTCTTTTCCTCCCCTGTTTTTTGTTTATGGTATGTGCACAGATACAGGGGGGAAACGGATTAATGCCTAAGAAAGGCAATCTGAGTTGCCTATACGATCAAGTGGTTCGTATTCTCATTGTCTCCCCGGCTTCGCCCATAGAAGATGAACCGACTTCAACAGGTGGCTCTCCGCACGGGTAATCAACATGCCGGATTGGCGGACCAAATCGGGCATATTCCTCGTATGGTGGCACCCGATGGCTCGAAACAACAACGGGTCGAGCATTCTCTGAACAGTGGCAACGACTGCATTCGAGCTGATCCCATGTTCCAGCAACAGAATAATCCCTTCCGGCTTGCACCAACGTCGAAGCTTATTCAGGACACGCAGCGGATTCCCATAACTGCAGAAGGATAATGTCGAGACAATCGTATCGAAGGAATGGTCCGGGAATTCCAGTTCTTCGATGTCTGTCAATATAAAGTCCGCATCAAGCCGACACCTGACCGCAGCTTCCCGCGCTTTCTTGAGCATCTCGCGGCTAAAATCGGTCGCAGTCACCTTCACTCCCGGTGGATAATACGGGAAGTTCGCTCCCGCCCCCACGGCGAGTTCAAGCACCTCACCGTTTGCATGGCTAAGAAGGTTCCGGCGCCATCTCCGCAGTGTCTGGCCTTCCTTCCTGCTGCTGTATTGAGCGGCTTGCCTATCGAACAATCGAATTTGCTTTGTCTTATCCATCTCATTCCCCAAATGAAACATGATTACATCTCCTTGTATCGGATTTCGTGGAAATCAACAATCAACTTTCGAATACTGGTAGATTACACCATAGAAGCACCGAAATGACCGGGCTTGAGACCAGAGAAAAAGCTGGACCAAAGTCCTGCTATTTGCAAAGCGCCCGAAATGATTCGTTGACGCACAAGTGAATAGTGTATATATTATATATATACGGTAGTTACACTATTGGCGGCTGCGAGGTGAACCATGAACATTATCATATCCAACGCATCGAGCGATCCGATTTACATACAGATTATGAACCAGATTAGACAGAGCATCTTGAGCGGCGAGTTGCGTGCAGGCGACAGCCTCCCCTCCATTAGGCAGTTGGCCAAGGATTTGCAAGTGAGCGTCATTACAACCAAGCGCGCTTACGAAGAGTTGGAGAAAGAGAAGCTAATCGACTCTGTCGTAGGCAAGGGTTGTTTCGTATCAGGAGCGAATAAAGAGTTCATACGGGAGCAGCGCATGAAACGACTCGAAGAGAAGATGATAGAAATCATTCGAGAGATCAAGGAATTACATATGAGCCGACAAGATTTAATCGACCATCTGACTTTATTGTACGAGGAGGAAGAGATGCCATGAATGCTATAGAATTACGTAATCTAACGAAAACATACCCTCAATTTACTGTCGATCATGTCTCTTTGGATGTGAAACAAGGCTACATTACCGGACTTATTGGCCCGAATGGCGTTGGCAAAAGCACCTTGATCAAGATGATGCTCGGCATCATTCGTCCTGACTCCGGGAGCGTGAAAATACTAGGCTCCGATATGCCTAGAGAAGAAGTTGACGCGAAGCAGCGCATCGGCATTGTGTCGGATGACTGCTTCTATTATGAGCATCTTACGATTCGCGACTCGAAGAAGATGATCGCGCCTTTCTACAAGAAGTGGAACGAAAAGAAGTTTAACAGCTATCTTGAACAATTTGAATTGTCCCCCAACAAGAAGATTCAAGAGTTATCCAAGGGGATGAAAGTCAAGTTTTCCCTTGCCGTTGCCTTATCGCATGAGGCTGAGCTCTTAATCATGGATGAGCCTACCTCCGGACTTGATCCTGTTTTTCGAAGGGAAATGCTTGATCTGCTTGCGGATATGATGCAGGACGAGAGCAACTCGATTATTTTCTCGACCCATATCACAACGGACTTGGATCGCATTGCTGACTATATCGCTTTCATTAATCGCGGAAAACTCGTATTCAATGAAACAAAAGATGAAGTGCTCGAGCGATACGCAATCGTAAAAGGCGACGCACAACTGCTCGATTCCGATACTCGAAGCAAATTTGTCGGGATTCGCGAAACGTCTGTTGGTTTTGAGGGCTTGGTCGATCATAGGCAGGAGGCCGAACGGTTGTTTGGAAATTATGTTGTGTTTGACAAACCGTCCTTAGAAGACATCATGTATTTCACTGCCAAGGGAGGACGCATTCATGCTTAATTTACTGCGCAAAGACTTCATCGCCTTAAAAAGCTCACTATGGATGGTTATCCTGTATCTGGCTGTATTCAGCGCCTTTTTTATACCAAAAAATTCATCATTGTCGATTTACCTTGTGGGGATCTATACGGCATTTGGCTTACTTAATCTGGGTGTCACGATCGATATCAAAAACAATAACCATCATTTTCTGGTCACGCTGCCTATTAAGCGCAAACATATTGTTCAAGCCAAATACATAGCTGCCATCATCTATACCCTTTTTAGCGTCCTTGCTTCTTACGGGATTCACTGGCTTGTTAAACAAGCAATCTTAGAGCTTCATATGCCGGACTATTCGGTCTTGGACATTCTGGTTCCGGCAGGCATAGTGCTTCTTCTCGCTTCCATCTATTTGCCGCTTTTTTATGCATTTAGCAAAAAAGGAAACTCTGTTATCTTGGCCGTATTCCTTATCATCATGATTGTTCTGGCGCAGCCGATAGGCATGCTTATGAATATGGTGAATGAGAGCGGCTTTAGCAGTCGCCAAGCGTTATTGCTTATCCTGACCGGTATCATATTGTTATTCGTTGCTTCCTACTACCTCACTTTAAAGCTGTTTACTAAAAAAGACTTGTAAGAGGCCGCGCAATTGTATCGCCAAGTGATAACTGTTTAAGACCGAAGGGACCGCCTTCCCAAGAAGGCGGTTCATTGAACTGATCGCAATCCATTCGTTCAACAGTAAAGTTCAAACATTTTTCTTTTCAAGTATCATGTGATCTTCAAACTGTTCTTGTAACTGTTCAAGCGTCTGAACGAGCGGTTCAATACCAAAATCATTGTATATTTCCGCTTCGCTCCGGTAAGCAATCTTTTGTAATAACAGGATTTCTCCAGCGTCGGATATGGAGGCTCTTTCAATTTTCATAGTCATCTCAACTCATCCTTTCTCGGCTCATCTGTACTCTTCTTAGCACATCTAATCTGAATTTATCATACAACATTTTGCGTTCTATTGCCCGTTTGATTAATATGAAAAAGCCCCCGATCATCGGGAGGCTTATCAAATTCGTATGAGCAATCGTTGGCTTGAGGAACTTGCTTGACATCATCATATTTCGCATCCAGCCCCGATGTCGGTTCATCCATGATCAGCAAATCGAGTTCATGCGCTTATTTATTACCGAGTTGTTCCGCCAAACCGATTAGAATCCCTTCTTTTCCACGAATGTAGCAGAGCCGATACGAGTCCTCGTACTGAACCACTTCGCCAACGAGTTGAGCGCCATGCTTAATGAGTCTGGATACCATTTCGTCGATATCTTCAACGGTGAACATGACGCGTAGATAACCGAGGGCATTTACAGGAGCAGTTCGGTGATCTGATATAGTGGGTGGGGTGAGAAATCGCGAAAGTTCAAGCCGGCTGTGGCCATCTGGGGTAACCATCATAGCAATCTCTACACACTGCGAACCCAGCCCGGTTACGCGACCGGCCCATTCACCTTCGACAGTAGCTCGCCCTTCGAGCTTCAAGCCAATCTCCTCGAAGAAAGAGATGGCGTCATCAAGGGATTCTACAACGATGCCAACATTGTCCATTCTTAGTAATTTGTTTTTTTCCATATTTTTCATCCCCTTATGTGTACAAATTTATTACCTGATCATCTTCATATTTATTCTATCAAAAATCGCCAATTCCTTCCAAACAATTCGCATGTGTCTTCTTCGTATTGCATGCAAATTGCGGTTTTCCTGCCGGTGTGATGCTGCCGTGCGTAACACCTGGGATGTCCTAACTCCTGAATCTAACCGTACATTTTCTAAATTTTTCTGTTATAAATTTTAACTGTAATTGGAGCGATAATCAAAACAAGCAGTATGCCGATAAAGATGGTCATTGATGCACTTGAAGTGAACTGTCCATGGTTTGCTAAATCTTTAAAAGCAGTGACCAAATAAGTAACAGGATTATATTCGGCTACTCTTTGTAAAAAAGTTGGCAAAGTGTTCGTAGGCACGAAGGCATTGGATAAAAACGACATCATCATCGTGACCATTGTCGAAACACTGGAGATCGTTGCTGAGGATTTGGATACCAAACCAATTAATGCAAACACCCAACTGATTGCGCATGCTCCAAAAATGGCCAAAAGTGAAGCGACGATTAGCCAACCCATCCCGGCTTCCGGACGCCACCCAAGAATGAAGCCCGTACCAATGGAGAACAAAGCTGCCATAATATATCGCAAAATATCCGATACCACTAAACCGGCTAGTGGAGCAATCCGTACAATGGGCAGTGATTTAAACCGATCAAAAACGCCCGTATCCAAATCTTCTCGTAATTGTGTACCTGTTGCCGATGACGACATGACCAGGGTTTGAATGAGAATTCCCGGCACGATGATTGGCAAATATTCTTGTACGCCGCCAGCAATTGCGCCTCCGAACAAATAAGAAAAGACAATCATGAAGAAAATGGGGATCACCGTTACATCAATCAATTTATCGGGATTATGTTTGATTTTCAGGATATTTCTTTTGGCCATGACTAAAATGTCAACCAAGGTACTCTTTACGTTGTTTTGTTTGCTTACCACGGATTCCATGTTCATTTCCCCTTTATGATTTCGTTAATTCAAAAAACACTTCATCAAGCGTTGGTTTTCTAACCGAAAATTCTTTGATCTCTATATTTTGCTGAGTAAAACATAAAAGTAATTTCGTCATGACTTTTGTGTCAGCCAGCTTAACGGTTAATTTGGTTCCTTCGGGTGAAATCATGGCTTCTTGCGCGATTTCTGTCTTGATAAGTTGCATGGTTCTTTCGGTATCCTTCATATGCTCCAGAGTAATTTCAAATTGAGTCTCACTTAAAAGAGACTTCAATTCATTTGGCGTTCCCAGTGAAATGATTTTTCCATGATTGATAATGGCTAGCCGGTCAGCCAGTTGATCCGCTTCCTCCAAATATTGCGTTGTCAGTAAGATCGTTGCCCCGTCGCTTGCTAGGTTGCGAATAGCTTCCCACATTTCTCCTCTTGTGCGCGGATCTAAGCCGGTTGTTGGTTCATCGAGAAAAATTAAGGGCGGCTTCACAATTAAACTCACTGATAAATCCAATCGTCTACGCATCCCGCCCGAAAATTCACGAATGGGCCGATCCTTTGCCTCCGTTAGTGAAAACTGATTGAGAAGTTCAAGTGCCCTCGCTTTGGATTGGCTCGCCGATAAACCATTCAATTGTCCAAAAAGCTTCAAGTTTTCCATCGCGGTCAATTCCTCATCAACGGTTGCATATTGCCCCGTTAAGCCAATTAAGCCCCGAACTTTTCGAGCGTCTTTTGTGACGTCTTTGCCAAAAATCTTTGCACTGCCTTCCGAAACTTTAGTAATCGTTGCAAGCATTCGTAAGAAAGTTGTCTTTCCTGCACCATTCGGACCTAGAATGCCGAAGATCTCTCCCTTTTTTATATCCAAAGAAATTCCATCAACGGCCCGTTTGTTAGGAAACTCTTTCACGAGCCCTTTCGTTGAAACGGCTAGCTCTGTCATCTCTTTTCTCCTCTACTCATTTTATCAGGTACCCTTACCAATAATATAAGGTACCCTTACTAATTTGTCAACAACATAATTTGAGTTATTTCGGTGACCTGATAAAATAGAGGTGTACTGAGAAAAGATAAGGGGAAATTGTCATGGATGAAAAACAATTGAATATCGATATAACTACGAATTTTATGAAATATAATGATTTACTTACCGTGTTCTTAAAAGAAAGCATGCTTAAAGGCAGCGTGTTTACCGTTCAAAATCGAGGGCAAGGAAAAATATTGAATATCCTTCGCCAAACACCACATATTTCTCAAAAAGAATTAGTCCGTCAATTAGATATGCGCCCGCAATCGGCTTCTGAAATGATTAAAAAGCTGGAAAAAAAGGGATTTATCGAACGGTATAAATCTGAAGAAGATCAACGCGTGATGATGATTACGCTAACTAAAGCCGGCAAAGTGGTATTAAATCAAAACGGAGATTTTCAGCCTGTATTTTTAAATGTTTTAACGATCGAGGAAAAACAACAATTCAATCGAATCCTTGAAAAACTTGTATCAGAAATTGAACCCGAAGTCGCTAAATTGCGAAACAAGCATTAAGGCAGGTAAATCCATGGAATCGAAATCAAACGACCCTTGATTCGAACCTCCGGACATATTCATCATTCGTTTATTCAAAAAAAACGAAGGGGCTGTCCAGAAAGCCAGTGAAAACTGACTGCTGACGCCCCGTTTTTGTTTGACACTTACAATTTTTAATTTTACATCTATATAGAATGAATGTTTTTACTTTTCATTCCTTGATCCACGGGGAATCTCCGTGTCCAAGGTGTAACTTTCTTTCATTCATTCCATTTCTTACCGCCATAACCCTTATATGTTGCATAAACTTCATCTGCATATAGATTTGCCAGAATAGGACGGCCATAAGAATCTGTAGCTCCCGGATACCAGTAATCTCCTCCGTTATAGTGTAATAAGCCGTTATATATGTTGCCGAATTTAACAATCTTTTCATCTAAAATCATTGCGCCCATGCTTACCTGATCTTGTTCACTGCTGTGATTATAAGTACGGCCAAATTTTGAGCTGAATTGAGATAAATAAGCATTACGTGTGTTTGGTTCTACCTGCATCAATCCGTCGCCAGCTGATGGACTGCCTGGCAAGCCTGCTCCAAAGCTGCTTTCCTTTTTGATCACAGCACTCAGCAATAAAGCAAAATCCCCGCCTTTGCCAAATCTATTGTCCACATTCATTACATATGTCCATATGTGGCTTGGAACTTCGGAAGGCTTTGTTACGGAAGGAGACGGTGATCCCGTATAAATCTTTACCGATGACATTTTGTCATTGACAGTGTTGCCGACCCAGGAAGAATTTGAAGTATAGGTCCATTTTGTTCCTCCAAAATGATCATGCTCATATACTTCAACGGTCCAGCCGCTAGGAACCTTGAGAGAGGACATCCAGTCATTCGGAATTCCGTTTGCGTTCAACTGAGACAGTGTATAATTGCCTATTCCGAGCGTTACTGCTTTCCCACCATAGTTTATATCTGCATAGAATGTTACTCCGTTTGTTGTCGGTGGTGTGGTTCCGCCGCTACCGCCTTTCTGCCATAAAGCAGGAACATTGGATGGTTCCCAACCTACGAGAGAAGTATGTGCCTGAAGACAGGTATACGTACTTCCACTATATGTTACTGTATCATTTACTGCATATGCAGTATTTGGAGCCCATGCTCCTCTAGCGGCTGCGCCTACCGGTAAGACTGCGCAAAATGTGGATATAAATACTGCTAAAACTACCATAAGCGAGAGGGCTTTAAAAGAAAACTTTTTATTAGTCATTTTCAGACCTCCTCATATAGTATTTCTTGAAGGCAGTTTTGAGTTTACTTCCAGTCCCCTAGGGGACTGGCGGCCGCCTTCAAAATTTCCAGTTGATCTTTGAAAAATAAATTTGGGACTGGACTTTCCGGAAT
>NZ_CAKKLI010000044.1:0-46446 GCF_918697855.1 Paenibacillus sp. CECT 9249 | reverse complement strand
TTCGTTGCTGACGAGAACTTGTCGTTCTCATTTATTGTTGCTTAATTCGCTCGTTGTTCAGTTTTCAAAGAACAAATTTTTTTGCTCATCTCCGCTCTTGTTCAGCGGCGACTTAAATAATATAACATATTCAATCTATAAATTGCAAGAGTTTTTTTACAAGAATTTTTTGTTAATAACAATTCTTTATTTACAAACAAAAAAACTGTTGCAATCCACTCCCCGCTCCCGTAAAAGCAGGAATATGAATATACCACAGTTTGATACGAAAAGTCCAGCTTTATACCGTTGTAATTATTTCCGAATGATGCCCTCGATCATCAAATCCCGCTCCAACGCCAAATTAAAAATGTCTCCGTCGATGGACACCCAAGGCCGAGTCGGGTGGCTGCGGTCGGTAAATACGATTTCTCCCAGTCGGCCGTTATTCAGCCGGACAAGAGCCCCGTTCTGAAACTGCGTTACTTTCACAATAAACGTCTGAACATAACCGGCGTCCAATTTGCCGAACGACTCCTTCGATAACTGCTCAAGCACCGTGAAAGGGGATTGTTTCTTCTTATAAGCGCGATTCAACGTCATGGCGTGATAAATATCGGCCACGGCGACGATTTTCGCATAGGGATGGATTTTATCCCCTTGGACCCCGAGCGGATATCCGCTACCGTCCACTTTCTCGTGATGCTGCAACGCCGCCAATTTCACGCCGTCATTAATGGCGGTTATATTTTTCAACAGTTGGTAACCGTACTTCGTATGATTTCTCATTTCCCGCTCTTCTTCCTGCGTTAATGACGCGGGCTTGCTTATAATCGCCGGATCGATCCGCATATTTCCGATGTCGTGCAGCAATCCGGCCAGGGCGACTTGCATCCAATCCTTAGGCCCGAGCCCCACCCATTTGGCCAATAAATAAGAAGTTAAAGCGGATAGCGCCGCATGATGATACATGTATTCTTCTTCCATTGCTTGTTCGGGCATGAATGTCAAAATATTGTATTCCGATATTCTCGCGAACAATGACTCCAGTCGTTTCCGCAATTCGATAATCGGGATATCTCCCGCCAAGGCGGACGAAAACGCCCGTTTGACGAGAAGAATCGTCTGGTCGTACTCGCTTTGGAACGAATCGGCAATCGCTGGCACTCTTCCTTCCATCGCCGGTTGCAAATCATCTTCTTGGACCGTCGCCTCCCCTTCTCTTTCTCTTTGGACGGAAACGGTCCGGACCAGAAAGGCTTCGAGAATTTCCAAGTCGCGGCTGCTAATCACTCTTCCCTTCTGAAAAAGGACGCTGCCTAGCGGACTATGCACGTCTTCCGCAATCGTATCGCCGGGTTTCAATTCGGATAATAATAATTGAGCCATACGCGTTAAACAACTCCTAAAATCAACCTATGTTTGTCATATATTCATCACATTTTCGGCAAATCCTGCTGGCTGAACCCGTCAATACGAAAAATAAAAAAGGCATGAACCGATGAAAATGGGCATCTTCCTCACCGATCAAGGAAAATGCCCATGTCCCTATAAAACGCTAGCTATTGTTCGTCATCCGCCGACGGGTCGGCGATTTGTTGTCCGTCCGCATCGGATTCGGTTCCTTCAACCGCCGCGCTGCCGTCCAATGCGGATTGCTCCGCATCTTGATCTTCTTCTTCGCTCTTATCCGCGCGCGCAACCGTCGCTACGGAATCTTCCTCGCGAATGTTGATCAATTTGACGCCTTGCGTGTAGCGGCCCATGGTCGAAATGCCGCTCATGCTCATACGGATCAATGTTCCGGACTCCGTAATAATCATAAGGTCTTCGTCATTCTGAACGACCTTCAGCCCGACAACCGGCCCGTTCTTCTCGGTGACATTGATCGTTTTGATCCCTTTGCCGCCGCGGCTTTGGATCCGGTATTCAGACATCGGCGTCCGCTTGCCGTACCCTTTCGATGTAACGATCAATACGTCTTGATCCGGCTGCACGACATCCATATCGATCACTTTATCGTCGTCGTCGATGGCGATCCCTTTCACCCCGGAAGCGCCGCGTCCCATCGAACGCACGTCCTTCTCCGGAAAACGAATCGACATGCCTTGACTCGTACCCATGATGATCTCTTGATTGCCGTCCGTCAGTTTGACGCCAATCAACTCGTCCTCTTCGCGCAGCGTAATCGCAATCAGACCGACTTTGCGAATGTTGGAGTAATCGTCGAGCGGCGTTTTCTTGACGATTCCGTGGCGGGTCGCGAAGAACAGGAATTTATCCGCTTCGAATTGCTCCACGGGAATGACCGCATTGATCATTTCTCCTTGCTCGATCTGAATCAAATTGATAATCGGCGTTCCGCGGGCAGTCCGGCTTAATTCCGGAATTTCGTATGCCTTTATCCGGTACACCTTTCCTTTATTCGTGAAGAACATAAGATAGTGATGCGAGTTCGTCACGAATAAATGCTCGACGAAGTCGTTATCCTTCGTATCCATTCCCATGACGCCTTTCCCGCCGCGGCGTTGGCTGCGGTACGTATTCAAAGGCAATCGTTTGATATAACCGGTATGGGTAATCGTTACGATAACTTCCTCGCGCGGAATCAAATCTTCATCGAGAATGCTCTCTTCGCCGACCGTAATTTCGGTGCGGCGCTCATCCCCGAACTTCTCTTTAATCTCGTTCAGCTCTTCGCTAATGATGTCGAGCACCAATTGCTCGCTCGCCAAGATCGCGCGATATTCTTCGATCTTTTTCAACAATTCCGCATATTCGCTCTCGATTTTCTCGCGTTCCAATCCGGTCAACCGGCGCAAACGCATGTCGAGAATCGCTTGGGCTTGATCGAAGCTTAAACCGAACCGTCCCATCAGCCCTTCGCGCGCTTCCTCATCCGATTTCGACGAACGAATTAATGCAATCACTTCGTCGATATGATCGAGCGCAATCCGCAGCCCTTCGAGAATATGAGCCCGCGCTTCCGCTTTCTTCAAATCGAATTCGGTGCGGCGGCGGATCACTTCAATCTGATGCTGCAAATAATGGCTTAACATTTCTTTCAGATTCAGAATTTTCGGTTCGTTATTCACGATCGCCAGCATATTAATGCCGAAATTGGATTGCATGGCGGTATGTTTGTACAGGTTGTTCAACACGATGTTCGGATTAACGTCGCGGCGCAGTTCGATGACAACTCGCATGCCCGTGCGGTCCGATTCGTCGCGCAAATCGGTAATGCCCTCGATCTTCTTCTCCCGCACCAGCTCGGCGATTTTCTCGACGAGACGCGCCTTAATGACTTGATAAGGCAGCTCGTGCACAATGATGCGGGCTTTGCCGCCCGACTCTTCAATCGTCGCCCGCGCCCGCATCGTGACGGTACCGCGTCCGGTCGCATATGCTTGGCGAATGCCTTCGCGCCCGAGAATAAAGCCGGCCGTTGGAAAATCGGGGCCTTTAATATATTCCATCATCTCCAGCGGCGTAAGATCCGGGTTGCGGATTAACGCCTGGACGCCGTCAATGACTTCCCCTAAGTTATGGGGCGGAATATTAGTCGCCATCCCGACCGCGATCCCGGAGACGCCGTTCACAAGCAAGTTCGGATAGCGCGCCGGCAACACGACCGGTTCTTGCTCTTCTCCGTCATAGTTCGGAGCGAAGTCGATTGTCTCCTTATTGATGTCGCGCAGCATTTCCATTGCAATTTTCGAAAGACGCGCCTCCGTATAGCGCATCGCCGCAGCCATATCTCCATCGATCGAGCCGAAGTTGCCGTGCCCGTCCACCAGCATATATCGAAGCGAGAAGTCCTGCGCCATCCGCACCATCGTCTCATAGACGGCCGAATCGCCGTGCGGATGGTACTTACCGATGACTTCGCCGACGATTCTCGCCGATTTCTTATAAGGCTTGTCCGGCGACATGCCGAGTTCCGACATCGCGTACAAAATTCTGCGATGCACCGGCTTCAGTCCGTCGCGAACGTCCGGCAATGCCCGGCTTACAATGATGCTCATTGCATAACTCATAAAAGAATCGCGCATTTCTACGCCAATATCGCGATCTTTAATTTGCGAGCTTTTTTCCTCTGCCATGATGGACCTCCTCAATAAAGCGTTTATGCTTTTATATCAAAAATGCCGGTTTTTCCTATATTTACGCTAACATTCATTATATTACTTTCACGAAACAAGTACAATTAAACGTATGCCTACTTCCGAATCGCCTCGTTCTACATACTATGAACCATGAGATAACACGCACAACAGATTTATTATACCACTCAATTCCTTTTCTGTCCTTCGTGAATTAATTCTAAGCGAAAGGTTGATCGCTTTGGCTATTCAGCGGGTATTCAGCAAATGGGCCAAAACAAAGACGCTGCTAAAGAATAGCAAGTTGCAAAACTGTATTCCGGAGACGCGCAAAATGAATGCCGCATCTTTAAAATCGATGCTGGATCAATACAACATGGTGTATGTGAAGCCGGTACGGGGTACGTACGGCATCGGAGTCATGCTGGTGGAAAAACATTCGGGCCAAAGCGGGGGCGCCGATCATTATCGTTACCACGTTGGTACGGAATCGAAAAACTTTGCGTCCTATGAGCGAATGTACCTGTCTCTTATGCCCAAAACTCGAGGCAAACCGTACATCGTCCAGCGCGGCATTCATTTGTTGAAGCATCGCAAGCGCCGTTTCGACATTCGCGTCATGGTACAAAAAAATTTGCAAGATGAATGGGAAACGACGGGGATCATCGGGCGGTTGGCTGCGCCGCAGAAAGTGGTGACCAATTACCACAGCGGCGGTAAACCGCTCTCATTCTCCAAGTTAATGTCGTCGCATCTGAATCCCGCGGAAAAAAAACAGTTGGCCGAAAAGCTGAAAATACTAGGAGTAACCGTCGGCCGGCAATTGGAGAAATCGTATCCCCGCCTGAAGGAGCTGGGACTGGACGTAGCCATCGACGAACAATTCAAGCCTTGGGTGCTGGAGGTCAACACCTGTCCGGACCCGTTCATCTTTCGCAACCTGAAGAACAAAAAAATATTCCGGAAAATGTACCGTTATGCCCTGCATTACGGGCGCTACAAGCCTCGAAAAAAGAGTTGAGAGAAGATGGGAAACCATCTTCTCTCATTATGAACGATAGGAACAATTCAAATTAAATATCCAAATTCTTGACATGTTTCGCATATTGTTGAATAAAATCGCGGCGCGGCTCCACGTTATCGCCCATCAGCGTATCGAACAGCGTATCCGCCTCAATCGCATCTTCGATCGATACTTGCAGCATCGTCCGGCTTTCCGGATCCATCGTCGTTTCCCACAATTGGCTGGCATTCATCTCGCCCAAACCTTTGTAGCGTTGAATGTTCAATTTGACGCCCTCGCCGAATTCCGCGATAATCTCGTCCCGCTGCTTCTCGCTTTCCGCGTAACGGACGACTTTATTGCGTTCGATCTTGAAGAGCGGCGGCTGCGCGATATAGATATATCCGGCTTCGACCAGTTTCCGCATGTAACGGTAAAAGAACGTCAGCAGCAATGTGCGAATATGAGCGCCGTCCACGTCGGCGTCGGTCATAATAATGATTTTGTGGTAGCGCGCTTTGCTCAGGTCGAAATCGTCGCCGATCCCGGTGCCAAGCGCCGTAATGATCGCGCGAATTTCCGCGTTGGACAAAATGCGGTCCAATCTGGCCTTCTCTACGTTCAAAATTTTACCGCGCAGCGGCAAAATCGCCTGGAAGTGACGGTCGCGGCCTTGCTTCGCTGATCCGCCGGCCGAGTCGCCCTCGACAATATACAATTCGCTGATAGACGCGTCTTTCGACGAGCAGTCCGCCAGCTTCCCGGGAAGGGAGCTGACTTCGAGAGCGCTTTTGCGCCGCGTCAGTTCGCGCGCCTTGCGCGCAGCTTCGCGCGCACGCGACGCCTGCAAGCCTTTTTCCACGATCTTCTTGGAGACGGCCGGATTCTCATCCAGAAACTCCTGGAATTTCTCGGCAAAGAACGATTCGACGATACTGCGCACTTCGCTGTTGCCAAGCTTCGTCTTCGTCTGTCCTTCGAACTGCGGCTCCGGAATTTTGACGGAAATAATCGCCGTCAAGCCTTCGCGGACGTCGTCCCCGGACAAGTTGGAATCATTGCCTTTGATCGCATTCGTTTTGCGGGCGTAATCGTTAATAATGCGCGTCAAAGCGCTCTTAAAGCCCGATTCATGCGTTCCGCCTTCATGCGTATTAATATTGTTCGCGAACGAATATATATTCTCGGTGTATGAATCGTTGTATTGCAGCGCCACTTCCACCTGAATGGAATCTTTCGCGCCTTCCACATAGATCGGCGTCTCATGCAACGGTTCGCGGTTGCGGTTCAAATATTCGACGAATTGAATGATTCCCCCGTCGTATTTAAATGTGTTCGACGTATCCGTTCGTTCGTCATGAATGGAAATCTCAATCCCTTTATTCAAAAACGCCAATTCGCGTACGCGGGATATCAGCGTATCGTAATCGTATTCCGTCGTTTCCGTAAAAATATCGGGATCCGGCTTAAACCGTACGATCGTTCCCGTTTCTTCCGTATCGCCGACAATTTTCAAATCGTATTGCGGAACGCCGCGGCGGTATTCTTGCTGGTAAATATGCCCTTTGATTTTGACTTGTACGATCAGATGCTCCGACAACGCGTTGACGACCGACACCCCGACGCCATGCAAACCGCCCGACACTTTATACCCTTCGCCGCCGAATTTTCCGCCCGCATGCAATACCGTCATAACGACTTCCAGCGTGGAACGTTTCATTTTCGCATTTTCCCCAACCGGAATTCCTCGGCCGTTATCGATGACGGTTATGCTGTTGTCCTGGTGGATGATAATGCTGATTTTGTCGCAAAATCCCGCTAAAGCTTCGTCAATACTGTTATCGACAACTTCCCATACCAGATGATGAAGCCCTTTGGCGCTCGTCGAACCGATATACATCCCCGGACGTTTGCGAACCGCCTCGAGTCCTTCCAATACTTGAATCTGGCTCTCATCATACGTATGTTCATTCAAAGACATGCCCTTCACCTACTTCTATAAATTCAGTTGCAACATATCCCGTTTACGCTCCCGCCGTAAAGGAATTCGCCCGCTTCTTCAACGTTGTGGAGGATATCGGCGAATAATACACTTTACTTTTGGTGACGACGATGGATTTCGCTTCTTCTTCTCCGATCATTTCCGCGTGTTTATGTTGATGCGCATGCGCTAAATATTGTTTCGTCAATTTAGACGATTTCTCAATCGTAATATCGAAAATGGCGATAAGCTCCGAGCTGCGAATGACTTTTTCTCCGCCTAAATGTATATACACCGCGCTTCACTCCTAACGCATCACATGCCCTTGCCGGACATGATAAATATTGGCATCCTTCAACTTGCTCGCGTTAATGCTTTCTATGCCGGTCGTCGTAATGAAAGTTTGCACTTTGTTCTGAAACGTCTCGATAAGCTGCGTTTGCCGATATTGATCCAGCTCCGACAGAACATCGTCCAAGAGCAAAATCGGATATTCGCCGATTTCCTCGTTAATCAGCTCGATCTCCGCCAATTTCAACGATAAGGCCGTCGTCCGCTGTTGGCCTTGCGAACCGTACGTCTGGACTTCTTTATCGTTAATATAAAAGGACATGTCGTCGCGATGCGGCCCAACAAGCGTCATTCCGCGCCTCATCTCTTGTTCCTTCATTTGTGATAACTTTAACATAAAATGATCAAATAGAACAGTTTCATCTTCCTCTTCCGCGCGAAAGGACGGCAAATAAGCCATCGAAAACGATTCTGCCCCGTTCGTAATCCCATGGTGTATCGTCGTTGCCCAATGTTGCAGTTTTTTTATAAATTGTTTCCTTTTCAACATGATTTTAACACCGTTTGCCGCAAGCTGTTCGTTCCAAACGGCGAGCAATTCCGATTGATGCCCGCCGTTTTGTTTCAGCATGTTGTTGCGCTGAATCAATATTTTCTGATATTGCTGCAAATGGTACAAATAACTGGGCTGCACTTGCCCGATCTCCATATCGAGAAAACGCCGCCTTATCCCCGGGCTGCCTTTCACGATCTCCAAATCTTCGGGAGCGAACATGACGACGTTGAGCGCGCCGATAAAATTGCTCAGCTTCTTTTGTTCCAGCCCGTTGATTTTCGCTTTTTTCCCTTGCTGCGAAATGGACAGATCCAATGCGACAGCTCCGTATTTTTTGTCGATCGCCGCATGCAGTTTGGCTGCGTCCGCCTCAAACCGGATCAGTTCCTTGTCTTTGCCGGTGCGATGCGATTTCGTCAACGCCAGCACGTAAATCGCTTCCAGCAGATTCGTTTTGCCTTGCGCATTTTGCCCGATAAATATATTCACTTTCTGATCGGTATGAAGTTCCACTCGCTCAAAATTGCGATATTGCTGTAAGTCGATCTGTTTTAAAAACACAACCCGGCCTCCTGCAGTTCAAGTCCGACCGTCCTTTACCCTTGCACGACCTGAAACTCGCCGCATCCTTCCACATGCACGATATCGGACGGATACAGCTTTCGTCCCCGCCGATTTTCCGGCTCTCCGTTCACGCGAACGGTACCTTCCTGCAAGAACGCTTTGGCATGGCCCCCGGTAGCGATACAGTCGGCCAGCTTGAGAAACTGTCCTAACGTAATATATTCGGTTTGAATTTCAACCTGGTTCATCTCGGCAATTCCTTTCCGACCGCAGCCGCCGATCTAGTTCGTCGTACGGTACGGCAATATTAAATGCAAGCTGTCGCTATGTTCCTTCGGAATAATAATAATCGGACTCATCGCCCCCGTGAAGCCTAGAAATATATATTCGCTGTCGATGACTTTTAATACGTCGAGCATATATTTGGAGTTGAACGAAATTTTGAGCGGTTCTCCGGTAAATTCCTTGACATCAAGCTGCTCCGTAACTTTGCCGAGCTCCGACGAGCTGGACGAAATTTCGATCGTACCGTCTTCTTTCGTCATCAGGCGGACGATATTCGTTTTCTCTTCGCGCGACAATAAATAAGCGCGGTCGATCGCATCCGTCAATTTTTTTGTATCCAAAGTTAGTTCTGTTTTGTAGTTTTGCGGAATAACTTTAGAAACATCGGGGTATACTCCGTCCAATATGCGCGAATAGAACAATACGCGATCGATTTTGAACAAAACTTGATTATCGGAAACGACAATTTCAACCATCGTATTTTGATCCGGCACGATTTTGCTTAACTCGTTTAACGTTTTACCCGAAATGACGACATTGTTGAATTGCACGTCCTCATTCGTGTCGAGCCGGACGGAACGGCTGGCTAGCCGAACGCGGTCCGTTGCCATAAACTTCAATTCATTGTCTTTCAGCGTCCATAATATGCCTGTCAGTATCGGCGTGCTTTCATTGGTCGAAATGGCAAACACCGTTTGCTTAATTACCGTTTTCAATAAATCCCCATTAATGGTAATCGTTTGATTTCCTTCAATCGTCGGCAAGACGGGGAATTCTTCCGGATCGAGCCCGACCATTTGAATATCGGTGGAGCCGGAGCGAATAAACGTTTGAAAATGTTCTTTTACTTCGATTTCGACATCTTCCAAAGGAAGCTTCTTAATAATGTCGACAAAAAACTTGGCCGGTAAAACAACGCTTCCCGTTTTTTCGATCCGGGCGATCGTCCGTTTCCCGTCTTCAAGCGGTATGAAGCTTTGAATCGAAATATCGGTATCGCTGGCGGTTAATGTTACGCCTTGATGCGTGACATCGATTTTGATTCCATGCAGGATCGGGATTGTCGTACGGCTCGTAATCGCTTTGGAAACATGCTGTATCGCTTCGTTTAATTCGTTTTTGTAGATCGTTAATTTCATAAAATTCACTCCTCGGTTCCTGTTGTGAGTATCAGTCACACTCAACTCCCGTATATAGTAGATGATTCTTTTAAAATCTTATTAGTAATAGCAGTAGGCACACTGAATATGTGGATAAGCCCTTGAAGCATTCATAAAGGAAGCCTATCCACATGTGTATAGATTGTGCATAGGCTTTTTATTTGTTCACCGTCGTTTCAAGTTGTCGGATTCTTAATTTTTTCGGTTAAATTGTTAATAATTTTATATAAGTTCTCGTCCGTCTCCAGCGTTTGGCTAATTTTCTCATGCGCGTGAATGACGGTCGTATGGTCGCGGCCGCCGAACGCTTCGCCGATTTTCGGCAACGAGTAATCGGTCAGCTCCCTGGATAAGTACATGGCGATTTGACGCGGGAACGCGATGGCTCTCGTTCGTTTCCTCGCCTTGAAATCTTCCAGCTTCAGATTGTAATACTCTCCGACCTTCTGCTGGATATGTTGGATCGTGATCATTTTCGGCCGGCCGGAAGGGATAATGTCCTTGAGCGCTTCCGCCGCGAGATGGGATGTAATGTCTTCGTTAATTAGAGACGAATAGGCGACGACACGGATTAAAGCGCCTTCCAACTCACGGATGTTCGTATCGATTTGATTGGCGATGTACATCATCGCCTCGTTCGGGATATCGAGGTTTTCCGCTTTCGCTTTTTTGCGAAGAATGGCGATTCTCGTCTCCAAATCGGGCGGTTGAATGTCGGTAATGAGCCCCCATTCGAACCGGGAACGCAGCCGCTCCTCGAGCGTCGGTATTTCTTTAGGCGGCCGGTCGCTTGAGATGACGATTTGCTTCCGCGCTTCGTGCAAGGCGTTGAACGTATGGAAAAATTCCTCCTGCGTCTGCTCTTTCCCGGCCAAAAATTGAATGTCGTCGATCAGCAAAATGTCGATATTGCGATATTTGTTGCGGAAACTTTCCCCTTGGTTGTCGCGGATCGCGTTAATAAATTCGTTGGTGAACTTCTCCGAAGAAATGTAGAGCACTTTCGAATTAGGGTTATGTTCCAAAATATAATGTCCGATCGCATGCATTAAGTGCGTCTTCCCCAATCCGACGCCTCCGTACAAAAACAGCGGATTATACGCTTTGGCCGGCGCTTCCGCGACCGCGAGCGACGCGGCATGGGCAAAACGGTTTCCGGCTCCGATGACGAATGTGTCGAATAAATATCTTGGGTTCAACATATGGCCTGCCGGCTCGTCGTGGACGACAGGTTTCGCAGGAGGCGCTTGCGACGGCGCTGCGGCCGGCTCGGCATGCTTCGGCTCGTCAATGACAAAGAAGACCTCGACTTGATTCCCTGTGTACTCCATAATCGTCGAGGCGACCAACTTGGTATAACGGCTTTCGAGCCATTCCACGGCAAATGTTGTCGGTGCGGAGATCGTAACGGAGGAATCGGTAAATTCGACGGCCTTCGTCGCTTTAAACCAAGTATCGAAACTCGGTTTGCTTAATTTGGTTTGAATGCCAGATAAGATCTGTTGCCATAGTTCGTTCGTATGGCTGCTATCCACAGATTGTCAACTCCTTTAATATTCAAATGTGGCGTAGCCATGGGCGATCATTGTCGAAAATCTGAAGAACGATGCGGTATATATCCACATAATTCAACTTTCGCAAAAGTGAATTATCGAGATGGATCGAATTTTGTTCACAAAGTTATCCACAGGTTGTTAATAAGTTTGGGGATTAATCTATCTATTCACAACGAAAAGTAATCTAATCATAGCAAAAGAAGGCTTGTTTTTCAACGGAAATGCGCATATTATCCACAAATTCAATAGGTTGTGTATAAGAAATATCTACACCACAAGATATTGTTTATAACTTGTTGAAATTTCGACAATGATCGCCATTCTTCACTTTTTTTTATTCACAGGCTCTTTTTTGTGGATGAATTTACATGTTTTTTTGCGAGAGAGCGGGAGGATCATTTCGGTTGACTTTTTAAGGCCGGCGTGATTTAATGTAAAAAGGTGTTTTATGCAGAAGTATGAATGGGATTCCCCTTTGAGGAGGTGCAAGATAGATGAAACCGACTTTCAAACCGAATGTGAGCAAGCGTAAAAAGGTTCATGGTTTCCGTAAAAGAATGAGCACGAAAAACGGCCGCAAGGTGTTGGCTGCTCGTCGTCAAAAAGGCAGAAAAGTATTGAGCGCGTAAGCCGAAGAATAACCTTCGAACTTTTAGACGGCTTTATAGACCACTGAAGTGGTCTTTTTTCATATTCTCTTTAGAGATCCACCATTTTTAAGGTTATTTTGTTTATCGCGCAATTCGCTTGCGTATACTTGAAGTATGGTCGTCTTGCGTGTCCATTCCATCATCGGGTTGGGGAGTTTGTCGTGCAAAAAAAGTTGCGTTTGCGGAATAGGGCCGATTTTACCCGGGTATACCGTCACGGGAAATCTTTTGCGAATTACCAGTTTGTCGTTTACTGGTTTCATAAGCCGGAAATCGAACGGTTTCGCGTCGGCATTTCGGCCAGCAAAAAAATAGGTAATGCCGTCGTTCGCAATCGGATGCGGCGTCTGGTGAAAGAAATCGTGCGCGCGCACGAGGCGAAGATCGCCGATCATGTCGACCTTGTCTTTATTGTAAGAAAAGGGGCGGTCGGACTGTCTTACGCGGAGCTGGAAAAGAGCGTGCTGCATGTCTTGAAAAAAGCGGCGTTGACGAAGCGCCGGGAAAGTCGAAATTAGGCGGTTTATTTTTTGGACAACCTCTTGGGCGGACTGTTTCTTTGTTCTGCCAAATATGATATATTTACATTGGAATCGTGACGGATAAGAGAGGAGTTTTGAAATTTGTTCCTGGACAAGCAACGGAATCGGAAATGGATACTGATCATCGCGCTTGTCGTCCTGGCGGCTGTCGCATTGGCGGGCTGTACGCCTACGACGACAACGACGACGACGGAAGATATGAAACAGGGCGGATTCTGGCAAGCAAACGTCGTGTATTATTTCTCGCTTGCTTTGGACACGTTTGCAAAATGGTTCGGCGGTGAATACGGATTATCCATTCTATTACTAACCATTATCGTTCGATTGATCATATTGCCTTTGACAATCAAACAAGTACGCAGTTCCAAAGCGATGCAGGCGATTCAGCCGGAAATCAAGAAACTGCAGGATAAATACAAAAACGATCAACAGAAGCTTCAGGAAGAAACGATGAAGCTGTTTCAGAAACATCAGGTCAATCCGCTCGCAGGATGTTTGCCGCTGGTGGTGCAAATGCCGATTTTCATCGCTTTGTATAACGCGATCTATATGAATTCGGAAATTCGCGATCATACCTTCTTATGGATGCAATTGGGCACGCCGGATCATCTGTTCATTTTGCCGGTCATCGCCGCGATTACGACGTTCATTCAATCGAAAATGATGCCGACGCAAGCAACCGGCCCGATGCAAGTGATGTTCTTTATATTCCCGGTGCTCATCTTCATTATGTCGATGCAGTTTCCGGCCGCGCTTCCATTATATTGGGTATACAGCAACATCTTTACGATCGTTCAGAACTATTTTCTATATAGAAAAGGGTCGAATGATAAGGAGGTACTCCCGGCGAAATGAGAAAAGTCGTTGTATCAGGAAAATCGATCGAGGATGCGGTAAGGAACGGTTTAGCCCAATTGAATACGACAAGAGATCGCGTTACCGTCGAAGTATTGGAACAGCCTTCGAAAGGGTTGTTCGGATTGATCGGTTCGCGAGAGGCGAAGGTCGAAGTTGCATTGCTGCCTGACCCGGAACCGATTCCGGAACCGGCGCCCGAAGATTCATCGGCCGCTGAGCGTCGTCCGGTGGACGAAGCCATCCGGTTTGTGAAAGAAGTGGCGCAATCGATGAAGGTAGACATCGCGATTGAAGAGCAGACGGAGAAGGAAGGGACGATCCTTAATATATCCGGATCCAATCTCGGATTGTTGATCGGACGTCGCGGACAAACGCTGGACTCTTTGCAGTATTTAACGAACATTGTCGCAAATCGTTATTCCAAAAACCATCTACGAATCATTCTTGATGCAGAACAATTTCGCGCTCGCCGCAGGAAGACGCTTGAATCGTTATCGGATCGTTTGGCGGGACAGGTGATCAAGAACCGGAAAGATGTCGTTCTTGAACCGATGTCGCCGCAAGAACGGAAAATTATACACTCCAAGCTGCAGGATCACCCGAAGGTGAAAACGTACAGCGTCGGAGAAGAACCAAACCGCAAAGTTGTAATTACGTTGAAATAATATAGAATGCAATGACTCTAATGATTAGTGCGAGTTCAAAAAGTCACCTTCCAGGCATGCATCGTGATCCAAAGGGGACTTTAGGACAACCTCTACGAGAGTCATTGCTTTTTTTCTAGATGAGAGGTGTATGATATGACACATGATACGATTGCCGCCATCTCTACGGCTGTAGGGGAAGGGGGCATTGCTGTAATTCGGGTCAGCGGTCCGGAATCGGTGCCGCAGGTGGAACGCATATTCAAATCGAAAACGAAATTGACCGATGCGGCGACGCATACGGTCCATTACGGGTTTATCGTCGATCCCGATTCGGGCGAACGAATCGAGGAAGTGCTCGTTACGGTGATGAGAGCTCCGCGTTCGTTCACGATGGAAGATGTGGTCGAGATCAGTTCGCATGGCGGCGTCATTTCCGTGAAAAAAATAATGGATTTGCTGCTGCAGTTGGAAATTCGTTTGGCCGAGCCGGGCGAATTTACGAAGAGGGCGTTCTTGAACGGGCGCATCGATCTGTCGCAGGCGGAAGCGGTCATCGATTTGATTCGTTCGAAATCGGACCGCGCTTTTTCGATTGCGCTCAAGCAGGTGGGGGGGACGCTGTCGAGACGGATTCGCGAATTGCGTCATACGTTGATCGAAACGATGGCGCACATCGAAGTGAATATCGATTATCCGGAGCATGACGTGGAATCGCTCACCAGCGCCTTTATCCGCGAGAAGTGCCAGGCGGTGATGGCCGAGATCGAGCATTTGTTAAAAACGGCGAATGAAGGCAGAATATTAAGAGAAGGAATTGTGACGGCCATCGTCGGGCGTCCGAATGTCGGCAAATCCTCCCTGTTGAACGCGCTGGCCCAAGAGAGCCGGGCGATTGTGACGGATATACCGGGGACGACGCGCGACGTCATCGAAGAGTTCGTGACGATTAACGGGATTCCCCTGAAACTGCTCGATACGGCCGGCATTCGGGAAACGGCGGATGTCGTGGAACAAATCGGAGTGGAGCGATCGCGCTCGGCGCTGCAAGAGGCGGACTTGATTTTGTTGGTGCTCAATCATAACGAGCCGCTGAATGAAGATGAGATAAAATTGATCGAACAAATCGGCAGTAGACAAGTGATTGTCATTATTAATAAAATGGATTTACCGCAAAAATTAGATCTGGATACGGTTCGCGCCCATTTCAACGACGACCGGATCGTGCAGATGACCATTGCCGAACAGAAGGGGATGGACGATTTGGAGGAAGCGATCTCCTCGATCTTCTTCAGCGGTAAAGTGGAATCGAACGATCTGACATATGTCAGCAATGTTCGCCATATTGCGCTATTGAAAAAAGCGCATCGTTCGTTGCAAGATGCTTATGAGGCGACGGAACAGCATATCCCGATCGATATGATTCAAATCGATGTTCGTTCCGCGTGGGAGTCGCTTGGCGAAATTATCGGCGACGCGGTCGGCGATTCATTGATCGATCAAATCTTTTCGCAATTTTGTTTGGGCAAATAATCGACATGCCGTATCGAACATGTCGATATCATTGATTAAAGCGAGTTGAAAAAGTCGACTTTTTGAACAACCTCTATAGAAAAATGGCAAAGGAGGCAATGGAATGAAAGAATATGCAGCCGGTGAGTATGAAGTAATCGTGATCGGCGCCGGCCACGCAGGCTGCGAGTCGGCGCTTGCGGCAGCCCGCATGGGCTGCAATACGCTTCTGCTCACAATAAATTTGGATATGGTGGCGTTCATGCCGTGCAATCCTTCGATCGGCGGACCGGCGAAGGGGCATGTCGTACGCGAAATTGACGCTTTGGGCGGCGAGATGGGCCGCAATATCGATAAAACGTTTATCCAAATGCGAATGCTGAACACGGGGAAAGGCCCGGCCGTTCATGCGCTTCGTGCGCAAGCGGATAAATTTCTGTACCAGCATACGATGAAAGAAACGCTCGAGAAGACGGATAATCTTACGCTCCGCCAGGGGATGGTGGAGGAATTGATCGTTGAAGACGGACATTGCGTCGGCGTTCGCACGAAGACGGGCGCGGAATACCGCGGCAAAGCGGTCGTGCTCACAACGGGCACCTATTTGCGCGGCAAAATTATTATGGGAGAGCTGAAGTACGAGAGCGGCCCCAACAATCAGCAGCCGTCGATTAAACTGTCCGATTCGCTTCGCAATCTTGGATTCGAACTGGTTCGTTTCAAAACGGGGACGCCGCCGCGGGTGCATCGGGATACGATCGATTTCTCCAAGACGGAGATTCAGCCAGGAGATGAAAATCCGAAATTTTTCTCTTATGAAACGAAATCATCCGATAACGAGCAATTGCCATGCTGGCTGACCTATACATCGGAAGAAACGCATCGCATCATTAACGAAAACTTGCATCGGGCGCCGATGTTTTCCGGATTGATCGAAGGGACGGGCGCGCGCTATTGCCCATCGATCGAAGATAAAATCGTCCGGTTCAGCGACAAGCCGAAGCATCAAATTTTCTTGGAGCCGGAAGGGAAGACGACGGCGGAATATTATGTGCAAGGGCTGTCGACCAGTATGCCGGAAGATGTCCAATTGCGCATGCTTCGTTCCGTCCCGGGTCTGGAAAACGTCGAAATGATGCGTACCGGCTATGCGATCGAGTACGATGTCATCGTACCGTCCCAATTGTGGCCGTCGTTGGAAACGAAGCTGGTACCCGGGTTGTTTACGGCGGGGCAAATTAACGGAACGTCCGGGTATGAAGAAGCCGGAGCGCAAGGCATTATGGCGGGAATTAACGCGGCACGCAAAGTACAAGGGAAAGAACCGGTTATTCTGGACCGTTCCCAAGGATATATCGGCGTGCTCATCGACGATCTCGTGACGAAAGGAACGAACGAACCGTACCGGCTATTGACGTCGCGGGCGGAATACCGTTTGCTGCTTAGACATGACAATGCCGACCTGCGGCTCACCCCGATCGGATACGAAATCGGATTAATATCTGAAGAACGGTATGCTGCATTTATCGATAAGAAGAACCGGGTGGAGCTTGAAATCGAACGATTGAAATCGACGAAAATTCAACCGTCCGAAGTCCAAGCGCTGCTTGCCGAACTCGGGTCCGCACCGCTGCAAAACACGAGCGACGCGATGTCGTTATTGCGGCGTCCCGAGATCACATACGCTCATCTGGAGTCCATTTCGTCTTCTCCTTACGAATTAAACGATGAGATGAAGGAACAAGTCGAAATTCAAATTAAATATTCGGGATATATCGAAAAACAGTTATTGCAAGTGGAACGGTTGAAAAAGATGGAGAAAAAACGGATTCCGGAAGATATCAATTACGACGATATCCACGGCATTGCGACGGAAGGAAAACAAAGGCTCGCCAAAATTCGCCCGATTTCGATTGGGCAAGCGTCCCGTATATCCGGCGTTAATCCGGCCGACATATCCATTCTGCTCGTTTACTTGGAGCATTATAACCGCGTGACCGCAGCGAAAGGATCGTAAGATGGACCAGATACAATTGCAATTCCAGCAACGTTTGCACGAACAGGGGATCGACGTAAGTAACGAGCAATTGGAACAATTCGAAACGTATTACCGCGAGTTGGTCTTGTGGAACGAAAAAATGAATTTAACCGGCATCACGGAAAGAGAGCAAGTGTACACGAAGCATTTCTTCGACTCTGTCTCTCTTTCCTTCTTCATCGATATGAACGAAGTGAAGTCCATAGCGGATATTGGATCGGGAGCCGGTTTTCCGAGCTTCCCTTTGAAAATTTGCTTTCCTCATCTCCAGGTAACCATCGTCGACTCTTTAAATAAACGAATTCAATTTTTGCAGCATATTGCGTCTCAGCTTACATTGCACGATGTGGAATGCATTCATGGAAGGGCGGAAGACGTAGCGCGTAACGACGCTTATCGCGATCGTTTCGATCTTGTGACCGCCCGCGCAGTTGCGCGTTTGTCGGTATTGAACGAATTTTGCCTTCCTTTTGCTCGAAAAGGGGGACAATTTGCCGCAATGAAAGGCTCCGATCCAACGGATGAAATTCGAGAAGCGAAACGAAGTTTCAAAGAATTAAAGGGAGAGTTGAAGGGAGTTTATCCTTTCACATTGCCGGTGGAACAATCGGATCGCCATATCATCTTGATCACGAAAACGGAGAAAACGCCCGCAAAATATCCCCGCAAAGCAGGTATGCCGCTTAAATCGCCGATCGTATGACGGCGATAGCGGACATACCTTTATGTTTCACGTGGAACATTCCATCTCATGAAATATTTATTTTTCACGATTTGTTCGGCAGGAAAATGGGGATAGATTGGAGAATATATAATAGTAATAGGTAGAGCGGAACTAGCCCGTGTACCGTGGCAAATCGCGACCGCAATGAGAAAACCTCTATCGAGGCCTTTCGAAGATGAGCGACCGCGTTCAGCGGCAGGTTTTATCGCCAAATAGAATTTGGTATCTCCTCAGGTTTGGGAAACTTATAAATTCTATTGTGGTTGAAAAAGCCGCTTTGGCAACCTTTTGCTAAGCATAACAACGGCGTAAGCTTGCAGCTTTGAATGCGTTTATTGCCGTCGATTGGAATGCCGATTGAAAGCGGAATGATAGATACATAGAGTCTCAAACTAACGGATAACGTCACAGTTTTAGAATTTTTTTCTTGTTGTGCATGTTTAAAAAGTTGGCGTATTCTATAAATGCGACGAGTTCATTGACATCAATTGAACACTCTCGGTCTGTGAATCGAAGAATCGTTTTCTAAAAGATTACGCTTTTTTTAACACGCATTCCAGTACTTTAAGGTGGTATAATACGGAATGAAAGAACAATTTTCAAGATTGTTTGGTTTGCAGGAACGAAACAACCAAGAAGAAGTGAAACAAATCTCCGTTGATGAAATCGTTACCAGTCCTTATCAACCGAGAACGGTATTTGACGACGAGAAAATTGATGAACTATGTCAAACGATTAAGACGCATGGCATTATTCAACCGATTGTCGTTCGCGTTCGAAATGGCAAGCATGAGATCATAGCGGGGGAAAGACGTTGGAGAGCGGTGAAAAAGCTCGGCCTGACGACGATTCCCGCGATTATACGCGAAATTAACGATTCGCAAGCCGCATCCATTGCATTGATCGAAAATTTGCAGCGGGAAGGATTAACCTCGATCGAAGAAGCGATCGCCTATCAAAAATTGATCGACTTGCATCAATTGACGCAAGAAAGTTTGGCGCAGCGATTAGGGAAGAGCCAGTCCACTATTGCCAACAAAATTCGGTTATTGCAATTGCCGGAGCAAGTCAAAGTCGCTCTTATGGAACGCAAAATAACAGAACGGCATGCCCGCGCGTTGTTGTCGCTCGATTCGGAAGAGCTGCAGTTAAAAATATTGAACGATATCATCGCGAAAGACTTGAATGTGAAGCAAACGGAGGCGAGAGTCGCCTTTTATAAAGAGTCGGTCAAAACAAAGAAAGCGAAAAGAATCTCTTTTACGAAAGACGTCAGGCTTGCCGTAAATACGATTCGCCAATCAATCGAGATGGTAACGGGATCGGGATTGAACATTAAAACAGACGAGAAAGATCATGAAGACCACTACGAGATTGTTATTAAAATCCCAAAAAGATAACAGCAACTTACGCTCAAGGGCGGCTGAGTGAAGCCGCTCTTGAATAACCTAAAAAGCAAAAACAGTACGTCAATAGACGTTTTTTTTGCGCCTTTTTAAAAGATTGAGGTGAATTGATTTGTCTAAAATAATTGCAATAGCCAATCAAAAGGGTGGCGTCGGAAAAACAACGACTTCCGTTAATTTGGGCGCAGGGCTTGCAACTCTTGGAAAACGCGTTCTGTTGGTCGATATCGATCCCCAAGGAAATACGACTAGTGGAATCGGGATCAACAAAGCGGATGTCGTTAATTGCATTTACGATGTAATCATTAACGACGTACATCCCAAAGACGCGTTGCAAGAGACGAATATAGAAGGACTGCATATTATCCCGGCAACGATTCAATTGGCCGGCGCGGAAATTGAGCTTGTTCCTACGATTTCCAGAGAAGTTCGGTTAAAAAAATCGCTGCAGTTAATCAAGCATATGTACGATTATATATTGATCGATTGTCCGCCTTCGCTCGCCATACTGACGATCAACTCATTGACGGCGGCGGATTCGGTTCTAATACCGATTCAATGCGAGTACTACGCGTTGGAAGGGCTCAGCCAATTGTTGAACACGGTTCGTCTTGTTCAGAAACATTTGAACACATCGTTGCAAATTGAAGGCGTGCTGTTAACGATGTTTGACGCGAGAACGAATTTGGGCATTCAAGTGATTGAAGAAGTGAAAAAATATTTCCAGCAAAAGGTGTACCAAACGGTGATTCCGCGTAATATTCGGTTGAGCGAAGCTCCGTCGCACGGCCAATCGATTATTACGTACGATCCGAAATCGAAGGGTGCGGAAGTCTATTTGGAGCTTGCAAAGGAAGTGATTTCTTATGAGTAAACGTTTAGGCAAAGGGTTAGACGCATTAATTCCTTCGTTGGCGATTAACGATGACGACAAAGTCGTAGAAATCCCCTTGAGTCAGTTGCGCGCCAATCCTTATCAACCGCGTAAATCGTTTGACGACGAATCGATCCGCGAATTGGCGGAATCGATCAAACAACATGGCGTCATCCAACCTATTATCGTGCGGAGCATTTTGAAAGGCTTTGAGATTATTGCCGGAGAACGGCGTTTCCGCGCTTCCCAATATTGCGGGAATGCTACGATTCCGGCGGTCGTTCGAAATTTCACCGATCAGCAAGTGATGGAGATTGCATTAATCGAAAACTTGCAGCGCGAGAATTTGAACGCCATTGAAATTGCCGTCGCCTATCAAGGTTTGATGGACCAGTTTTCATTAACGCAGGAAGAATTGTCGATGAAAGTCGGTAAATCGCGTTCGCATATCGCAAACTTTTTACGATTATTGCAATTGCCCGAGGAAGTGAAGGATAATGTTTCACGTGGAACATTGTCGATGGGACATGCGCGTGCGATTGCCGGAGTGAAAGATACGGCTACCGTAAAAGAGTTGGCGAAACTAACGATCGAGAACGAGTGGAGCGTACGGGAGTTGGAAGAGGCGATCCAAAAGCTTGACACGAAAGGGAAAGACCGTGCGAAACCGAAAACGAAGAAAAAAGACCCTTATATCGACGGCGTGGAAGAATTGTTGAGAGAACGTTTTAAAACGACCGTTAAAATTAAACATAATAAAGATAAAGGGAGAATTGAGCTGCTGTATTACAGTAAGCAAGATTTGGAACGGTTGCTCGAAATGTTGCAATAACTTTTCTTATCTGAATTGTAATGTAGCGATCTCGCATCCATGGATGCGAGATTTTATGTATCTGCCAATCGTTTGGTTTCATGCATAGAGGACGGTGCAAGATTTGGGATGTAGAAAGAACAGGGGGGTGGGAGAATGGGGCATGAAGTTATTCGTTATTTCGACCATGCGGCGACGTCCTGGCCAAAACCGCCGCAAGTCATCGAAGCGATGCAAAAGGCGATGCTCGATTATGGAGCGAATCCGGGCAGAGGAAGTCATGCGATGGCGGTGCAGGCGAGCAGGGTGATCTATGAAACGCGCCGTCATTTGTCCCAATTGTTCGGCGTTCGCAATCCGATGGATGTTATATTTACACTCAATACGACGATGGCGTTGAATTTGGCGATTAAAGGCATCGTCAGGCCGGGCGATCACATCGTTGTTACCGGGATTGAGCATAATTCGGTTCGCAGGCCTGTCGAATATTTGCGACGGATTTGGAATTTGGACGTAACCTATATTAAAGCGAATCGCCAAGGTGTCGTAGATCTGCGCGAATTGGAACAATCGTTTCGCCCGCATACCAAATTGGTCGCCTGCTCCCATAGTTCGAATTTGTTGGGGACGATTTTGCCGGTTGGCGAAGTTGGAGAAATGACAAGAAAACGCGGCGTAAAATTATTAGTCGATGCGGCGCAGACGGCGGGAACGATCCCGATCGATGTGGCGTCGATGGGCATTGATATGCTGGCTTTTCCGGGTCATAAAGGCTTGTTGGGGCCTCAAGGTACAGGCGGATTATACATTGCGCCCGATATGGAATTGGAGCCGTTGTTGCACGGAGGAACAGGGAGCCAATCGGATGCGGTTGAACAGCCAGGCGTTCGTCCGGACCGATACGAAGCGGGAACGCCGAACACGGTCGGCCTGGCCGGATTGAACGAAGGCGTGAAGTTCATTCTGAATGAGACCGTTGAAAAAATTCATACTAAAGAATGGAAGTTGACGCAGCGGATGATGGATCAATTGCGTCAACTTCCAGGTATCGAATTGTTAGGTCCCGATCTGGGGGAAGATAAAACGGGAATCGTCTCCTTTACCGTAAAAGGAGCGGATAACGCGGAAATCGCGTTCCGATTGGATCGCGAATACGGCATAGCCGTTCGAGCAGGTTATCACTGTACTCCGCTGGCGCATGATGCTGCCGGTACGACGCGAACGGGAGCGGTACGGGCGAGCGTAGGGTATACGACAACGGAAGAGGACGTGAATGCGTTTCTTGACGCGATGCGTGATATTCAAACACATTCGAAATAGGGCGGGGGAGAGTTCGTTAACGTGAATGAATTAATATTGGAACAGATGCAGTGGATCGTCGCCGGGTTTGTCGTCATATTGATTGTGATGTTGGTCTTGATCATCGCACAAGGCGTGAAGTTATCCAAACTTCGGCGAAGTTATCATCAAATGATGGAAAATAGCGGCGTACCGAATTTGGAAAATGTAATTATTTCAATGAAAGAAAATATAGCCGAAATGCAGAAAGGGCAATCGACCCTAGTTTCGGAAATGCGGGGCATCACGGAAAGATTGTTGAAGATGAAGGCGAAAATCGGCATTATTCGTTATAATGCCTTTAGCGAAACCGGAAGCGATTTGAGCTTTTCCTTGGCGATTTTAAATGAAAAACAAGACGGCATCGTTTTGTCTGCACTACATAGCAGAGATAATTCCTATGTGTATGCAAAGCCCGTCCAAGGAGGCAGCTCCAATTATTCTCTTTCTCCAGAAGAGAAGACGGCGATTAGTCTCGCCGCCGAGCAGGAGTAGCGCCGGCAAGATGCCATCGCTTTACGGCAATATATAAACTGTTCGCAATAATGTCGGACAATTTCATGACCAGGCTTAACCGGGTGTTTTGCAACACGAAGTATTCCATAAAACCGCCGACGTTTACGATGCCCGTAATGTGGATATCGCCGACCGGCGGTAATTCTTTATGTACGCCCGCGCCCGGCCGTACCGGACCGAAACCGACTTGAATATTGCCGACGCTTGACGTTTGGCCGAGACAAGCATCGATCCCGACGATAAAAGGGTCGGTAAAGTTGTTATGGATATGTTGAAGCGTGTCTTTTAAATTGACGGCATGGACGGGTTCGTCCAATGTGCCGAATAAGTGAAACAAAGGGCTGTTATATTTGGACAATGCGGTTCCGACGAGCGGGCCGAGACAGTCTCCGGTCGAACGGTCGGTGCCGACGCATACGACGACCAAACGTTGCTCGGGCTCGATGAATTGAAAATGTTCTACCAATCGGTTCGTGACGGCGGTATGAATATGAGGTTCGGTATGAGACAATTTTAGAGAAGGCAAAGCTTTTAATACATGATGATCAATGGAAGATGGCATGACATTCAACCTCCGTCTATGATTTGTATTCCTAGTATATGGATGTTGAAACCAATTTATACTTGCGAGATTCATATTTTGTGGAAGTTGCGCGGAAAGTTCGCGCAGCGGATCAAAATGATCTGCCAGCGAAGGAAGGACCGAAAGCGGATGGATTCGGATATGTTGCTTATTGCATTCGATTCGACACAACAAGCTTTACGCGCGGAGATGCTCTTGGAGTATGCCGGCATCGAAATCGATATTTGCCCTACGCCGAAGGAAATTACGGCCGGTTGCGCTCTATCGATCGAATTCCCTGCCGCAAGCTTGGATCGGGTGAGGGAGATGATACAAAGCGAGCGGGTTGAGATCAGAGGGATCTATTTTAAAAATGAAAAAGAATATGTTACCATCGAATCATGACCGAACCGCACGACTGGAGGGTTGATTCGTGTACAAGTTTCATGAAATGCCATTGGCCGAATCGTCGAATATAGAAGCGGAAATTCAAGAGAAGCTGAACGTGTTTCAACAATTTTGGAATTATGTGACGAGTTCGGAGACGTGGGGAGGATATTTATGGAGCTTGATTGATATTGTCATCATATTTATCGTAACCCGCGCAGTCATAGCGATCGTACATCGCATCATCGATCATACGATGAGCAAAAAGGAAAAGATGCGCCTAAACGTCAATTCGAGAAGAATGGTTACGGTCGCCAAGCTGCTCAAAAACGTGACTTTCTATACATTGAATTTTATTATGTTATTGCTGGTGCTGGCCGAATTCAATATTAATTTGGGTCCGCTGCTGGCGGGAGCCGGCGTCGTAGGGCTGGCGATCGGTTTTGGCGCCCAAAGCTTAGTAAAAGATGTGATCACCGGTTTCTTCATCATCTTCGAAGACCAATTCGCCGTCGGAGATATCATCGAGACCGGGAAATTCAGAGGTACGGTGGAAGTGATCGGTTTACGGTCGACGCGCATTAAAAACTGGACGGGAGAAGTCCATATTATTCCGAATGGAATGATTAATGAAGTGACAAATTTTTCGTTGGAAAATTCGATCGCGGTAATCGATATAGCGGTCGCGTACGAAGAGGATGCGGAGCGAACGATTCAAATCATTAAAGAAACCGTCGAGCCGATGGTTGCTGAAATAGAAGATTTGTTGAAAGTGCCGGAAGTGTTAGGGGTACAAACGTTTGGTTCGACGGGAGTAACGATTCGCGTAATTGCCGAATGCAAACCATACACGCATTATGGAGTGACACGGATCATCAATGCGAGATTGAAAAAAGCGCTCGATGCGAAAGGGATCGATATTCCATATCCGCGGCTCGTCACGTATCAAAGAGCGGGTAAAGGGGGGATGAACGATGGAACGTAAACAATTCGAACTTGGGGATGTCGTACAAATGAAAAAGCCGCATCCTTGCGGCTCTAATGAAATGGAAATCATACGTATGGGGATGGACATCCGGATTAAATGCGTCGGCTGTCAGCATAGTGTTCTCATTCCCCGGGTGAAATTCGAGAAAAATATGAAGAAGGTGTTGCGGTCCGCCGCAACGCAGAAGGAAGAAGGAAACGCGACGTAGAGCGATGATACTCGCTGCGTACATTTCCATTCGTTAGACAGGGGGGAACTGGGAAGTTCCCCGGATTTTTACACTTTAAAAATTGTGTTGCAATATTCGATAGACTGTGATAATATTATTTTTGCTGTGGAAAGGTACCCAAGAGGTCCAAGGGGGCTGACTCGAAATCAGCTAGGCGTCATCAGGCGTGCGTGGGTTCGAATCCCACCCTTTCCGCCATACATAACGTTACATCACCTCTTACGTGAGATCGTAGGAGGTTTTTTGATTGTTGAAGTTTTGACGTTCCGCGCAACAGCAACTGCAGAAATCCAGCTATTTCTCGGGAAAAAGGCCTTTATTGCGCCTATAAAAGGGGATAGAACCCTATTTCGAAGGCGATCCGCTCTAACCTACGCTCCTTGTTTGGCGCTAACGAAACTGACCATCCTTATTGGGCAAAAAATGAGGACGTTGCCAATCTAACGAAAGTACGTATCGGTATTCATTGGAAATCGGCGCTTTTATCGCCTTTTTCCCCTCATTAGCGTGTTTCAGTTTCGTTACACCAGCAACAGAGTCATTTACAGGCTATTAGCGTGTTCTAGTTTCGTTAGCCCACCCTGCGGGTCGTCACGGTTTTTTGCCGGCCAATCTGACCTTAATTGATGAAACGCCCAGTACCAAATCGGGCGATTCAATGGATTTTTGCACTTACATACGAGGGAAACATCAATGAATATTCGCGCTTACGCGCCGGAGTCACGTCATCGAGCCTCCGAACGCCAAAAGGGCCCTTTCGGACCCTTCGCTGGTTGACGGCGTTTGATTGTTGGAATTCTTTACTCAAAGCATGTTAAAGCTCGGTGTATTGAAAGATCAATACGCATGTGTTGCAGACAAGTGTCTTTGGCACATTCCTCCGCTTTTATGCCGTGTAGCCAAGATCTCCTTGCGGTTGTTGCGCTGTCACGTTCAACGGAACCACACCTCTCTATACGCCGTCGGAATTACTATGCGCGAATTGCCGCGATAATATACATCACTTCAGCGCATTCCGCTTGCTCTTCCATTTTCGGTTATGATTCGACGTTTCCGGGAATCGTTCGCCTTTCCGCAAACGAATCTGTTTCGGATCGTTAATTCCCATATGAAAATCGGCCTCGCCCACCTCGATATAGGTCGCGTCGTTCGGCGCTTTGTCGCCCGGTTCGAACTCCGTCTGTTCGCCCAATACGTTCACCTCCGATAAGCTTGAATGAAAATGACTGTTCCACCATATTGTTTGCCGGGACGGTACCGAACATAAGTGTGAAAATATTTCCGCAAACGCCGCCTTGACTTGTCATCGGACCTAGGTTTTGATATATTAGTTAGGTGCGAGTTTTCCTCGTACCCCTTGCTCCCAACATGATTGGGGGCCGTTAGTCCAAGAGGAGGTGAAAGATATGCGCAAATATGAAGTGATGTACATTATTCGTACCGACATTGAGCAGGAAGCTGTTCAAGCGGCAGTCGAAAAGTTCCAAGGCATCATCTCCAACGGTGGTGAAATTACGAAGCACGATGTGCTCGGCAAACGCCGTCTTGCGTATGAGATCAACAAGTTTCGCGACGGAATTTATGTCCTTGTCAACTTTACGGCAGAGCCTGCAGTTGTAGCGGAACTTGAGCGTGTAATGAAGATTTCCGATGAAGTCATTCGTTACTTGATCACGCAAGATGTTGCTTAATCGAAACATTGGGCTTTTGTAATGATCGTTGAAGGAGGGGATTCGATTGTTAAACCGTGTCATTCTGATCGGACGCTTAACCCGCGATCCGGAGTTGCGTTATACTCCTTCGGGTGTCGCAATAACCCAGTTCACCCTGGCGGTGGACCGTCCGTTTACAAGCCAAGGCGGCGAACGGGAGGCGGATTTTATCCCTGTCGTTACGTGGAGGCAGCTCGCCGAGACATGCGCGAATTACTTGCGCAAAGGCCGTTTAACGGCGGTGGAAGGTCGCATTCAAGTACGCAATTACGAGAATAACGAAGGAAAGCGCGTTTACGTGACGGAAGTTATTGCAGATAATGTGCGTTTCTTGGAATCGGCTAACCGCGATGGCGGCGGCGCTCCGCGCGAGGAATCGGGCTTTGGCGGCGGCGGATTCGGGGGCGGCAGCGGCTACGGCGAAGGCGGACAGGGCAACCGGAATTCGGGAGTTTCGCGCAACAACAATCAAGATCCTTTTTCCGATGACGGAAAACCGATCGATATATCGGATGATGACTTGCCATTTTAAGAACGAAAGGACTGAATACGGATGAGCTTCAAGCAAAGAGAAGGCAATGAAGAGCGCGGCGAGAAAAAATTCGGAGGCCGCCGCGGCGGACGCAACAAACGCCGTAAAGTGTGCTACTTCACAGTGAACAAAATTACTCACATTGACTATAAAGATACGGATTTGCTTCGTAAATTTATTAGCGAGCGCGGAAAAATTCTTCCTCGCCGCGTCACTGGAACAAGCGCGAAATATCAACGCTTGCTGACGATCGCCGTGAAACGCGCGCGTCAAATCGCATTGTTGCCGTACACAACGGAATAATCGATACCCAATCAAGGGACTGTTCCTGCAGGTCTTTCCATGGACTTGAGGGACAGTCCTTTTTTGTTGCGCTCAGCGGCGCTTCTCAACCCTTGTTTATTCAAGGGTTCTTTTTTTATAATTAGCAAAATGTTAGGTGGTCTCGACAACACAATCTCCTCGAATTATGATATTATTAAAAAATTATAACTGCCGCATAATTTTTTATTGTCATTTTGTTAATGTGCGAAATGGAAAGCGCTTGCACCAATCAAATGCCTATGATCGTAAAGGAGACCTCCCGCTATGAAGTTTACGAATCTTCTAAGGCTGATATCGCCTGCATTGAGCATTCAAGGAAAAATATTTATCGCATTCGGCCTCGTCACCCTTCTCTCGATCGTCTCTATTACCGGCATCGTCTATATGAACATGCGCGAGACGATCAAGCATAACGCGGTTACTTCGGTAGCGGACAGCATCCGGCAAGCGGATGAGTCGCTCAATGTGATGCTGGAGGAAATAAACCGGTTGAACACGGTCGTTGTGTCCAGCAAAAATACGGTCATCGATACGGTATTGAGCCCTACGGAGGAGATCAGCTACGAATGGTTTCAAGAGCAGAAGCGGATTAATGAATTTCTATCGGGCTTAATCGATTATAAGCCGTATATTACACGGATTGCCGTTGTCGGCTTGAACGGCAAAGTATTCTTCACCGGAGGCCCATGGATCGACCGTACCGTGCTCGGAACGCCGATGATGGATTATATGCTCCGCAACGGTTCGCGTCACGCCTACTTCAAGCCGACAGGCGGGGAGATGGAGGCAATCACCGTCGGCCGCGAGATTCGTTATAATCGCGAGACGATCGGCGTGGTCATGGTGGATTTGAATTATGATTTCATCAAAAAAACGTATGGCGTGAAGCCGACCGCAGACAGCATGCTGTATGTGTTGGACGAGGAGAACGGATTCGTCTACCAATCCGAATCGGCGCCATCCTCTTACGCTCCTTCCATCGAGACCGTTGTCAACATTAATCAGGAATTTGCGGGAATCGGCCACGCGGTAGAAAAGATGATCGAAGGAAGATCCTACATCGTCGTCAGCCGCATATCCGATTATACAGGCTGGACTACATTGGCGCTCATTCCGATGGATTCCCTGCTTAGCGAATCTACCAGAATCCGCAATTTGATGGCGGAAATATCGATCATCGTCTTTATCGTCGTCTTGATCGGATCGCTGCAGGTGTCGTCCCGGATCACGATCAATATTCGGCGGCTGAGATCGATGATGATGTTCGTGAAAGACGGAAATTTGACGTTCCCGAAAACGGAAATTAAAACGAAGGACGAGGTCGGGCAGTTGTACCGTGTCTTCGTCAGTATGGTGGAAGAACTGAAGCGGCTGCTGGAAGGGATCCGGATTAGCGAGAAAGAGAAGCGCGAGGCCGAGATAACCGCGCTGCAGGCGCAGATTCGTCCGCATTTTCTCTATAATTCGCTCAACACGATCAAGTATTTGGCCAAACTGAATGGGGCCCCCAATATCGAAGAGGTGTCCGGCTCGTTAATCGAATTGATGCGGGGCGTACTCGGAAATTCAAATGAATTTATTACGGTGCGGGAAGAGTTGGACTATGTATCCAGCTATGTATCCATCGAGAAGTACAAGTATATGGAGCCGATCCAGGTGTACACTCAGGTCGAGGACGAAGCCTTGCTGGAGTGCCGCGTGCTGAAGCTGATGCTGCAGCCTCTCGTGGAGAATGCAATCATTCATGGAGTCGGCCCGTCGGAGGATGGGGGATTCGTGCTCATTCGCGTCTACGAGGAGCATAACGATCTTAAAATCGAAGTGAACGACAACGGCCAAGGCATGACGCAGGAGCAAGCGGATCTTCTGCTGGGGGACACGGACAAGAAGGAGATTCCGTCGCGCTTCAGCGGCATGGGAATTCGCAACGTGCACGAGCGGATTGTTCGCATGTACGGCGAGCGGTATGGCATGAAGCTGTATAGCGAGCCGGGACGGTATACGAAGGTGGAGGTTACATTCCCTAAACTATCGAGTATGGATCAATCGGATAAAGAAGAGGTGGTCTGAGCATGTTTCAAGTGATGCTGATTGATGACGAACCGTTGGTGCATAACGATCTAGGGACGTTATTGGATTGGAGAAAGCATGGCTTCGAGATATGCGGCGAAGCGTATAACGGAGCAATGGCATTAACAATGATCGAGCAATCTCCGCCTCATATCGCCATCATTGATGTGAATATGCCCGACATGAACGGTGTCGAGCTCCATCGAACGATTCGGGACAGGTTCCCTTCCGTGAAGACGATCATGCTTAGCAGTTACGACGATTACGATTATGTGCGGGAGAGCTTGAAGAACGGAGCCGTCGATTATTTGCTGAAGCATCGCTTGGACGATGCGACGCTGTTAACGATGTTGAACAAAGCGGTCCGGGATCTGCAGCAGGAGGATCGGATGCATGAAAGCCGTGCGGCCCACAAACAATTAGCGGAGAGAATGAGTCCCGTCCTCATCCGCGACTATATAGCGGATCTCGTGAGAGGGAAGGCGGATGCGGCGACGGAGCTGGAAGCCTATGCGCGGAAGAACGGCTTGTATGCACAAGCGGTCGGCTACGCGGCGGCGGCGGTGCAGATCGTGCCGTTCCTGTTGCTCACGAAATCCTGCAGCGATGTACAGACGAACCGGCTGGTTCAACAAGCCGTCGACATGATGCAGCAGGGCTTGGGCGATATTCACGAGCGGTCTGTCGCTTATATGGGGGACGGTCGCTTGGTTGTCGTGTTCTCGTTCAAGGAGCGCAGCGAACATGCCGCCGCAAGCGAGGCCGGGAGACTGATGAGCAAGCTTCGGCATTCGCTTGAGCTATTCTTGAATTTGAAATGCATCTATGCCGTCGGGCATGTGTGCGGCAGCTTGCCGCAGCTTGGCTCCAGCTACCGCTCGGCCGAACGGGCGCTCGACCTCCCCCCTTCTGCAGAGCGGTCTGCGCCTCATAGGTCTTCCGAGAAACCGGATCAAGCGGAAGGAAGGGGAACGAGCGTCTTTACTCAACGCGTTTCCTTGACGATCGAGGAGCAGAAGCAGCTTCTGCTCGCCATCGAAAGGCTGGATAAGGAAGGCATGCACCGATTGATTGCATCCGTCTTCGTTTCCATTCGCCATCAGCCGATCCATTCCCATACGGTGCAGATGGTCGTCGGCGAGTTGTTGCATATCGGCGATAAAGCATGGAAGAGAGGGATGCCGACGGCTTTGGCCGAAGCCGTGACGGGGGAGCTGCCTTCCCGCAGCGATTTGGGGAAGATCGATAATATAGGCGAACTGGAGCAATGGCTGCAGCGCTATTACGACTGCTTGCTGAAACTGCTGCGGCAGCAGCGTGCGATCGGACCCTATTCCCGCCACGTGTCGCAGGCGATCGATCTGATTCTGGAAAAGTATCCGGGCTACATTACGTTGGAACTGGCGGCAGGCGCCATCGGCCTGAATCCCTCGTACTTAAGCAGAATATTCAAAGAAGAGACGCAATCGACCTTTTCCGAATATGTAAATCGAGTCCGCATCGAGGCGAGCCGCAAGCTGCTGGAGAGCGGCCAGTATACAATCAAACAAGTTAGCGGTCAAGTAGGCTTCTCTACGCACAACTATTTTTTCAAAGTGTTTAAGGAAGTAACCGGGATGACGCCGCATGCGTATCTGAACGGCTTGGGCGGGGGGAAGGCGGAGTGAAGCCGTCCGCGACCGCGGAAAAGAAGCGGCACGGAGTCGAGGGATTGTAAAAATTGTAGAGTAAATAGTCATATTATTATAATTTGCCCCCATTTCTGATGACTTATAATAATCACACGCCAACGGAAAACGCTTACAGCGTTGTTGTTTGGCGAATACGAAATATGGGGGTTACAAATTCATGCGTAAACGCTGGGGAAGATATGCACTCGTCACGATGATCGCATCCGGTTTGATCGTATCAGGATGCAGTTCCAATGCCGGTACGACCAAAGAGGGCGAGCCGGCCGCTCAAACCGGGAATGCCGTCAATGCAACCGGATTTCCAATTGTAGACCAGCCGGTCAAACTGAAAATGTTCACTCGAATCGCGCCCGTTAACGGTCCGTTCAAGGAAATGCCCGTTTTCCAGGATTACGAGAAAATGAGCAATGTGCAGGTGGAATTTATCGAAGCGCCGACGGACGGCTTCCAGGAGAAGAAAAACTTGCTGTTCGCGTCGAACGAGCTTCCCGATGCATTGTTCCGTTCCGGCATCTCGCCGCTCGAGGCGGTCCGCTACGGATCGGCAGGTCAATTGATTCCGCTGGAGGATTTGATCGATCAATACGCTCCCAATCTAAAAAAGCTGATGGAGGAATACCCGGAGATCCGTGCGGGGATCACGACTCCGGAAGGCCATATCTATGCCATTCCGGGCATTGTAACGCTCGGAGCGGCGCGTACGGATAAGAAATGGATCAATAAGAAATGGTTGGATAAGCTCGGCCTGAAGGAGCCGGAGACGACGGAAGAGCTGTACGAGGTGTTGGTTGCGTTCCGGGATCAAGATCCGAACGGAAACGGAAAGCCGGATGAAATCCCGATGACCGCACGGGCAGGGTTGCCGATCGTTCATATGATGAGCGGGTCGTTCGGACTGGATCTGCAGCTCGGTTACAATATCAACCTTGAAAACGACAAAGTCAACATTTGGATGGGCAACGACCGGAACAAAGAGCTGCTGATGTATCTCAACAAGCTGTACAAGGAGAAGCTGCTGGATCCGGAGGTGTTCTCGCATAAAGAAGCGCAATATTTGGCCAAGCAAGGGTCGGGCAATGCGGGATTCTTCTTCGACCAGACGAATAATAACTTCTTGTCGATCCAGGATCAGTATGTCGGAATCGCGCCGCCGGCAGGCCCGCACGGGGACCGGCTGCAAAGCCAGGCATTGCCGATCGCGCGCGATTTCGGAGCCTTTGCCATCACTTCCGTCAACAAATATCCGGAAGTCACGATGCGTTGGATCGATTATTTCTATAGCGACGAAGGCTCGACCATGCTTAGATTCGGCCGGGAAGGCGAGCATTATGAGCTGAGGGACGGAATTCCGTACTATAAAGAAGATTTTCTGGAGGATATTACGAATCAAGCGAAAATTACGCCGTACGCCGGAGGAGGGGCGCCGCACATTATTAGCGACAAGGTTGCCTCGTTTATTAATCCTCCGCAGGTACAAGAAGCGCAAAACAAGCTGGATCCGTTCATGCCGAAGGTTAAGTACGCGGCGCCGGTGTTTGACGAGCAAACCGCGCAGCAAGTGAACGTCTTGCGCAACGATATCGACAAATATTACGAGGAGCAAAGTACGAAATTTATTGTCGGTTCGCTTAGCTTCGATAAATGGGACGAATTCCAGGCGACGCTGAAGAAAATGAAAATCGACGAGCTGGAGAAGCTGTATCAGGACGCCTATGACAAGATGCAGAAATAATGCCGATCCCATCACGCATAAGGAGTAGATTCCCATGAAGAGCGCGCAAGCCAATGCGACGGCCGCTCCGCCTCGAACCGCTTCGAGACGCGGGGCGCGCCTGTTCAGACAGATGGCGAAACGGTATGACCTGTACCTCATGCTGCTGCTGCCGATCGCCTGGTATTTGGTCTTTCACTACGGCCCGTTGTACGGGCTGCAAATCGCGTTTAAAAATTTCAATCCGGCCAAAGGAATATTCGGCAGCGCCTGGGCGGGCTTCGAACACTTCGAACGGTTTTTCGAATCGTATTATTTCTGGAGGCTCTTATGGAATACGTTGTCCATCAATTTATTTTCGCTGTTGATCGCTTTTCCGATACCGATCTTGCTGGCATTGATCATTAACGAAATTCGCAGCAAAACATTCAGCAAAGTGCTGCAAAACATCACGTACATCCCGCATTTTATTTCGGTTGTCGTCATCGTCGGCATATTGACGGTATTCCTCTCGCCCACAAGCGGTCCCGTCAATAAGCTGATCGAGTTGTTCGGCGGCACGCCGATTCGTTTCATGGAGGAAGCGGGTTGGTTTAAAACGATCTTCATCGGATCGAACATATGGCAAAATATGGGGTGGCAATCGATTATTTATATCGCAGCCCTCAGCGGAGTGAATCCGCAGCTATACGAGGCGGCCAAGATGGACGGGGCTACGAGGCTGCAGCGCATATGGCATGTTTCCATGCCGGGGATCGCTCCCGTCATCGTCATTCTGCTCATCCTGGATATCGGAAATTTCATGAACATTGGGTTTGAGAAAATTTTGTTGATGCAAAATAATTTGAATTTGGAAGCGAGCGACGTCATCTCCACATTCGTCTATACGACGGGGATTTTAAAGGGGGAGTACAGCTATACCGCTGCGATCGGGCTGTTCAACTCGCTCATCAATCTAACGCTGCTGCTGCTCGTCAATCGTTTTGCGCGCAGAACGTCGGAGACGAGCTTATGGTAAAGGGAGGGATCGAGCGATGTCCAAGCAAGCAACAATAAGAAGCGCTTCGAGCGAACGGGTATTCGATGCGATCGTGTATGCCATAGCTGCAGTGATTATCGCTATTGTGTTGTATCCGCTGCTCTTTATTGTCAGCGCTTCGTTCAGCGATCCGGCGAAGGTGTTGAACGGGGAAGTATGGCTGCTGCCCAAAGGGGTCAACTTGGACGCCTATACGAATATTTTGCAAAACGCAAAAATTTGGACCGGATACCGCAACACTATTCTCTACACAGCGGTCGGCACAGTCATTAATATCATCATGACGGTCTTGGCGGCGTATCCACTATCGAGGCCGGATCTTCCCGGACGCAATGCAATCATGGTGTTCATTACGCTTACGATGTTTTTCGGCGGAGGGCTGATTCCAACCTATTTGTTGGTCAAAAACTTGGGGATGGTCGATACGATGTGGGCGCTCATCGTTCCCGGCGCGATCGCCACGTACAATCTGATCGTGATGAGGACATATTTTCAATCGAGCATTCCTTGGGAACTGCAGGAAGCCGCCCATATAGACGGTTGCTCGAATTGGCGGCTGCTCACGCACATCATTTTGCCTTTATCGAAACCGATTCTGGCGGTTATGGTTCTGTTCTATGCGGTAGGCCACTGGAACTCGTTCTTTAACGCGCTCATCTATATCCGGAGCGAAGATTTGCATCCGCTTCAGCTTGTGCTGCGCGAAATTTTGATGATCAGCCAGTCCGATGCGGTGGACGCAAACGTCGGATTGGAGGATAAAATTTTGCTCGCCGAAAGCATCAAATATGCGGTGATCATCGTCTCCAGTTTGCCTGTCCTGGTTATGTATCCGTTTGTGCAGCGTCATTTTGTGAAAGGCGTCATGATTGGGTCGATCAAAGGATAAATCCGCCGTTGTTTGCGAAACGCAGCCAATATTACTAACGAACTTATGGAGGCTTTTATTTTGAAAACGAACGCGACGATTACAATTGATTGCAGCCGAACGAGCGAGCATACGATCAATCCTTACTTGTTCGGGCATTTTGTAGAGGACATTCGGGACCATATGGACGCGATGCTCGCTTTTCCTGTGAAAGACATGGATTTCGAGAGCGAGGCCGAGACGAAGAGAGCGGTATCCGGAAGCTGGGTTGCCTATACGAACGGGCGCAATACCGAATACGCCCTGGAAGCGCCGGCCCCGAGACATTCGGGCCGCGCGCAGCGGATCCGCTTGCTGAGCGACGACGAGGCCTACGCCGGCATTGCGCAGAAGGTTGCCTTGAAGGGACCGATGGAGTACACGGTCCAACTTGTCGCACGGGCTTCCGTCGAGCTTCGCTACTTGTTCGTCGAAGCGGCGGACCGGCGCACGGGGGATACGCTCGGCCGGGTGCGCGTCGAACTGGTCAGCCATAACTGGCGGGAATACGAGGCGCGTCTGCCCGTATCCCGCGTATGCGCCGACGCCGAGCTTCGGGTATATATTCCGGCCGAGCACCCAAGATGGGCCGATCACGTCTCGACCGGCATGCTCTGGCTTGACCATGTGTCGCTCTTGCCCGCCGACAGCATCGGTATGGTCAAACGCGAGGTGGTAGAGATGGCGCGCGATCTGAACGCAGGGATGATGAGAATCGCGGGCAATTACATTAGCGCCTATCATTGGGAGCACGGCATAGGCCCCGTGCTGGAGAGACCGGTCATGTACAACGAGGCGTGGGGAGGGTGGACTTCCAAATATTTCGGCACGGACGAATTTATCCGCTTTTGCCGGGAGCTGCGGGTTGAGCCGCTCATCTGCGTCAACGACGGATCGGGTACGCCCGAGGAAGCCGCGCAATGGGTGGAATATTGCAACGGAAGCGTCGATACGCCGATGGGAGCGCGGCGGGCGGCGAACGGCCATCCTGAACCGTATCAGGTCCGGTATTGGGAGATCGGCAACGAAGTATGGGGTCCGTGGCAGGTCGGCACTTGTTCGGCCAAGGAGTTCGCGGAACGATGCGTTTCCTTCGTGCAAGCGATGAAGGAGGCCGACCCTTCCGTCTCGATCTTGGCTTGCGGGCATACCGACCAGGAATGGAACAAGGCTGTACTTGATATCGCGGGCGAGCATATCGATTATTTAACGCTGCATTTATATCACGGCTACGGACCTTTCGGGATGAACCGGGACACTCCGGCGGAGGAGCGTTATAAGGCGATCGCATCTTTCCCGGAGTGGACGCGCTACCATATTCGGCAGACCGTGGAGCATATTCAATCGAATGCGAAGCATCGCCATGTGAAGCTGGCTATCACCGAGTACAACACGATGTACTATCCGAATACGATTCGCAAAGGGCTGCCGAACGAGCATACGCTTGGCGCAGCGGTTGCCAACGCCGCCAACTTGAATGAAATGATTCGCTTAAGCGATACGGTGCATATCGGCAGCTTCTCCGATTTGGTGAACGGCTGGCTCGGGGGATGCATCCGCGTAGGCGACTATTATGCCGATCAATATTGCGGGAAGGAGGCCGGTTGGAGCGGGTTACCGCTTGCCGTATACGGAACGCCGACCTATGAAGTGCTGAAGCTTTACGCCAATCGGGACATCCGGCATCTTCTTCCCGTCGATGTCGAGTGCGGCACCTTCTCCGTCCTGTCGAATAAGCCGACGCCGATCGGGACGGATGCGCTTCCCGATTTGGACATCGCGGCCTGTACGAATGAGGACCGCAGCGTCGTCACCGTCTTTATCGTCAACCGCAGCTTGCAGGAAGTGAAAGCCGAGCTTCGATTGCAGTCTTTCGAGGCTTCCGCGGAAACGATCTTATACGAAATAACAGGCGATTCCTTCGACGATATCAATTCGGTATTCGAGCCGAATCGTATCGCCTGCAAGGCCAACCTTGTCCCTGCCGCCGCATGGCAGCGAGGATACCCGCTGCGGCCCGCATCCGTATACGCGCTTGAAATTAAGGCAAAGCATGCGTCGGGAGGTGCGGTATGACAACGAAAGCTTATACGAAGGATTACCCCAGACCGCAATTCGTACGCGATCATTGGTTGAATTTGAACGGCGAATGGAGCTTTCGCTTCGATGACGACAATGCGGGGGAGCGGGAGAAGTGGCAAGAGAAGTTTGCCGGCACCCACACGATCACCGTGCCTTACACATACGAAACGAAGGCGAGCGGGATCGGAATCGAAGCATTTCATCCGCAAGTATGGTACGGCAAATCGGTTCATATTCCGAAGGAGGCGGAAGGCAAGCGGGTGATCTTGCATTTCCAGGCGGTCGATTATATCGCCAAAGTGTGGGTCAACGGCGCGATGGCGGGCCGGCACCAGGGCGGCTATGCGGCTTTCTCTTTCGATATTACCCCGTATCTCGTCTTCGGAGCCGACAACGAGATTACGGTAAAAGCGGAGGACAGCGACAACTGCACCCAACCGCGGGGCAAGCAGCGTTGGATTAAGGACAATTTCGAATGCTTCTATGTCCAAACGACCGGCATATGGCAGACGGTATGGTTGGAATATGTGGAGGAGCAGCGGCTGGACGCCGTCAAGATGACGCCGGACATCGACCGTCAGGCCGTCCGTTTCGATTACGAAGTGACCGGGGTGGATGCGGGCAAGGAGCTGAGGCTGGAAGCGATCGTCACCTTGAAGGATAAGCCGGTGAAGCGGGTAAGTCTGGCGGTGGACCGACCGTGCCTGACGGTGGAGGTCGACTTGATCCACGAGGCGAACGGGCCGTGGAAGAAATGCCTGTGGTCGCCCCAGCGTCCGAATCTGTACGATGTCGAGTTTGTGCTGTATGCGGACGATCGCGTGGTCGACAGAGTATTCTCCTACTTCGGGATGAGAAAGATCTCCATTGAAAACGGGAAGGTGCTGCTCAATAATACGCCGATATACCAACGGCTCATTCTGGATCAGGGATATTGGACGGAGAGCCATTTAACGCCGCCGAGCGAGGAAGCGATCATCGAAGATATCGACAACATGTTGGCGATGGGCTACAACGGCGTTCGCAAACATATGAAAATCGAGGACGCCCGTTTTCTATACTGGTGCGATGTGAAAGGGCTGCTGGTATGGTCCGAAATGGCCGCAACCTTCGAGTTTCACGATCGCGCGGTCGAGGCGTTTACGCAGGAATGGCTGGAAATCGTCCGGCAGCAATACAACCATCCGAGCATTATCGCCTGGGTGCCGTTCAACGAATCGTGGGGCGTTCCGACGATTCTCCGCGACCGGAGGCAGCAGAAGTTTACCGAGGGCATCTATCATCTGACAAAATCGATCGACCCGTATCGTCCGGTTATTACGAACGACGGTTGGGAGCATACCGTGTCGGATATTGTGACGCTGCATGATTATGTCGAGACCGGGGACGGATTTTTGAAGCGATATGCGAACAACAAAGATGCGATCGTGAACAATGAAACGACTTGCAATCAATGGAAGTATGCCATGGCCGAAGGGTACGGGTACCAAGGGCAGCCGATCATCATTAGCGAGTTCGGCGGGATTGCGTTCCAGTCGGATCAAGGCTGGGGCTACGGCCGTCAAGTTTCATCGGAAGAGGAATTTGTGAAACGGTTCGGCGGCCTCACCCAAGCGATCAAGAGCGTGGATTATATTTGCGGCTATTGCTATACGCAGTTGGCCGACGTCCAGCAGGAAATCAACGGCCTTCTAACGGAAGACCGCAAACCGAAAATTCCATTGGCCAAAGTGAAAGAGATTAATTTATCTTAAACTCATGAAACGCCAATCAAGGGACCCCGCTTGCAGGTCTTCACCGACCGCAAAGGGGTCTCTTTTTCGCTTATCGGACATCTTTCCTAAAAACAGTATAAATTTCTTTTGAAAACGGTTTATAATGAGGGTAAACGGGGACGGGAGTCCTATTCTTATCGCGGCAAAACATTTATGATTTGAGGTGAACCGATGATTGTAAGCGTTATCATCAAGTTGATGGAAGAAGACCGGAAAATTTACGAATTGCTGAAGCATTGTCCCTACGAGATTATGCGGCAATGGAAGCTATGCGAATACCCCGGCGGAGAAACCGTATTCCGGCAAGGCGATGTGGTAGACCGTCTCTACATTATTGTGGAAGGATCGGCGGATATTAACATTGTGGCGGAGAACGGGCGGGAATATTCGCTTGCCGTTTATCGGAAGGGAGATATTATCGGCGAACTGGAAATTTTCGAACGGAAACCTTTCGTTTGCAACGTAGAGGCGCTTACCGATCTGAAGCTGATCGGTTTGGAACGAGAAGCCTTTTTCCAATGGTTGGAATTGGACATGAACGTCAATCGTCAATTCATCAAGTATTTGTCCAAATTATTTTATAATCTGTCGCAAAAGGCGGGTGATGACACACTTTATTCCCTATATCACAGAGTTTGCGGTTATTTGGTCGAATGTTTGGAGCAAGGCGGCAAACGAGGCGGCGAAGTGCAAATCAATGTGAATAAAAACCAGCTCAGCAGCCGGTTTGCCGTCACGCAACGCAGCGTCAACCGGGTATTGCAAAGCTTGAAGGAGAAAGGAATCATCGAGATCCGCAGTCAAGATATTATCATTCGCGAGATCGCGAAATTAAGAGAAGAGGAACGAACGAGCAAAATGCAATAACGCCAACACGGACAGCTTGAAAGTAGGTGGCATCATTCGTGACAAACTTCATTCAACCCCATATTCGCATCGGAGCGGACAGCGGCGCCGAGTATGTGATTTTGCCCGGCGATCCGGGACGGGTCGCGACCGTGGCGCGATTTCTGGAACGGCCGCGGGAGCTGATGGTTAACCGCGAGTACCGCACCGTATCCGGATGGTACAAAGGGGTGAAGGTGCTTGTAACGTCGACAGGGATCGGCGGCCCTTCGCTGGGCATTGCGGTAGAGGAACTGAAAAATATCGGCGTCACGACGATGATTCGCATCGGCAGCTGCGGCGCGCTGCGGCAAGGCTTGCGCTTGGGCGATCTCGTCATCGCCGCCGGAGCGGTCAGGGACGACGGAACTTCCGCCGCCTTTGTGGAAAGCTCGTATCCGGCGATTCCCGACTACCGTTTGCTGCATCGGCTCAATCAGGTTTCCGCCGAGCTGCATGTCCCGCGCCATTGCGGAATCGTCCGCAGCCACGACAGCTTCTATACGGAGAGGGAGGATGATATTTGCCGGTATTGGGGCAGCCGAGGGGTGCTGGCAGCCGATATGGAAACCGCGGCTTTATTCGTCATCGGCGGTATAAATGGACTGCGAGTCGCATCCATATTAAATGTAGTCGTAGAAGCCGGAGGTGATGTGGAGAAGGGAATTAACGAATACGTCAATGCGGATGAGGCGTGCAAGCAAGGAGAAGAGCGGGAAATTGAAGTCGCGCTGGAAACGATAGCGTCAATCGACAAATTGAAATGATATGAAAATTCGATGAGGAGGCAGTAACCATGAATACGAAACAAAACGTTTGGTCGTTTCGCTTCTCGACGGCGGCGTTAGTGTTGATTCCCGTAGCGGTCGGCATCAACTATATCGGCAAGCTGTTCGCCGGCGTGTTGAAATTGCCTTTATGGCTCGATGCGATCGGCACGGTATTATCCAGCATGTTGGCGGGACCGATTATCGGCGCTATATCCGGGCTGATCAACAACATTATTTACGGCTTGACCGTCGATCCGATTTCTTTCATTTATGCGCTGACGAGTGTATTTATGGGCCTGGTCGCAGGTTATATGGCTATGAAAGGATGGATCGGCAGTTGGGGGAAAGCGATCGTGGTCGGCTTGACGGTCGGCTTGACGGCCGTCGTTATCTCCACGCCGTTGAATGTATGGTTCTGGGGCGGCCAGACGGGCAATATTTGGGGAGACGCGCTGTTTACGTATATGATGGCGCAAACGGGCTCCATCTGGCTCGCTTCTTTCCTCGACGAGCTTGTGGTCGATTTGCCCGATAAGCTCATTACCGTGCTGGCGGCGTACGGCATTTACCGCCTGCTGCCGAAGAGCTTGACTTTGCTGTACAAAAACAACAATAGAACGGAATCGATCGACTAGAACGCGGGTTCACGGCAACAAGACAGAAAGACGGTGAAGTCCTTGAAAGCAATGAGTTTATACGTAAGCCGCCGGTCGGCGGTGCATGACGTTGATCCGATTACGAAACTGTATTATGTGGCGATGGCGATCGTTCTTCCGTTTATCATCCCGTCCTTCCATGCGGCATGGGTCTGTCTGCTGGTTAGCGCAGCACTGCTGCTGATTGGCAAAGTATTGCGAAACGCCCTGCCGATGCTGGGCTTCGTCGCCTTCGTACTGTCGACGGTGATCGTCATTCAATCGTTATTTTATCCCGGCAACGAACACGCGATGTTCTATATCGGTTCGCTCGGCTGGTATGAAGAAGGGTTCCTGTACGGACTTGGAATCAGTTTCCGCGCGCTCAATATCGTATGCGCATTTGCCATTCTCGTATTGACGGCCAAGCCGTCCGATCTGGTAGAAGCGCTTGTGCGCAAAGGGTTGTCTCCGCGCATCGGCTACGTGATGAGCTCCGTATTTCAAATTATTCCGCAAATGGTGGCGACGATGGGGACGATTACCGATGCGCAGCGGTCGCGGGGCATGGAGACGGAAGGAAATTTGCTGGTGCGGACGAAGGCTTTCCTTCCGCTGCTCGGCCCGGTCGTATTAAGCTCCTTGCTGAATACGAAGGAACGGGCTCTCGCCCTGCAAGTGCGGGGATTTAACGCCTCGGGCGCCAAAACCTTTCTATACGAACAACAATCATATCGTTACAGTACGCATCTGCGCTGGGCTTTCGCCGGCATCGTGCTTATAGCGGTCGTTTGGAGGATTGTAGCATGAACAAAATCGTCGTAGAGCATTTGAAATACCGGTACCCTCTAACGGAGAAGCTCGCGCTTGACGATTTATCGTTCGAAGTGGAAGCGGGACAGTTCATCGGTCTCGTCGGTCAAAATTTGGCGGGCAAATCCACGCTGTGCCAGGCGTTAACCGGGCTTGTGCCTCATTTCTACCACGGCGGGTACGGCGGGAAGGTCATCGTGGACGGCCTGGAAGTCGGCAAGTCGGATATCAACGATATCATTCAGAAAGTCGGCATCGTCTTTCAAAATCCGTTTACGCAGGTTACCGGCTCCAAATTGACGGTATACGAAGAAATCGCGTTCGGTTTGGAAAATATGGGCGTTCCCCGCAAAGAGATGATCGAACGAATCGATCATGCGCTGGATCTGCTGGACATCGAACCTTACAAGGATCGCGCGCCCTTCGATTTATCCGGCGGCCAAATGCAGCGCATGGCCATTGCCGGCATCATTGCGATGCGGCCGCAAATTATCGTGCTGGACGAACCGACGTCGCAGCTCGATCCGCAAGGCTCGGAGGAAGTGTTCCGCGCGATTCAAAGCTTAAGCCGCCAAGGAATGACCGTCATTATGGCGGAGCACAAAATGGAGAAGGTCGCGCAATATTCCGACCGCATCCTGTTGCTTCACGAAGGGCGGCTGATCGATGACGACAAGCCGGAGAAGGTATTCTCCAGGGACGATCTGGCCGCGTACGGCGTCGCCGCCCCTGTATATACCCAAGTATGCAAGGCGCTGCAAGCGAAACCGGCGGCTGAGCCCTCTTATCCGGCCACGCTGGACAAAGCTTATGAAGCGTTGGCAGGTGATGCGTCATGACGAATATTCGCGTGGAGAACGTTTCGTTCGCTTACGGCAGAGGAGCCGACATGATTAAGAAGATCGACCTGGAGTTGGATCATCGGTCGACCGCGTTGATCGGCCAGAACGGAGCGGGCAAAACAACGCTGGTCAAATTGTTGAAAGGGCTGCTGAAACCGGGCACGGGCGACATATTCGTGCGCGGGATCAATACGAAAGAAAGCACGGTCGCGCAGTTATCCCGGCATATCGGGCTTGTATTTCAAAATCCGAACGATCAACTGTTCAAACGAACGGTGCTAAGCGAGGTCATGTTCGGGCCGATCAATTTGGGGCAGGCCGAACAAGAGGCCAAGCAACAAGCGCTGCAAGCTTTGGAGCGGGTCGGCCTCGGAGACAAGCTGGAAGTGAACCCGCATGATTTGGGCCTATCGGAGAAAAAGCTGGTCAGCATCGCTTCCGTCGTCGCGATGAATACCGATATTATCATATTGGATGAGCCTACCATCGCCCAGGATTTCGCCGGCAAAGAGCGGATCAGGCAGATCATCCAATCGTTGAAGGAGGAAGGCAAACTCGTTCTGACCATTATTCACGATATGGATTTTGTGGCCGAAAATTTCGAAAGAACGGTCGTATTGAATCAAGGAACCGTGCTGTTGGACGGGGCGACCCGGGACGTGTTCTCGCATAAGGACTTGCTTCGGCAAGCTTGCCTGGACATTCCGTACGTTACGCAGCTAGCGGAAATGTTGGGCGCACCCCGTACGATGCTTACCGTCCAAGAGCTGATTGAATGGAAAGGTCAATCGAGCGAACGGAGGGTGAACGAAGTCAAATGAGAACCTATGTGAAAACATGGCTCGTCTCGTTAGTCGCCGGCTTGTTGATCGCAGGCGCCGCCTTGCCTTTGACCGGACAGGCCGCGGCTTCTCCTGCCGGGGGGGCGGCGGGAGCGCTGAATTTCGTGGGGGAGCGATATGAGAAAAGCGCGCATCCTTTATCCGAGACGACGCTAACGATTATTCACGACTCGCATTTTCACGGTAATTTCTATACCGCAGACGATGCGCTGAATATTGCGAATTATTTCGGACTTATCAATCATATTCGGGAGAAAGCGCCGCATTCGCTCGTGATTTTCAACGGCGACGATACGGCCACCTCGCTGTTGTCGACCGCTTTTCAGGGCCAGCATATGATCGACGCGTTGAATGCGATGAAGATTGACATCGACACGTTCGGCAATCACGATTTCGATATGGGGCCGGACCAGCTCAAAAAATTGGTCGGCGCGAGCAAATTCCCTTGGGTCAGCGCCAATGTCGTCGATAAGGACGGGAACATGTTCGCCCATGCGGAAGGGGCCAAACCGTATATCGTTAAGGAAGTGAACGGCGTGAAGGTCGGTCTTACCGGATTGATTACGGAGGAAACGCCGGCCATCACCACCGTCGGCGACAACGTCGTCCTGAATCCGGTGGAAGCGATGAAGCAAGTGGTGCCGCAAATGAAGAAGGATGGCGCGGAGCTGATTATCGTCGCTTCGCATTTGGCCAGTCCGGAGGCTAGAATCGTGGCGCAAGAGGTCGACGGCATCGACTTGATCGTCGGCGATCATGCGGCTTTCGCCTACGAGATGCCCGAGAAAATTAACGATACGCTGCTGTGGTTTATCGGCGACGAGTATACTTATTTGGGCGAAATCAACCTGCAAGTGAAGGACGGCGGCATCGCCGATTTCAATTACCGCCGTTATACGCTGGAGGACGAAGTGAAGGAAGAAGGATTTAAGCCCGATCCTGCCGTGCTGAACATCATGAACGATTATAACGGGCGGCTTGAAAAAGAACTTGAAACGGTCATCGGCAAGACGGACGTCGAATTGAATATGATGAAGGCCGTTCAACGGCAAGGCGAAACGCCGATCGGCAATTATGTGGCCGATACGGTTCGGGAATATATTCAGGCCGACGCAGTCATCGTCGGCGGCGGGGATATTCGGGCGGACTATGTGCTGCCTCCCGGACCGATCACGAAACGGAATGTGATGGAGACGCTCCCGTTCCAGAATTACTTGGTGAAGCTGGAGTTGACCGGCGAAGTGTTGCGGCAAGCGCTTGAGAACGGAGTTAGCGAGATTGAGTCCGGAGCGGGACGGTTCCCGCAAGTGAGCGGCATCGAGTTCAGCTTCAATCCGAACTTGCCGCAAGGATTCCGCGTCGTTGACGTGAAGGTGGGCGGCAAGCCTTTGGATCCGAACGGCGTTTACACGCTTGGCACGACGGATTACCTGGCCGAGGGCGGAGACAATTACGATATGCTGACGAAAGCGAAGGTGCTTGTCGACGGCCATGCCGGTCCGCTGATTTCGCTCCTCGTGCTGGATCGTATTCAAGAGCAGGGCGCGATCGCGCCGAAGATCGAAGGCCGGATCGTTCGCACCGACCGCAAGCCTGAAGGATATCCGGCATTTGCCGATATCGAAGGCCATCCTTACTTGCCGAGCATTGTGAAGCTGTACGCGCAAGGGGTGGCGAGAGGGCAAAACGATACGGCGTTCGCTCCCGACGAGCCGATTACGCGCGCGCAATTCGCCGCGCTCTTGACTCGAATCGTGGGCCCGGGAGAAGCGACCGAACCGTCCGCTCCGCTGCCGTTCCAGGATGTGGAGAACGGCGACTGGCATTACGAGGCGATTCGGGACGCTTACCGCCAAGGACTGATGCAAGGCGTGACGGAGGAGCGATTCGCTCCGGCGGACCCGATCACGAAGGATGAGCTGCGGCTAATCCTGCAGAACGCGCTGAAAGTGTTGCATATCGACGCCGACGCGGATTCGCTCATGGAGGCGCTGAAGGATGCCGAGGCGAAGGACCGTATGACGCGGGCGCAGGCGGCCGCGGCATTGGATCGATTGATCGGGGTGCTTGATTCCAAGTAAGCTGCAGAGCATTAGGGAGAACGGCTGTGGGAGGCCGTTCTCCTTTTTTTGACATTATAGAATTTATAAAATTTTGGGGTGGGCAGGGCTTCCGCCTCGTTTTTGTTTTTGGTAAGGTTAGGATATGGAGACGAACGTGCTAAAACGAATCTTCTTTGATGAACATGGACATTGGGAT
>NZ_CAKKLI010000043.1:0-46906 GCF_918697855.1 Paenibacillus sp. CECT 9249 | reverse complement strand
GTAAATGACTTGATTTTCGGGCTGGGTTTAGTTTGGTGCTGTCATTTTCCCTGACTCCCTTGCTTTACGGCCAAGAAAATTTCCAATTCTCAAGAATCAGGGACTTGACATCTTACCGCTGGACTTTGTCTCTTTACTCGCCTTCCGAAAGCGTAACTCTGCGTGTAACCAAATCGCCGTCCGATTGCATCATGAGCTTTACTTGCTGACCCGGCAAGTACGATTTCAACAGCTCGTTCAAGTCTATGATCGTCGTCACGATGCGGTCGTCCACCGAATACAGCACATCCCCCGCCCGGATACCGGCCTTGGACGCTTCCGCGGACTCCGCTTTGCGCACGGTTAGCGGATCGTCCGTCGGCAACCCGACGATTGCCGCCCAGCTTTCTTCGAGATCGATGCCGAGCGATGCGCGCCGCACTTTGCCGTATCGATCGAAATGGTCCAGTACGTACTTCACCGTGCTTGCCGGTATGGAGAAGCCCATGTTCTCCACCCCGATCGCCGCGAATTTCAGCGAGTTGATGCCGATTACTTCGCCTTTCATATTAACGAGCGGGCCTCCGCTGTTGCCGGGATTGATCGCCGCATCGGTCTGAATGAGTTTGTAGAACGAATCAATGCCGCGGTCGAGTCCGCTGACAATGCCTGCGGTCGCCGAATTGCGCAGCGAGAACGAAACCGGCGTCCCAAGCGCGACAACCGGCTCGCCGGCTTCCAATTCCTCATCCTCCGCGAAAACGGCGGGCTGCAAGTCTGCGGCGTTGATACGAATCAGCGCGAGATCGCTGAGCTCATCGGTAAAGGTTTGGACGATATCGTAAGATTTGCCGTCTAAGGTGACGACGACCGCGTTGTTCAGTTTGTCGACGACATGCGCGTTCGTTACGATCCACCCGTCCTTCTTCACGATGACGCCCGTCCCGTGAGCCAGATTGTAACGATTGGCGGATACCCATTCTTGATCGGACTCGGGCTTGCCGATAATCGCGACGACGGAAGGTGATACTTTGCGAACGACCTCAGGCACCGAATAGGCCGGCGTATAGCGGTACGTTTGCGTTTTTGCGTCATATGTCCCCGACCCGCCAAGCTGTGCCGGCACGGCGGCGGCCTTGACATAAACTTCGCCGTTTACGAGCTTCGCTTCCAGCGGTACCGTCCCGCTCTGCGGATTCGCAGCGGCCGCTTGCGCCGGGCTGCCGGTTGCGGCTATTCCTCCCCAGAGGACGATTCCTCCCAATATTGCTGTCCAACAGCGTCCAAACCTCTTATTCATCTTCCGGTTTCGTTCCTCTCTCTATTAGTCTTTCCTCTATCATCTATAAGTCTCTCTTCTTTGTACCACACTCTACCAGGCAATACAAATCTATGAGCCTCTTGATCGCAAAAGAAAATGGAAGCTCCGTATATCGGGGCCCATCTCTCCCTCCGAATCCGGACTTCCATTATAAGTACGCTATAGCCGGGTCAAATATGCCCGTCTACCTCATTAAGCTTTATACCGCCGGATAAATTCCACCGCTTTGCGGATATCGATCTCCGGCTGATCGCCGACCTCGCGTTCGATCGTCAAATAGCCCGCGTATCCGATGTCCTGCAATGCGGCAAAATAACGGTCAAAATCGACCTTGCCTTCGCCGAGCGGCACTTCCGCGAAAATTTCGCCAGACGATACCATTTGCGAGATTTTGCCGTGATCCATCGGTTCGAAGCCGAGCGCCCCGTATACTTCGCGCGGATCGACCTCCCGATAGCGGATGCCGTCCTTCACATGCGTATGCACGATATAGTCTTTCAAGGCATACACGCCCGCGACCGGATCGTCGCCGGTTACCATCACCATATTGGCAGGGTCGAAGTTGACGGAAACGCCGTTCGTGCTGAGCGAGTCGAGGAAGCGTTTCAGATGAAGCGCCCGCTCCGGCCCGGTTTCGATCGCGAAATACGCGCCCGCGTTATGCGCATATTGGCTCAGTTCCTCGCATGCCGTCTGCATGCTGTGATAGATTTCGCCGTTCTCGTCTTCCGGCACGATGCCGATATGCGTCGTAACGATATTCGTGCCTAGGTCGAGCGCCAAATCGAGAATTCGTTTCGACTTTTCCACCTTGTCGGGGTTGGCGGTCTTGTCTTGAAAGCCATGCCCGCCCAAGTCGCCGCATAGCGCTGAAATTTCCAGTCCATGCGAAGCGATCAAATCTTTCAGTTCGCGCCGCCCCGCGGCCGTTAAATTGGCCGGGTCCATCTCGCCCTTCACCGCATAGATTTGCACCCCGTCCGCTCCGACTTCCTTCGCCTTTTTCAATCCTTCGCGCACGCCGACGCCGATGCTGTCGACGATCACGCCGATTTTATTCGTCAACTTCATCCAATTGTCCCTCCCCTATTCATTTGTATATAACATTCCACTTTCCACTCCGAAATCCTCTTCCTCATCGCTTCGTTGGAAATAAAGACTATCGGCGAGGTTCAAAATTTATAACGGTTATGAAAAACCTTTAATAGAAACAAGCCTGACTTTCCGGTTCTAACGAACTTCAGCGTCCTTTCGCTTCGAATCCCACGATTTTATCACGAGCGTTGCATCGAGAAATTGCTATCCGGACCGTACGGCCGTTATTTTGCGTCAAAACCGTTTATTCACGGTTTAGGCGGACATTGGTTCCGTTATCCGTTCATCGCAGGGCTTATTTTTACGCTCTTGCCGCGAATAGAGGATCGTATGTCCGCGAACTGTCCGAAATCGGGCCGTTTGTCACAATCAGCGTCTTCGGTGTCCGCGAACTTGGGAGCGAGGCGGTAGAACCAATGTGAAGGAATAGTACGGTAATCCGCACAACTGTTTCAATATTGCTGAAAAAAGTTAATGCAACGCCAGTGATAATCCTGCTCAGGTATGCGAACAATCGTACAAAACAAGCGGCTCACACTTCCAATCCATCGACTTAGTTCGAAATTTCGTACATAATGAGCAATTCCGGACCTATTCCCACAAAGGTGTACGAAAAATCGTACGAAACGAGTGCCGCACGCTTCAAATCCATCGACTTAGTTCGAAATTTCATACACAATGAGCGATTTCGCCCTTATTCCCGCAAAGGTGTACGAATAATCGTACAAACTAGCGGCACACACTTCCAGTCCATCGACTTAGTTCGAAATTTCGTACATACTCGCCGATTTGAGCCCTATTCCCGCAAAGGTGTACGAAAAATCGTACGAAACAAGTGCCGCACACTTCCAATCCATCGACTTAGTTCGAAATTTCGTACATAATGAGCAATTCCGCCCCTATTCCCGCAATGGTATGCGAAAAATCGTATGAAACGAGCGGCGCTCGAACCGCCAAATCGCCCCCTATCCTTCCACCGTTATCCCTTCACCGAGCCGGCGACCATCCCTTTCATCACCTGCTCCTGAAAGATCAAATAAACGGCAATCGTCGGAATGACGGCCAGAGACAGCGCCGCGAACGTCAACCGGTAATCCGTCATATAGCCGGTGGCGAACATGGACAAGCTAAGCGGCAGCGTCTGCAGCGCCGGCTTGCTGATGAACACGAGCGCGAACGCGAAATCGTTCCAGAAGCGCAGAAACGCAAGAATGCCTACCGTCGCCAGCGCCGGGAGGGACAAGGGCAGCATCATGCGCATGAAGAAGCCCCAATAGCCCGTGCCGTCGATCAGGGACGCCTCCTCGATCTCTTTCGGGATGGACGTCATGTAAGCCATCGTGACGAAGATGGCGAGCGACAATTCGAATGCGGTGTACGGCATAATAAGCGCCCAATACGTGTCGAGCATGCCGATCTTTTTCATTAATATAAATAACGGAACAAGCGTGCTATGGATCGGGATCAGCATCCCGAGCAAGAAGATGCCCATAACCGCCGCCCGCAGCCTAAACTTGAACCGCGACAGCACGAAGGCGGCCATCGCGCCGATGACTAACGTAAGAATGAGCGCCGCAAAGGTGACGATGAGCGAGTTGGTGAAGGAAACGCCCATTTTGGCAACCGTCCAGGCGTCCGTAAAATTGTTCCAATGCCACTCGCGCGGCACGCCGAACGGACGCTCGTAAAATTCGGGATTCGATTTGAACGCGCTGATAAACAGCCAGAACAGCGGATACAGCGTCACAAAGGCGTATAACGTCAGGACAATATTCAACGCTCCGCGCCGCGCCTGCTTCCACCGGAACGCCGCACCCGGCGGCGAAGGCTTATGAAGTTCGGCCGCATTTTGCATCTTCGTATTCATTCGTATTCAGGCCCCCTATCGCGTATTCCGCTGCTTCATGATGAATTGGCTGCCCGCCACCATAATCAGGCTAATGACGACGATCGCGGTCGAGACGGCGCTGCCGTAGCCGAAACGGTAGATGCTGAACGTATTGTTGTACATATAGGATGCGAGCAGCTCCGTCGAATGCGCCGGCCCTCCGCCGGTCATGACGTAGATCAGATCGAACGTCTTCAAACTGCCGGAAATGCACAGTACAACCGTCACCTTGATCGTATCCCAAATCATCGGCAGCTTGATCGAGAACAGCTTGCGCCAAGGGTTCGCCCCGTCGATGGCGGCCGCGTCCTCGATTTCAGCCGGAATGTTCTGCAAGGCGGCGATATACATAATCATATAGGGGCCGATAAAATTCCAGATAATCGGAACGGCCAGCATGTACATCGATATTTTCGGATTGGACAGCCACGCCTGCTTCCAGGAACCCAGCCCGACCGTATCGAGCACAAAATTTAAAATCCCGATTTGCGGATGATAAATATAACCCCAAATGATCCCAATCACGACGGAAGAGAGGACCATCGGCAAAAAGACGGCGGAACGGATCGCCCGCTGAAACAGCGTACTTTGGCGCAATACGAGCGCCAGCGCCAGCGCGATCGGCACTTGGCCGAAAACGGAAGCGGCGACAACGATCAAATTGTTGCGGAACGATTGCCAAAAAATCGGATCTTGCACAATTTCCGCATAATTGCCGAAGCCGATAAACTTCATCGCTCCGATCCCTTTCCAATCGAAAAAACCGTAGTAGGCCGACCAGACGATCGGCACGATGACGAAAAACGAGAAAATGAGCAGCGCCGGCAAAAGACCTGCCGCGATGACCCCCCGGATGCGGGCTTTGGATGTCATGACTTCCCTCCTGTAAAGAAAAGGTGATGCTGTCGAAACAGTAAACGAGCAAATGACCGCGTATGCGATCCTTTCCGATATGCCAAGGAAGCGCCGGATTGCGGCGCTTCCCTTAAGACTAATTTTCCAACGATTTCGCTTGCGCGTCTTGAATTTTCTGCGCGATGCTTTGCGGATCCCCGCCCATCAACAGTTCTTGCAAGCCGTTGTTGACGGCGTCCGAGCCCGCCGAAGTCATGACGTTGTCGTAGACCGGCGTCCGCTCCACGCTGTTGACAAGCTTATACACCTCGCTGAAAATCGGCGATACTTTGCTCTCGTCCAGCTCCGCCTTATAGCTGACCAGGTTGCTGCTGTCGAGCGTCTTCTTCTGCACGTCCGGACCGGACAGCGCATAGATCAAGTCATAGGCCGCCTGCAGACGATCGCCTTCCACTTTGCTGCTCAAACCGAGGGCCGAGCCGAGCGCGCCGGATACCGAATTCGGATTCCCTTTGCCGCCGGGCACGGACGGCAGCACCGTCGCCCCCATATCCTTCATTTGCTCCGGCGTCGCATTCGCCGCCAAGTTCGAGAGCGCCCAACCGCCGTCGATCATCATCGCCGCTTGCCCTTGGGCGAACATCACTTCCATTTGCGTATTGTCGATGCTGTTGAAGCCTTCCTGGAACGCTCCCGCTTTCCACAGATCCTGTAGAAGCGTCAGCGCTTGTACGAACTCCGGATCGGTAAACTTCGCGCCGTCCTGCGCCGACGCCTTCAGAAACCATTCCGTTCCGGTGACGCGATCGGCCAAGGAGCTGATAATGCTCGATTGCGCCAGCCAAGCCGCTTTGTTCCCGAGCGCGATCGGCGTAATGCCGTTCTCCTTCACCACTTTGACCGCATTCATCAGTTCGTCCCACGTCTTCGGCACTTCCAAATTATATTTTTCAAGAATCGCTTTGTTGTAAAACAGAATCGATGTCGGCGTCAAACCGAGCGTAGCGCTATATATGTTCCCGTCGATCGTAAAATCGTCGAACGATCCGGGCAAATACCCGTCTCTCCACTCCGGCTTGCTGTCAAGCAACGCGTTGATCGGTTGAATAAGACCGCCGGCATGGAATTCCTTCGTCATCGCCCCGGGCCACATCATGAAGACATCCGGCATTTCGTTGGCCGCCGCTACCGTTTTCAGGCGCGTCTTGTATCCGTCCGGCGGAATCGCCTGAATTTCCAGCTCGATGTCGGGACGTTCCTTTTGGAATTGCTCGATTTGCTCCCGCATCATCGTCGCGCGCAAATCGTTGCCCGTAAAGTTATGCCAGAGCGACAGCTTTACTTTTTCCTTTTTGGCTTCGCCGCCGTCCCCGGACGTTTGCCCCGACGATCCCGATCCCGATCCGGACTGCGCGGATTGCGTTCCTTCCGAACCGCTCTTGCCCCCGCCGCAAGCGGCCAATGAAACGGTCAGTACGACCATGAGCAAAAATATAAGCGCTTTCTTCATTGTTTTACCCCCTCCATCATGTTTACAGGTTCAGTATAAAAGCGCCGTCCTGTTGCCAAAAGGGGATATCCTTCAGCATCTGGGTAGATAAAATTCAGTTTTTGCCGCGGAATTCGGAAGGCGTTTTGCCCGTATATTTTTTGAACAACTGACCGAAATATTTAATATCTTCGTAGCCGACCCTTTTCGCGATCTCGCTTATTTTGGCCGGGGATGAAACGAGCAGTTCTTCCGCCAGGCGCATTCGTTCGCGCGTGACAAACTCGAGATAGTTCATGCCCGTCTCCCGCTTGAACACTTCGCTGAAATGGTTGGGATGCAGATGCACCGCCGCCGCCACTTGCTGCAGCGTAATATGTTTGTCCAAATGCTCCTGAATGTACGCGATCGACCTCCCAATATAGGATGTACGTCCTTCCGCCACCGTTTTATGATAGGCGTCCATAATCGTCAGCAAATGCTGGAATAACGCTTCCTCCGGATCGATGAACCGCTCCGGCGCCGCCTGCAATTCGTCGATCGACGGATGCGGCGCAGGATTGGATTTGCCCATTGCTTGCACGACCCGCTCCAGCCAGCGGTGTCCCGCCACCGCTGCCGAGACGAGGAACGCGCGCAGCGCCGGGGGCGTCAAGTCCGGGTCTTGCAGCTGTTTGCGCATCGTACGGCTTACCCAATGTTTCAACTCGATCGAATTGCCTCCATGCAGAATGCTCGCCAGTTCCGCTTCTTCCTCCAGCGAGCATACTTTGCGGCCGCCTTTGCGATCCTTCACCTGTTCGTAAGCGGCGATTTCTTCGAATCCGCTTAAGCCTTGATAGGCGGAAGCGTGCAGCGCCTCCGCATAAGAAGCCCGCAACTCCGCCGCATCCCGAACCGCCGTGCCTAGGGCCGCGAACAGGTCGCATTTCAACATTATGCGGATATGAGACATGGCCCGCTGCAAATCGTTACGATCGCTACTTGACCGATACCCCCGCAGCACGACGGCGATATCGTCCGCGCGCAACAGCGTCTCGCAATCGAGCAATTCCTTGAGGCTGTTGTCCACGGCGAATAGGAGCAGGCTGCGGACATGCGGCTGCGTTCCCCAGCCGGATGCGGTTACGATCGCCGCCTGCAGCGACCTGCCTTGGACGGCTTCGGTCCGCAAGCGCGGCAAATGCGTCCCGGCTTCGGCTAACAACTCCTCGTCCGGCATCTCTTCCGTCAACAACCGCTCCAGTATGCGGTTGCGGTAGGCGAACCGCCTGTTCTGATCCTGAACGGCTTCTTCCCGCCGCTGCATAATGTGATGTTTCGCCTTCATGACCGCTTTAATGATCTCTTCGGGCCGGCTCGTCTTAAGCAAATAGTCGCTGACGCCTTCGCGAATCGCCTGCTGCGCGTAAGCGAAATCGTCGAAGCCGGTTAAAATGATCGTCTCTACCTCGGGATTGATTTTACGCGCTTCGTGGATCAGTTCGAGCCCGGTTTTGCCCGCCATTTTAATATCCGTCAAAATGACATGCGGCGCTTCGGCGGCAATCCGCGCCAGCGCCTCTTCGGCCGAATCGGCCGGCTCAAGCAGGCGGAAGCCGAGACCGGGCCAATCGATGACCGTGCTCAGCCCTCTGCGTATGATCACTTCGTCGTCGACGATTAACAATCGAATCATGATGCTCCCTCCCTGATCGGTATCGTAAATGACGCTTTCGTCCCTTTGCCGAGCGCGCTCTCGATCGACAGCCGCGAGTCCAAGCCGTAATGAAGCACGAGTCTCCGCTGCACGTTGCGCAGACCGTAGCTTCCGGAGCCGTCGTCGCGGTACAATGCCGTTTCGAGTTGGTCCTGCAAGCTGCGCAGCGTCGTTTCGTCCATGCCCACGCCCGTATCCTCGACCGTAAACGTCATGCTGCCGTTCGTTTGATCCGCCACCACATGAATCGTGCCCGGCTCGCGTTTTTTCTGAATGCCGTGGATGAGCGCATTCTCGATCAACGGCTGCAGCACTAGCTTCAACATCGATTGCTTGCCGAGTTCCGGATGGATAATGAACCGGATTTCGAACTGGTCCGGGAAGCGGATCGATTGAATATTCGCATAATTTTGCGCATGGGCGATTTCCTGCGAAACAGGGCAGAATTCCTCCCCTTTATTCAGGCTGAACCGCAAAAAGTCGCTCAGCGCCCCGACCATTTCCGCAATCTGCATATCTTTGCTCATCAGCGCCATCCAATGGACGGACGATAACGTGTTATAGAGAAAATGCGGATTGATTTGCGCTTGCAGTGCCTGCATATCCGCTTCCTTCTTGCGCGCTTCGTTCGTTTTAACCTGCTCGGTCAAATGCTGGATGCGGTTGCTGAACTTGTTGTACGTATGCATTAGCTGACCGACTTCGTCGACCGTCGTCACTGGAAACGTTTGCATTTTACCGTCCGGATTGGCGTTTTTCAAGATGCGGGTCAGTTGTTCCAGCGGGCGCGTTACGCGATGAACGAGATAGAGCACCAAACCGACGAGCAGGACGATGGCAACGGCGACGGCGACAGCCGTCAGCGTGATGACGTATCGGTTCTGCGCCTTGTATTCGTTGTAAGGAATGACCCCCATCAACGTCCAGCCTACATTCGGCACTTGATCGAATAGAATCGTCTTTTTCTCCTCGCCTTCGCCGTAATCCTTCACGCTGGCCCCCTCCCTTGCGAGGGCGATTCCCGGAAACAGCTCGTCCGTTTTCCGGTTCAGCCACGGCGACGGCCCGCCGGAAATAATGCGCCCTTCGCTGTCGAGCAGCAGCACGTATCCGTTGCTCTCCAGGCCCGACGTTTTCAAGTAGGTCGATATCACCTCCTCGTTCAAGCTGATCGTCAGCATGCCGAGCGTTTTGAAATTGTTAATGTCCCGAATCGGCCGGATCAGGGAAATGACCCGCTTTACTCCGGTAAACGTCTCGTTTTCATATAGCGATGTCCAATACTTGGGATGCTTTGCGAAATAATCCGGCTGCTCGGCCAGCGGATCGGGCGCGCCCGATTGCGTGACCGTATCGTTGAAAAAAGTGGATAACGTCGCCCGGTCGCCGCGGGGTTGGATCGTAATATCGGATATGTATTTTTTGGAGAAAGCCAGATTAGTCAAAAAACCGATCATTTTCAAATATTCCGTCGCATCGGTCTGTTTATGGTTCAAATATTTTTGCGTATCCCCGTGTCCGATCAGAAAGACCGACATGTTCTCGACGTCCTGCACGATAAATTCCAGGTTCGTCCGAATTTGGCGCAGCGTATTCATCCCGGATTGCTTCGCTTTTTCCTCCGTGACCGAAGAAGAGAGCTGGTACGAAACGACGCCGAGCAGCAGTACCGGAACGAGCAGCGAACCGACCAGCATAAACGACAGTTTATGTTTTAACGAGCCAGCCAGCCAGCGTTTCAACGGAAGCCCCCCTTTGCGAGCCTATAGATTCTTATCATCACTATACAAAATATAATATTTGAAATCTATACCAAAAGAGAGAGCGGCCTCGCGTCTCCCGCGGCCACTCTCTCCTATAATTGTCAAGAGCCGGTTTATGTTTGTACGGACTCCGTTTCGCGCTTGACCGGGCTTGAACGGAACAGCGCCCAGGCGGCCGCGATCGCAACGGCGACGCCCAACGCGCCGAACCAAGCGACCGATGCGAGCGATACCTGATTAACGGCGATGCCCCCGATTCCGGCGCCGGCTGCCATGGCCAACTGCATCATGGATTGGTTCAAACCAAGCATCACGCCGGACGCCCCGGGCTCAATCGTTGCCAAATTATATTGCTGCGTCGGTCCGGTCGACCAGGCCGCGAATGACCATAATATCAGAACGGCAAGCACGCCGGCAAATGCGTTCGCGACCAGCGACAGCAGAACGAGCATTATAATATGCAGCGTCATCCCGCCAATCAGCGTCACGCGCACGCCCCATCGGTCCGTACTGAAACCGCCGAACTTCGATCCGATCAGACTGGCGATGCCGAAGATCAGAAGAACCGTGCTGAGCAGCTTGTCGCTGATCCCCGATACCGTCAGCAGATAAGGAGAAAGATAGGTATACGCGACCGAGTAACCGCCAAGCCAGAAAAACGTAATGAGTAATCCGAGCGCCACCTTCCGCTTTTTCAAAAGGGCGAGCTGCTGCGGCAAAGGGATCGGCTCATCGCCTTTCGTACGGGGAATGGCGAAGAACAGCACGACCATTGCGATTATGGCGAATAACGCGATCCAGCCAAATACGGCTTTCCACCCGAAGGCGTCGGCGACCGTTCTCCCGAGAGGAACGCCGATAATTAAAGAAGCGGTAAATCCCATGACGACCGTCGCGATCGCGCTCGCTTGCTTGCCCGGGGGAGCGATCTTGGCCGCAATATTGAGCGCGGTAACGACAACCATTCCCGCCCCGAGCGCCATAATGACGCGTGCGGCAACGAACAGTCCATAGCCGGGCAGAACAAACGATAGGATATTACCCGTTGCGAAAATGCCTAGCGAGTATAAAATCAAATTGCGTCGATCCACTCTCGCCGTCCATGCCATCAAAATCGGCGTGCCGATCGCATAGACGAACGAGAAAATCGTAATCAACTGGCCCGCGGCCGCCAGCGTAATGCCAAGCGACTCCGCGATTCGGTCCAAAATGCCGGATACGATGTATTCGGACGTTCCCACCAAAAAACTGATCATAGCCAGCATGTATATTCTCCATGTGTTTCTCATTCTCTCACTCCTGTTTCCTTAGTTTATATTAAGACATATCGTGAAATGTTAATATGATAGGGTTAAAAAATAGATACATATCGCGATATGTCGAATTGTTTGGCGCAAAATGAAACCGAACGCTCCGGCCGAGAATTCAGTTCATTTTGTTTACAGCTCTTCCTTCAACAAATCGGCGATGCTGCGGATCGCTTCTTCATCCCTCTGGTAATACGTAAACTTGCCGATACGCTTCGTCTTGATCAGCCCGGCCCGCTGCAGCATCGTAAGATATTGGGAAGCCGTCGATTGCGTCATGTTCAATCTGTCTGTAATTTGACTTACACATACCCCGATTTCGTTCATATCAATCCCTTCATGGGGCGTAAAATGGAGATACGGCTCCTTCAGCCAGTGCAAAATTTGCAGTCTCGATTCATTGGACAGGGCTTTAAATACTTCAATTGGTTTCATACATATCATTATATCGAGAATTATCGATTTGTCAAATCATTCGTCTTGACCGCCTTATGGCTATGTCTGCCAAATCCGAAATTCGCTAGAGCTATGCGGGGTCCACTAAGGCGAGTCCGATGAATTCGCCCTGATCGCGACGAACGTCCAACATGCTGCCTAATGTTCTCCTTACTTATTTTTTGTCTGTCAAACTTTTTGTTTGTTTTTCCGATTCGATATGATAATATTTGAGGCAAAGGCAAGAAGGAAGGTGACAGCTTGGAGCATGTTCAGCATGAAATGGAGTTTCTTTCTGCGCTGGTGAAAGGCATCGCCGCTCAATTCGGCGAAAACTGCGAGGTCGTGCTGCATGACTTGACCCGCCCGTACGAGAGCACCATCGTCGCCATTGAGAACGGCCATATCACCGGCAGAAAAGTCGGCGATCCCGGCACGAATCTAGGGCTGGAGCTGCTGCGCGGCAATACGGAAAACGGCAATAAATTCAACTACGTGACACAAACCAAGGACGGGCGGATATTGCGCTCTACTTCGCTGTATATGCGGAATCACGCCGGCGAAGTGATCGGATCGCTATGCATGAACTTTGATATTACCGATTTGACCATGGCGGAGAAAACGCTGCAATCTCTAACCTACAGCGGTTTGCAGCCCGAAGTGCGCGAATCGTTCGTCAGCAACGTAGGCGATTTGCTCGACATGCTGATTCAGGAAGCGCAGGAGCAGGTCGGCAAGCCGGTCGCCTTAATGGGCAAAGAAGACAAGATGAAGCTGATCCAGTTGCTCGATCAGAAAGGGGCCTTCCTGATTAAAAAAGCGGGCGAAAAAGTATGCGGCTACTTGAATATCTCGAAATATACGCTATACAGCTATATGGAGGAGGCGAAAAACGCCGAACCGAATGAGTAGCAACCTTGGATAGATGGGAAAGGAGCGACTAGCATGGCTCACTATGGGAATGGATTTCACGAGAAGCTGCCGCAAACGTCAGGCATTCTGGAACAATTGAAAACGGCCGCGCTGCCGGAAAACTCGAACGCGACGCCGATGCCGGACACGCCTTGCGTCGTCATCGACGTCTCCAAGATGGAGCGGAATATCGAGTCGATGGCGAATATCGCGAAGGAACATCGCGTGAAATTAAGGCCGCATGCCAAAACGCATAAAATGCCCTGGATCGCCAAGAGACAGTTGGAGCATGGCGCAGCGGGCATTACCGTGGCCAAAGTATCCGAGGCGGAAGTGATGGCGGCGCACGGAGTGGACGATATTTTCATCGCTTATCCGCTCGTCGTCGACTCGAAGATCGAACGGGCGCTGCGTCTTGGCGAATATATTCGTCTCATCGTTGGCGTCGACAGCCTGGAAGGCGCCCGGCTCCTGGCAGAAACGGCTGCGGCAAGAGGCCGGCAGCTTGAGGTCCGACTCGAGGTCGATACCGGCCTAAGACGCACCGGCGTCGCTTATGACGAGGCGCTCGCGCTCGCCCGCGACATAGCAAGCTTGGACGCGCTCCGTCTCACCGGCATCTATACGTTCCGCGGCGCCCTGATGAACGGGAAGGCGACGCTGGACCTGCGCAGCGCCGGCATCGAGGAAGGCCGCATGATGGCCGATCTCGCCGAGCGAATGCGCGCCGCGGGCATCCCGATCGAGGATGTGAGCGTCGGCTCGACGCCCACCGCCGCGTTTGCCGCCATGGCGGAAGGCGTCACGGAAATCCGTCCCGGCACCTACGTCTTCGAAGACCGTATGCAAGCGAAGTTCGGCGTCTGTTCGCTCGAGGATTGCGCCGCCGTCGTCATGGCGACCGTCGTCAGCCGGCCGACCGACGATCTCCTCGTCATTGACGGCGGGAGCAAAACGTTCGCCACCGACGTGCAGCCGAATGTCGACCCGCTCCGGCTGCAAGGGTTCGGCCATATCCTCGAAGCGCCTGACGCGGTGCTCGAACGACTGTCGGAGGAGCACGGCATGATCCGGGTGGCGCCGGAATGTTCGTTGAAAGTCGGCGACCGGATTCATATTATTCCGAATCATATTTGCAGCACGATCAATCTGCACAATAAGGTCTATTACGTGAACGACGGCAGTGCCGGCGAGGAATCGAGGCCGGCGGGGAGAAAAAACGCGCACAATACGTACTACAAAATGAAAGTTTGGGGCCGCGGCATGTTGGAATAACGAACGTCGATATGAACTTATCGCTCGTATCGATAGACTTGCCGACAGTACGGCGGCTGGCGTTGCATCAATTTTAAACGGGGCTGGGATGGGCCTTATTCGAAAACCTGCAATGGGAGTCAATTAGTCACTTTCATAATATCGCTGCACTGCTGACGCTACCGCTGCACCGCTGACACTCCGTCGGGCGGGCTACGAAACTAGGACACGCTAATAGCCTGTAAATGACCCTGTTGCTGGTGTAACGAAACTAGAACACGCTAATGAGGGAAAGAAGGCGGTAAAACGGCCGATTTCCAATGCATAACGATAGGTACTTTCGTTAGGATGGGAACGTCTTCATTTTGAGCCCAATAAGAGTTGGCAGTTTCGTTAGCGCCCAGGTCCACGCGGATCGCCTTCGAAACAAGGAGCGATCCCCTTCTATGTGCGCAATAAAACCAGTACCATCAACGATGGCGAATTATGGGAATTTGTAGAATTGGCAATCGACAAGATCAGTTGCAGGCTAATCACGTGTGACAACTTCCATGAAAAACGAATCTGCAGCCGTTTTCGATGCAACGCCAGTGGCCAGTGCGTCTGCGCCTTTGATGCATTGGAAAATGTACAGCGGAAAGAGCCAATTTCGACAGCAATTGGATGTTTTATTGGAAACCATCCAATGGAATATCGTCTCGAACCGATCCTGCAACCTATTTGCCGCAATTCTGCTGCATCATTTCCAATGAAGCGGCCCATCGCCAAACTGATAGCGCTATAACATTGGATATTTTCCAATGAGCGAAACTTAAAACATGCATCACATAGATCAAACGCCGTTGCAATCGCAAGGGGAGGAATATCATCGTGCTGGATATCATTTTGAAAAACGGAAAAATTGTGGACGGAACAGGAAATCCATGGTTCGCCGGCAATGTCGGCATTAAAGATGGACGCATCGTCGCGGTCGGACGGGTCGATCAGGAGGCCGGGCAAATCGTCGATGTACGCGGTCAGGTGATTGCGCCCGGTTTTATCGACGGCCATTGCCATTCCGATTTGATGATCATTGACCATCCGTTAAGCGAGATCAAGCTGCAGCAAGGCGTGACGACCGAAGTGGTCGGCAACTGCGGCCTCGCGCCGGCGCCTTTCTTGAAAGAAAAAGCCGGGCTGCTCCAAAGCTACGTCGAGCCGGTGCTGGGCAGCACGACATGGGAGTGGCCGTGGGAAACGGTCGAGCAGTATATGGCCTATGTCGGCAAGTCCAATCCGGCGGAGAACGTGGCCACGTACGTTGCGCACGGCGCGCTGCGCATTGCCGTGATGGGCTTCGACAACCGCCCGGCGACGAGCGAGGAATTGAACCGCATGAAGTCGATGCTTGAAGAAGGCTTGAAAGCGGGAGCGATCGGGCTCTCGATCGGCTTGCTGTACGCGCCGGGCAGCTACACATCCCGCGAAGAGCTCGCGGAGCTGTGCACCGTTCTGTCCAAATACGACGGATTGCTGTCGACGCATATACGCGGCGAGGGCAATAATCTGCTTCCGTCGATCAAGGAAGTGATCTGGATCGCGGAGAAAGCCGGCATTTCGCTGCATGTCAGCCATCTGAAGGCGGCTGGCCGGCGCAATTGGGGCAAGGCGCTGGAAGCGTTGGAGCTCATCGAAGAAGCGCGGGCGCGCGGCATGGATGTCACCTGCGACGTCTATCCTTATTCCGCCGGCTCGACCTCGCTCACGACCGTATTGCCTCCTTGGACGCTGGAAGGCGGCATCGACGCGACATTGGCGCGGTTTCGCGATCCGCGGCTGCGCGACAGGATCCGGGAGGAACTCGGCCGGGAACAGGACGATTGGGACAATCTCGTCCACTCCACCGGTTGGAACAGCGTCTATGTATCCTCGCTGCAGACGGACGCCAATCGCCCGCTCGAAGGACGCACGATTGCGGAAATTAGCGAAGCGCGCGGACAACATCCCGTCGATTGCGTTATGGATTTGTTGTTGGAGGAAGACGGCAAAATATCGATCGTCTACTTCCATATGTCCGACGACGATGTGAAGCAAGTGATTGCTTGGGAGAAATCGCTGATCGCCTCCGACAGCCTGCATTGCGAAACGGGCAAGCCCCACCCCCGTCTGTACGGCGCGTTCCCGCGCATCTTCGCCAAATATGTGCGCGAAGATCGCGTCCTTTCGCTGGAACAAGCGGTGCGCAAAATGACGTCGTTTCCGGTGCAGCGCTTCAAGCTGGGCAAACGCGGCTTGCTCGTTCCCGGCTATGCCGCCGATGTCGTCGTGTTCGATCCGGAGACGATAGCCGATCTGGCGACGTATGAAGAGCCGCGCCAATATCCGGTCGGCATCTCGCATGTGATCGTCGGCGGCGCGATGGCGCTCGAACACGGCAACCATACGCAAGCGCGCAACGGCCGCTGGATTTCGGCTTCGCATTGCTTGCACGAGCATCATCAATAAACGAACGATTGCGAAGCACTATACTACAATTTTTAGGAGGAATCATACTTATGTCCAAAATTGAAAAACGACTGGAAGAACTCGGCATCGTTCTGCCTCCGGTGGGCAAGCCCCGCTTCTCTTATATCCCGTGCAATCGCACCGGAAACCTGGTGTACACGTCGGGTCAAGATTGCCGCATTAACGGCGAGCTCATGTTCGAAGGCAAGCTCGGCCGGGAAGTGACGATCGAACAAGGCCAAGCGGCCGCCAGACAGACGATTATCAACTGCTTGGCCGTCATCAAAGCGGAAATCGGCGACCTCGATAAAGTCGTCAAAGTCGTCAAAATGCTCGCATTCGTCAACAGCGCTCCCGGCTTCGCCGATCAGCCTTATGTCATTAACGGCGCATCCGACTTGCTGATCGAAGTGTTCGGCGACAGCGGCAAGCACGCCCGCTCGGCCATCGGCACGAGCGATCTTCCGTTCCATACGCCGGTAGAGATCGAATTGATCGTAGAAGTTCGCGACTAACCCTTCATTCGCGAACATTAAGAAAGGATCGGAGGCTGACCTCCGGCCCTTTTCTTTTATATGTTAATATTTCACATTATTAACATTTCATTCGATTAACTCAAATCCTTTACTTCTTTGACGGATTCATATTCTAAAACGGAGTTCGCGATATCAACCAATACATCTCCTGTCACGATATGGCTCATCCGTCGGTTCATGCTGAGAATATATTGCAGTCCCTTCTTTTCAAAAACCAATATGCGAAAGCTTCCCGTTCCTCCAATACTGCCGTATACGGCTCGACTCCCATCCTTTAAGCGATATTTACGAATCGTACTCTGTCTGCTGGGAATGTTTGTAATCTTATGTTCTAATGGACTGATCCGAATCAAGTAATGACTGCCGCCTTGATGTCGGTTAATATATTCAATTTCCAAATGATCATTATCCCCTTTCCCCCAACTGCATCTTGCGAATTGATGGGTAAACGGCAGAGGCGGAATATTCACTGGCAAATGAATAGTTTTGCGGAACAACTTCTCGCATGTCCTTAACTCCCGATCGATCGACTTATACCCGTATTGATAATACATTGTTTCAAATGGTTCCCCCGTCATCGCCACCTCTCTCCCATCGCTTGCGTTTCCTAATAATAAGGCAAACAACAGCATGAACGATCGCGTCATCATACCACCACCTTCTCCAGATGACAGTAGTATGGCCGGAAAAACCAATGAAATACAATTCGATTCTGAGTCCACGGGATAGCGATCAAGGGGAATTTTTACAGGAGCTATATTCTCCAAGTTACCGTTTCAATGTTCTCATCCGCTCGGGCAGTATTTGTGTTCCATAGCGATTTCGATAATTGCGGTATACTTGTTGATAAATTCTGTTTTCGCCGCCGTATATCCGTCTCTGTCATGTTCTTAGCGATCGGTTTCCGAGAACCGAATCGTTCGAATCGCATTGGATGACGGATCGAATTGGATGGCCACATATACGCCAAATTCCGTCCCATCGCTTTTTCGAAGCCATAGTTTAAACGTCTCTTCCGCCTTCTCCGGCGATATATTCTGCCGCCCAACATGTTTATAATCGACGATCTCGGCTTGATAGCGTTTCTGCGTTTCTTCCATGGCAATTTGTCCCCATTTGGCATACTCCGGGGCCATTTCCGCCGACGCCGATACGACAGCGGCAAAAAACAGACTGATCACCGAAAGCAACAGTATTCTCATTCTAACCTAACCACCCTTCGAAAGCGTTCGTTTACGATATATATTGCCCAAACGACAGCCGAAAAACAAAAAAAGACCCTTTGAAAAGCGGCTCAAAGCGTCTTTTGGCGGTGCTGTATTCGATTTCTTCGCATGAACGATTACTTTAACCAGCTTTCCGTGATCATCACATAATCGGCAATCAGGAACACAAGCAAGCTTACCGTTGTAAAACCTAGAGCAAATTTATTTTTGACACGGGCAGATGCCAATCGCAAAAGTCCGATAAAAATGAGAACCGTAAACAAGATCATAACAATATCGAACGGTTCGAATCTTTTAGCCGCCTCAACTGCTTCAGCCAACAACATGATAGGACCTCCCTCTCTGAATTCACGCATACTTACTCTCTATGTTATAATTCTCCAGACAGAGATGCAAGTCAAAATCGAAAACTTTAACAAGATTGTCACGGTTTCTAGCAGGGGATATGGAATTTGTCATCGCAATCGCGCGAACTGGTGAAATAACGAATTTCCTCATTATTTATAATAAAAACTTATAGATCTTTTTCCAATGACTCGTTTACAGGTTCATCGGTATTATGATACGATTTAGTTACTAATATTCATACTATTTCAATCGGAATTAAAACCTATAGGAGGATGGAACCGATGGCATACGAACCGGTATGGACGGCAGACCCGTCAAAGTTAAATAAATTCGAGTTCGTCAAATTGGAAAAAGACGGCCTGGACGTTATCCGCACCATTATTGAAAAGTACGCGGTAGAAGGCTACGACTCGATTCCGCCGGACGATATGAGCCGATTTAAATGGGCCGGCGTGTACGAGCAGAAGCCGAAGGACGGCCATTTCATGATGCGCGTGCGGATCAACGGGGGCATTATGACGACCGCTCAGGCGCGCGGTTTAGCCGAGATCGCCAAGCGATACGGCCGCGGGTTAATGGACGTGACGACACGCCAAGCGATCCAATTCCACTGGCTTCGCGTCGAACATTTGCCGGATATTTTCAAGCGTCTGGAAGACGTCGGCTTGTACTCGTACGAAGCATGCGGCGATTGCCCGCGTACCATCGTCGGCAATCCGTTAGCCGGCATCGACCGGAACGAGCTGCTCGACACGACGGATATCGTGGAGCAAGTGAACGATTATTTCCTTATGAATCGCGATTTTTCCAATTTGCCGCGTAAATATAAGATGTCCATTTCTGCGAATATTTACAACAACGCTCACGCGGAAATTAACGATCTGGCGTTTACCCCGGCAACAAAAATCATTGACGGTGTAGAAACGATCGGATTTCACGTATGGGTCGGGGGCGGACTTTCGGTCAAACCGCATCTCGCGAAACAGCTTGATATTTTTGTTCGACCGGAAGAAGTACTGAAAGTTGCGATCGGCGTCACAACCATTTTCCGCGATTACGGCTACCGGGAAAAACGCCACCATGCGCGGCTCAAATTTTTAGTGGCCGATTGGGGACCGGAGAAATTTAAAGAAAAGCTGATTGAATTGATCGGCGAAATGCCTTCGAGCGGCGAAAGCAAAATCATCGGTTGGCAAGCGGCCTACTTCGACGGGGTCCATCCGCAAAAAGAAGACGGGCTGAACTATATCGGCCTGAATGTGCCGATAGGGCGTTCGAACGCAGACGAGTTCTTGCAGTTAGCGGACATTGCGGACAAATATGGAGACGGCAAAATCCGTACAACGATGTCGCAAAACATTATTTTGAGCGGCATTCCGGACGATCAAATCGACAATGTATTGAACGAACAAGTGCTGAAACGGTTGTCGCCGTTTCCGAAGCATTTTATGAGCCGTACCGTCTCTTGCACCGGCAATGAATTTTGCAACTTGGCCGTCGTGGAAACGAAGGAAAGAGCGCGGCTAGTGGCCGAATACTTAGACGAGCATGTTGAATTGGACGAAAAAATTCGCATCCATATGATCGGATGCCCGAACGCTTGCGGCCAGAAGCATATTGCCGACATCGGCTTGCAAGGCGCGCTTGTTCGTACGCCGGAAGGAACGTTCGACGCCTTCGATATCGCAGTCGGCGGAACCCTCAGCGAGAACGCCAAATTCAACCAAACATTGAAAGGCCGCGTCAAAGGCGAGATCGTCGCCCAACTGCTGGAGCAATTCGTCCTTTATTATAAAGATCATCGGGAGCCGGGCGAGTCGTTCCATCAATTCGTCAATCGCGTCGGCACCGAGCCTTTCCAACAGAAATTATCCGACTTTTTGGCATCCTAAAATATTGCGTACTGCCTTCGAGCAAGCGGGCGGGCGACCGCCTTATTGCAAGTATATTTTTTCCATGTTATGATGATCATATAGAAAAGAGACGGTGAGCCGACCGTCTCCTCGTACAATCATCTTGCGCGGGCTTCCCTCCAAGATTATAACGAAGAAGAAGTAACCCACGAACTAGGCTCTCAACCTGAGTGGGTTACTTTCGTTTTTCGATATAAGTAAGCAACGCCAGAACGAACATTCCGAACGTAATCACATCGATGAACGAAAGCTCCATAGGCATCCCCCCTTTCCGGAGGGCACCTATCCCACGTCAAGTTATTGTACGCTTTCATTATACCATAATTTAAGCCCATTACCATATTATTGGTAATGGGCTTTGCAGTTTCTAGACGAACGCGTCTTCCAATTGTTCCGTGCGCTGGCGGTCGCGCTCCAGAATCGGCTTCAAATACTGGCCCGTGTAGGAGCGTTCGTTCTTCACGACCGTTTCCGGGCTTCCGGTCGCAATGATCGTTCCCCCGCCGCTTCCGCCTTCCGGTCCGAGGTCAATCAAATGATCGGCCGTTTTGATCACATCCAGGTTATGCTCAATGACTAGCACCGTTTCCCCGGAATCGACCAAACGATGCAGCACCTTCAACAATCGATCGATATCGTCGACATGCAAGCCGGTCGTCGGTTCGTCCAAAATGTACATCGTCTTGCCCGTGCTGCGGCGATACAGTTCGGATGCGAGCTTGACCCGCTGCGCTTCGCCGCCCGACAGCGTCGTCGCCGGCTGCCCCAATTTCACGTAGCCTAAACCGACGTCCAGCAGCGTCTGTACTTTGCGGTGAATGCGCGGAATATTTTTGAAAAATTCGCAAGCGTCCTCCACTGTCATTTCCAATATATCGGCAATGCTTTTGCCTTTATATTTCACTTCCAGCGTCTCGCGATTATACCGCTTGCCTTTGCAAACTTCGCATGGGACGTAAACATCAGGCAAAAAGTGCATTTCAATTTTAATAATCCCGTCCCCGCGGCAAGCTTCGCAGCGTCCGCCTTTGACGTTAAAGCTGAACCGGCCTTTCTTGTAGCCGCGAATTTTCGCTTCGTTCGTTGCCGCGAATACGTCGCGGATATCGTCGAACACACCGGTATACGTCGCCGGGTTCGAACGCGGGGTGCGCCCGATGGGCGACTGGTCGATATCGATCACTTTCTCGAGTTGATCGATTCCGATGATTTCTTTATATTGTCCGGGGCGCGTCTTCGCCTTGTTTAAATCGCGCGCCAACGTTTTGTACAAAATCTCGTTCACCAGCGTCGATTTCCCGGAACCGGACACGCCTGTCACCGCCGTAAACACGCCGAGCGGGATTTTCACATTGACGTTGCGCAAGTTGTTCTCCTTCGCGCCTTTGATTTCCAGCCAGCGTCCGTCGTGCGAACGGCGCTTCAGCGGCACCGGAATAAACTTGCGCCCGCTTAAATATTGCCCTGTCAGCGAGTTCGGATCGGCCATGATTTGCTGCGGCGTACCTTGCGAGACGATCTCTCCCCCGTGCATTCCCGCACCGGGTCCCATATCGATAATATAATCGGCCGCGAGCATCGTATCTTCGTCATGCTCGACGACGATTAACGTATTGCCTAAATCCCGCATATGTTCCAAAGCTTTAATCAAACGGTCGTTATCGCGCTGGTGAAGACCGATGCTCGGCTCGTCCAAAATATACAGAACTCCCATCAAGCTCGAACCGATCTGCGTCGCGAGGCGGATCCGCTGCGCTTCGCCGCCCGATAACGTCCCTGCCGCACGGCTTAGCGTTAAATATTCCAACCCGACGTTGACGAGAAAACCTAAACGCCCGTTAATCTCGCGCAAAATCAAATGCGCGATCGTCCGCTCTTTCTCGTTCAAATCCAAGCTGGAGAAGAAGCGCTGCGCTTCGCCGATGGACAAGGATGTCGCATAGGCCATGTTCTTGCCGTTAATCGTAACGGCCAAGCTTTCCTTGCGTAAACGGTCGCCTTTGCAAGTGGAGCAAGGCTTTGCGCTCATATAGGCTTCGATATATTCGCGAATGCCTTCGGAAGCCGTTTCGCGGTACCGGCGTTCCAAGTTGCGCACGATGCCTTCAAACGGCACGAAAGCTTCTTTGCGGTGTCCGAAGTCGTTCTCGTATTTGAAACGAATCTTCTCCCCGCCTGTGCCGAATAGCAGTTTCTTCATCTGTTCCGGCTCCAGCGTTCGAACGGGCACGTCAACAGCGATGCCGTAATGCTCGCATACCGATTTCAAAAATTGCGGGTAATAATTCGAAGTGCTTCCCGCCCACGCCTCGAACGCCCCATCCTCGATCGTCATATCCGTATTCGGAACGAGCAAGTCCGGGTCGACAATCATTTTGACGCCTAACCCGTCGCAATCCGGACATGCTCCGAAAGGGCTGTTGAACGAAAACATCCGCGGCGCCAATTCGTCAATGCTGAATCCGCATATCGGACAAGCCAGATTGGAACTGAACATCAACTCCTCCTGATCGATAATGTCCACGAGCAATTGACCGCCGGACAGCTTCAGCGCCGTTTCGATCGAATCGGCTAAACGAGTTTGAACATCCTCTTTCAGTACGATCCGGTCCACGATCACTTCGATGTTATGCTTTTTATTTTTATCCAGTTCGATTTTCTCGGAAAGCTCCCGGATTTCACCGTCTACACGCACACGTACGAAGCCTTGCTTTTGAATATCGGCGAACAATTTCGCGTGCTCGCCTTTGCGCCCCGATACGAGCGGAGCGAGAATTTGCAGCTTCGTCCGCTCCGGGTACTGCATGATCCGGTCTACCATTTGCTCCACCGTTTGCGATGAGATCTCAATATGATGCTCAGGGCAATGCGGGCGTCCGATTCTTGCGAACAGCAGCCGCAAGTAATCGTAAATTTCCGTTACCGTGCCGACGGTGGAACGCGGATTTCGGCTCGTCGTTTTCTGGTCGATGGAGATGGCCGGGGACAATCCGTCGATCGAATCGACATCCGGCTTCTCCATTTGGCCGAGAAATTGACGCGCGTAAGCGGACAGCGATTCGACGTAACGCCGCTGCCCTTCGGCATATATCGTATCGAACGCAAGCGAGGATTTGCCCGAACCGCTTAATCCCGTTAAGACGACGAAACGGTCGCGCGGAATCGTCACGTCTATGTTTTTCAAATTATGCGCCCTTGCACCTTTAATGACGATACTATCACTTGCCATAGTTTCCCTTCCCCTCAAACCTCTTAAGTTTATATCATCTACGAATTCGATCTTGATCCGTCTATCATCAGTGTTGGCCGATATTGAAAGATTCAAACCGTTCAGAAGCCCGGATCCTTCGCGAAATGCCGCGATTAATCCTGAGCGCGAAGCTCAAGCAGCGCGTCGCGCAGCTCGGCGGCCCGTTCGAATTGCAAATTTTTCGCCGCTTCTTTCATTTCCGCCTCCAGGCGTTCGATCATCAAAGCCCGGTCTTTCTTCGACATTTTCTGTTTGGCGGCGTCCGTCAAATAATCCGCTTTCTGCTCGGCGACCTTCGTCGCCTCAATAACATCGCGCACTTTTTTGCGAATCGTTTGCGGCGTAATGCCATGCTCCTCGTTATACGCGATTTGAATCGAGCGGCGGCGCTCCGTCTCCTTCATCGCCTTATCCATCGATTCCGTCACTTTATCCGCGTACATAATGACATGCCCTTCGGAATTGCGCGCCGCACGGCCGATCGTTTGGATCAACGAGCGTTCCGCGCGCAAAAATCCTTCCTTGTCGGCATCCAAGATCGCCACAAGCGACACTTCCGGCAAGTCCAAGCCTTCGCGCAGCAAGTTGATGCCGATGAGGACATGGAACGTCCCCAAGCGCAAATCGCGCAGAATGGCCATCCGCTCCAACGTCTTGACGTCCGAGTGCAAATACCGGACTTTAATGCCGATTTCCTTCAAATAGTCGGTCAAATCTTCCGCCATTTTCTTCGTAAGCGTCGTGACGAGAACGCGCTCGTCCTTCGCGATCCGGTCGCGAATTTCTCCGATCAAATCGTCGATTTGCCCTTTCGTCGGACGGATCTCCACAACAGGATCGAGCAAGCCCGTCGGGCGGATAATCTGTTCGATCATCGTCGGGCAATGTTCCAGCTCATACGGTCCCGGCGTAGCGGAAACGTATATGATTTGCCCTACCTTTTCCTCGAACTCTTCAAACCGCAGCGGCCTGTTGTCGAGCGCCGACGGCAGACGGAAACCATGCTCTACGAGCACTTCCTTCCGCGCGCGGTCGCCATTGTACATGGCCCGGATTTGCGGCAGCGTGACGTGCGACTCGTCGATGACGACCAGCATATCGTCCGGAAAATAATCAAGCAGCGTGTACGGCGTTGCGCCGCGCTCGCGGAACGTCAGCGGCCCCGAATAGTTCTCGATGCCGGAACAGAATCCCATCTCGGACATCATTTCGATGTCATAACGGGTTCGCTGCTCCAAGCGCTGCGCCTCCAACAGCTTCCCGTTCGCGCGCAGCTCTTCGAGCCGCTCCTCCAGCTCTTTCTCAATATTTTTCAAGGCGACCTTCATCGTTTCTTCCTGCGTAACGAAGTGGGACGCCGGGAATATGGCGATATGCTCCCGTTCGCCGACCAATTCTCCCGTCAATACGTCGATCTCGGTAATGCGCTCGATCTCGTCTCCGAACAGCTCGACGCGAACGGCATGCTCGTCTCTCGACGCCGGGAATATTTCAATGACGTCGCCGCGTACGCGAAACGTACCGCGTATGAAATTGATATCGTTGCGCTGGTACTGAATGTCCACCAGCTTCGATAAAATTTCGTTGCGCGGCTTCTCCATGCCGACGCGAAGCGACAATACCAGGCTTCCGTATTCCTTCGGCGATCCTAAGCCGTAAATGCAAGATACGCTTGCTACGATAATAACATCGCGCCGCTCGAACAACGAACTGGTTGCCGAGTGGCGCAATTTATCGATCTCGTCGTTAATGCTCGAATCCTTCTCGATGTACGTATCCGAGGAAGGGATGTAAGCCTCCGGCTGGTAATAGTCGTAGTAGCTCACGAAATACGAGACCGCGTTATTCGGGAAAAACTCTTTGAATTCGCTGCACAACTGCGCCGCCAACGTTTTATTGTGAGCGATCACCAACGTCGGGCGGTTCAGTTTGGCGATGGTTTGCGCAATCGTAAACGTCTTGCCCGTCCCCGTCGCCCCGAGCAGCGTTTGATGCCTCAGGCCTTGCTTCACGCCTTCCACCAGCTGTCCGATCGCTTTCGGTTGATCCCCTTGCGGAGTATATTCCGATTCGATTTCAAATGACTTCGAACTTACGATAATATCGCTCATTGCGCATACTCCCCAATACCGTGTAGAATATGGTTCTAAACTTTATTTTGCAACTTCCCGATATAACAAAAAGGAAGTTCGTTCCTGACATAAGAATATTTGTTCCCATATATTATACCTTTTTCCGTAAAATGATGCAAATTAAAATATAGCGCCTCATTTCTCATCGTTGAAGACATCGCATCGGAACGGCAATCATAGAAAACGGGAGTGTATTGAAAACATGGATCTCACGACTATTATCGGCATTTTGGCCGGCATCGCGGCATTAATCGGGGGTTTTTTATGGGAAGGGGGAGAGCTTGGCGGACTGTTCGTCGGTACCGCCGCCTTAATCGTGTTCGGCGGCACCTTCGCGGCCGTTATCGTCAGCTTCCCCTGGAGCAGGCTAAGAACCGTGCCGGCGGCGTTGAAGTTCGCCTTTATGCGGCCCCGGGACAACATGGAGCAGTTGATCGAGGATGTGGCGGCGCTCGCTTCCGAATCCCGGCGGCACGGCGTGCTCGCAATCGAGAAGAAGGCCGCCGCGCATCCCAATCCTTTTCTTAGGGAAGGCTTGCTGATGGTTGTCGACGGCACCGATCCGGAACTGGTAAAGCAAATTATGGAGCTGGAAATGGATGCGGCCGAACAAAAGTACGAGAATTATGCCAAAATTTTCGAATCGGCCGGCGGCTACGCGCCGACGATGGGCATTATCGGCACGGTGATGGGACTGATCCACGTCCTCGGCAGCCTAACCGACCCGGGCGCCTTGGGGCCTTCCATTGCCGTCGCGTTTACGGCGACACTGTACGGCGTCGCCAGCGCCAACGTCCTGTACCTGCCGATCGCCTCCAAAATTCGGGCGCGCAGTGCGGAACAATTGCTGCAGATGGAATTGCTGTTTCACGGCGTTCTGTCCGTTCAAGCGGGCGACAATCCGCTGCTCGTCCGCAAGAAGCTGGAATCCTTCCTGGCCGCGGAACATCCCGAGCTCGCGCTGCCGCTGTTAAAGAAAAAGGTGATGACCCATGAGACGCAGGAGTAGAAGAAGGAAAAACGATCCCGGCGGCACGCAGGACCGTTGGCTCATTACATATGCCGATTTGATTACACTGCTTCTCATCTTTTTCGTCGTCATGTTCGCAATGAGCAAGATCGACGCGGATAAATACGACTCGCTCTCGCAGACGCTGCAGCTTACGTTCCGCAACGGCGATTCGTTATTGGACAAAGGAACGTCGATCGCCGGAGAGCCGGACCGCGGCGATCGATCGGAGGTTTCGCAAGCAAACCGGCAAGAAACCGGCTATGTGCCGACAGAGCTTGACCTGGCTTTTCGCAAACAGGAAGAAGATTTGCGGCGATTGAAGCATGTCATTGAAGATTATGTGAAGGAGCACCAATTGGAGCAAATGGTACTCGTCTCCGATACGCCGAAAGGAATCGCCATTCGGCTCAGCGACCAATTCCTGTTCGATCTTGGCAAGGCGGATGTAAAGGCCGACTCTGCGCCGACTTTGGCCAAGCTGGCCAGCCTATTCGCTCAATTGGATACGACGATCAGCATCGAAGGCCATACCGACGATTTGCCGATCCAACCGGGCGGAACCTATACGGACAATTGGGGCTTGTCCGCTGCGCGCGCGCTTTCCGTCCTGCGGCATTTCGTCGACGAGGAGCGGCTTGACGCCAAGCAGTTTCAAATTGCCGGCTATGCCGATACGCACCCGATCGCCCCCAACGATAACGAATCGAACCGGCAGAAAAACCGTCGCGTCGAGATTATCGTTTTAAGAAAACTGATGCAATAAAGAATCAAATCCCCTGCGGCCCGCCAAGGCTTACAGGGGATTTTCCGTTTCGGTTAATCGCGCGTCACGATAAATTCTTTATACTCTTCGTCCCATTTCAACTCCGCTCCGAGCGTCTCTGCCAGGAAGCGAAGCGGAGCGTGAGCGGTGCCGTCGGCATCGACGGTAACCGGCTGGCTCATCGTTTGCGCCGTACCGTTCACATAAACCGTATCCGACCCGATCGTAAACCGGAGCGAAAGCTCTGTGATCGGATCGTCTACGACAACCTGCTTGTATTGAGGAACCCATGTTACATCGGCTTCCAATTGATCCGCGAAAGCCCAGATCGGAACCATCGCCGCGCCGTCAAGCATCGACCACGTCAAATCGTACCAATCGTAATAAAGCTCGTCGTTTTGCGCAATATAGAATTGCTTTTGCGTTACTTTCAAATCGTCCTTTAAGATGCGGTAAACGGTCGAGTCTTTCTCGAAATTGGCGGTCAGCTTGCTGCCGGACGCATACATGCCGAACTGCAGTACGCCGCCTTTCGCGTCAATCGTATCCGCTTGAACGGGTTGATTGATATTCCACGTTTCCGATTCCGCGCGGACGATCACTTTTCCGAACGGAACATCGGCCGCATCAGGCATTGCAATCGTAAAGGCGACATTTTGCTTGCGGATCCGCATTTGATTATCGACGAACAGATCGATATCGAGCGAGGTGTCTTTGCTAAGCACTTGCTTCAGTTCTTTCTCCTGCTCCAGCCACTTTGCCGTCTCCTTGTCGAAATCCGCCAACGCATGATCGAGCGATTCGCGAATCAATTCATATAACATGAGTACGGCGGCCTCTTTATTTTTGATCAAACCGGCGCCGAGCGACGATTCCGAATCTTCGGCTTCCCCGTACAGATCCATCGCCTGGGTCATGATCGGGTAGTATACGTCATACAGCACGCCGATTATTTCTTTTAAACCCGCTTCATCCTTGGCGATGCTTTCGAGCATTTTTTTCACAAGGCCGATCATTTCGTCGCCTTTGATTTCAACATGCAGCTTATGTAAATTCAGGCTTTCCCCGTGTACCTTCTCGGTTACGTTCGTCACGGAAACGACATTCGGATTCGGCAAATGCTTCACCAAGTAGGAAGCGACCGTCGGGGCGGCTTGCCGCATTTGCTCCTGCAATTGCCGATATTGCAGCGCGTAGTCTTCTCCCCATTCGTCTGTCGGCGCGTTCGAGAACGCGATCGGTTTCCGCGCCCCTTCCAGCCATAACAGCATGTCGGATTCGTTCACCGTCATAAGAAACGGAACGGATTGATCCTGATAGTCTATCGAACCTTTTACGGATAAACGGTTGGGATCTTGCACTTTCATATGATCGACAGATAATTTCAACGAATTGATCAAGCGGACCATTTCCGCCTCTTCCCCCGTCAAGACCGTTCCTTCTTTCACTACAAGCTCTATCGAGTAGGATAAGCTCGATTCGGAAGAGGTCGATTTCAAATTGTTTTCGAGCACACGATCGACTGCGAAGCCTCCGACGGATTGGCATCCCGCCAAAATGATCAGCATGCCTGCCAAACCGGCTGCAATCCATTGCCTCCACTTTACTGTTTTCATCGTTTTCACTCACCTTTTCAGAGATAATTCCATTGTGGTAAAAAATCCAACTTCTCGAAAATGAGAAAAGTCGCATCTGCCATAGTACTTTAGAACTGTTTTTCCTTTATTGCAACGTTTCCGTCTCGTCTTGCCGCTTACGGCCGCTTCCCGCGGCAAGCCCTCCGATCTTTACTTTGATCATGCCAAGAAGCGATACTTGCCTCGTTTCCGCATAATAAGCCGCATCCTGATCCGGCGCCAGCACGACGCCAAGCTGGTGATGATCCCCGGCATAAATCGCCCGCTGCAAAAACTTGCTTTCCCCGGCCAGATCGAGCACCTCCAGCTTGCAAAACGCCGAATTCATCCGCAACGCCTGATGCAATTCTTCTTTCGTCCGGACGCGGACTCCATTCACTTTATGAATCGTCTCTCCCGCCCGAATCCCCATGTCTTTTGCCGGTCCGCTTGGCAGGACGGCCAAGATGCGCAGGCCGCGGCTATCGTGGACGAATAGCGGGCTGCGCGCCGCTTCCTCCTTGCCGCTGTACCAGGTCAATCCCTCATGCAGCGCCAATGCGGCGACGGCCGCAACGATCGCCAGCGGACTCCACAGCTCGGCGCCAACAGCCAGAGCCAAGACGACAGCCCCGTATGCCAGCAGACGCGAGGAACTGACGCGCGCTTTCTCTTGCGGCAGTCGCGATTGGGTCATTTCCGAGAAGCCGATGACGACCGGAAATGCGATCATCGCCCAGCCCCCCAGCCAAGCGTCGCCGCCGAAGAACGGGGTCCACGGCAATACCGTACCCGCCGTTTGCGCCGGAATCGTCATAAAGAGCGGAACCGGCCATAATCCTTGCATTTGATAGCCGCCGATCAATTTGCCGCGTTTCCCCGCGAAGAACAGCGGACCGGCAAAACGCGCACCTTGATACCGGACCAGCAGCGCTTCCGCCAGATGAAGCAAAGCGACAAGCGCAAGCAAGGCCGGAATATCCAGTTCCCGAACCGTTTGTACGACAACCCCCAGCCACGCGGGAACGCCGCTCTCCAGCGCCGGAAAAAAGCCGAGAATAAACCGAATGATTCCTAATATTCCGATCGAATACGCCAAGCATAAATAGCGAACCCGGAATAACAGCAGCACCAGCGCGACGGCCCATATGCAAATCATCCCCGCCGGGGACAACGAGATGCCGAGAAACACAAATGCGATCGAGACGGCGATCCCGGCCGCAATGCCTCCGAGCAGCGTTCGCCATATCTGGCTGCTCCAAGCGTGCATCCGGACGTGAAACAGCTTCCGTTCCATCGTCACCTGTCTGCGGTACTGCAAAAAAACGAACAAAATCGCAATATAGAAAAACGGCTGCATCAACATCCGTACAATAGCTTCGGCTATATTTTGAAGCGTTTCAAGCGCAAATTCCATTGTCCCCACTCTCCTATTCCGCGCAAAAAAAAGAAGGTTGAACTTCGCCAACCTTCTACGTATTCGACGCGGACTAGCGGATTTCCTTCCGCAGCACTTCGACCGCTTTATTTAATTGCACATCGCTCTTAGGATCTTCCAGCAGCTTGCGAACCGCATCTTCCAATTTCTCCGCGGTTTCGGAATTGATTACGCCGGTCGCATGGAGACCGTTTTGCCGCTGGAACTTCTCTACGGCCGACTTCGTTTGCTGGCTGAAATATCCGTCCTTGCGTCCCGGCTTCATCCCGAGCGCATCGAGCATAACTTGCGCGTTTTTCACATCGTCGTTATTCATGTCGTAAGCCAAATCCCGCTCTTTGGAAAGACGAACGGCATAGTAGTAATCCGGCGGCTTAATTTCGATGTCCGGCTTGACGCCTTGATGATGGATCCAATTGCCGTCCGGCGTCAACCATTTGGCGATCGTCATTTTCAGCAAGCTTCCGTCCCGCAGTTCCTCCGTATAGCTGACTTGAACCGTTCCTTTGCCGAACGACGTTTCGCCGACGAGCGTTCCGACATGATTTTCCTGCAAGGCGACCGCCAATATTTCCGCCGCGCTCGCGCTTCCTTTATTAATCAACACGGTCACCGGATACGGTTTGGAGCTTCCTTTGGATAACTGTTGCTCCCGCTTCCCTTCGCGGTTTTCCATTTGCAAAATCACTTTGCCTTTCGGCACGAAATGTTCCGCGATTTCGATCAGCACCGGCACGACTCCCCCGGGGTTGTTGCGCACATCGATCACCAGGCCCTTCATGCCTTGCGATTCGAGATTTTTCAATTCCTCGCCGAAGCGCTTCGCCGTCTTCATCGAGAATTGGCTAATTTCGATCAACCCGATCTTATCCGGCAGCATTTGCGCATATACCGTCTCGAGATCGATCTCCTCGCGCACGACGACATATTCGATCGGCTCGGCCACGCCGGCCCGTTTCACTAATATTTTCGCTTTCGTCCCTTTCGGGCCGCGAATTTTCGCGACTGCATCGTTCAGCTTCAGCCCTTCCAGCTTCTCTCCGTTCACGGAGATCAACACGTCCTTGGCCATAATGCCCGCCCGCTCCGCCGGAGAGCCTTTGATCGGCGAGACGACGGTGACTTTGCCGTCCTCAAGCGTCACTTCCGCGCCGATTCCGGTAAAGGCCCCTTCAATGCTGCTCGACGAGAACTCGTCGGCTACTTCTTTATCCATATATACGGAGTAAGGGTCTTGCAGCGAGCTCATCATGCCGTTAATGGCGCCGTCGATCACTTTGGTCCGGTCCACATCGCTATAAAAGCGGCTTTCGATCAGTTTCAGCGTCGTATTGATTTTCTCAAATTCTTGTTTGGTCAAGCCCTCCGCCGCCATGGACGACGCCATTCGCTCGCCTTGATTGGCAAAGATGGGCGTGTTCACCAACGTTACCGTCAACAAGGAGGTCGCAAACATCGTCAGCAGCACAAATACGAATACCGTACGGCCTTTAAATATCACACGGTTCACCGCCTTTTTCTAACAGGGTTATCCGCTCGTTCCCTGCGCAATTCCTCTTTATCATTATAGTATATGTCAAGCTTGTACTGATTATTAAGTTTTTTCCAATGCCAACTTCCGATGACAAGTTCAAATTATAAGTTCAAATATCCAGCCGGGTTCACCGGTTTTTCGTTAATACGCACTTCGAAGTGCAGATGATTGCCTGTCGATACGCCGGTGCTTCCGACTTCGGCGATCTTCTCGCCTTTCTTCACGGATTGGCCGTTCTCGACCTTAATGCCGCCGTTGCGAATATGACCGTACAGCGTCCAGACTCCTTTGCCGTGGTCGATAATGACGGTATTTCCGTAACCGCTCGTTTCCTGCGCGACGATGACCGTGCCGCTTTCGGCCGCGAATATCGATGTGCCTTTCGGAGCGGCGAAATCGATGCCGTTATGCGGCTTGGATTTTTGCCCGGTTACCGGATGGGTGCGCGGACCGAACGGGGAAGAGATGCGTACGAAATCTTGAATCGGCATGCCCAGTTTGCCGCCCTTGTACGTTTTGTTCGATTTTTTGTTTTTATTCTTCTCTTTCTCCAGCGCGGCATATTTCTCCGCCCGCGCCTTGGCCAGCTTCATCACCGCTTGTTCCTGCGCTTCGCTGATTTCTTCGGACTCTTCGATTTTTTGATTTAGGCTGGCGATGGCCACTTCTTTTTTCTTTTCTTTGGCGACCAGGTTCTTTTTCGTGTCTTCCAGCTTCGCATAGAGCACTTTCACTTCTTCCAGGTCTTTCTTAATTTGCTTCTCTTTCTCGACGATTAGTGCTTTGTCGCGCTTATGGGCGGCCAAAATTTCTTTATCCTGGCCGACGATCGTTTGCAGCGTATCGAGCCTGTCCAAAAAATCGGAAAAGCTCGTCGAACTCATCAGTACATCCAGGTAAGACACGAAGCCGTTCATATACATTAACCGAACGCGGGAATCGAGCAACTGTCCGCGCGCGATGACGCGATCCGTCGCTTCTTGCAGCTGCTGTCCCGTCACATGCAACTCGTCGACTTTATCGTCGATTTGCAGCATGACGTTGACCATCTCGTCGCTCACGCTGGAAATTTCCTTCATAATTTGGTTGATTTCCTGCTCGGTCGCGGCTTTTTGCTGTATCGCCTGCTTCTTCGTCGCTTCCGCGTCGTCTTTCGCTTTTTGGGCGTTCTTTATATCTTGTTCGATTTTTTTCAAATCCGCGTTAATCTCGTCAATTTTGGATTTCGCTTCGCTGGACGTCGGGTACAAAACGGCGAACAACAAACCGGCGGCGATAAGCATCGCTGCGATTTTCTTCATTTTCTCTCCTCCCGGTACGAATGTTTATACTTTCAGAAATTTTCGAATCGAAATCGTGCTTCCCCATATTCCGATCAAAACGCCCAAACATAGCATCAGCAACCCGACCTGCATCCACATGTCTTGCAGCGGGACCAGCTTGATCAGCATGAGGCCGAGCTGGTTTTGCGTCGAATCGACCAATCGGTAATAGCCCAGAAACAACAGCCCGATCGTGATAAGCGAACCGATCAATCCGATCAGCGCGCCTTCCACGAAGAACGGCCAGCGAATAAAATGGTTCGTTGCGCCGACGAGCTTCATAATGCCGATTTCCCGGCGCCGCGCCAATATTGTCACTTTGATCGTATTCGAGATCAGGAACATGGCTGTAACGGCCAATCCGGCTACAATGATCAGCCCGATGTTGCGGATCGTATTCGTCACCGCGAACAGCTTCTCGACGGTGCCTTCCCCGTATTTCACCTTCATGATCGGCTCGGCCGTATCCACCTTGTTGATGCCGTTAATTTTCTTGGCGACGAGCGGCACCGTAGTCGGTTCGTATACTTCCACCAGGAACGAATCGGGCAGCGGATTGTTCTCCTCGTTATATCCGTCGAGCAAATCCGCGCCGTCTTCTCCTAAACTTTCGCGAAATAATTCCATTCCTCTCATTTTAGAAATATAGTCGATTTTGCTGACCTCCGGTATATTGCCGATTTCCGTTTTCAATGCTTGTATTTTTTCTGTCGATACGTTTTGCAGATAGACCTGAATTTGTACTTTGCTCTCGATCTGGTCGCTCAAAGCGTTGACGTTAAGCGCCAGTATTACGAACACTCCCAATATAAACAAGGAAATGACGATCGAGCTGATCGAAGCGAACGACATCCACCCGTTGCGGATTACGTTTTTGCTGCCTTCTCGGATGTGACGGGTAAACGTATTAAAGGTCATAACCGTACTCCCCCCGCACTTCGTCGCGCACAATAAGCCCTTGTTCAATCGCAAGAACGCGTTTGCGAAGCGAGTTGACGATATCCTTGTTATGAGTCGCCATCACGATCGTTGTGCCGCGAAAATTAATTTCGTCCAACAGGTTCATAATGCCCCAGGACGTTTCCGGATCGAGGTTCCCTGTCGGCTCGTCGGCGATAATCACCGACGGGTTGTTCACGATCGCCCGGGCGATTGCCACCCGCTGCTGTTCCCCGCCGGATAACTGCGCGGGCAGGCTGCCCGCCTTTCCCTTCAATCCGACAAGGTCCAGCACCTCCACGACACGGCGTTTAATGATGCGGCGCGGCGCCTCGATCGCTTCCATCGCGAACGCGACGTTCTCGTATACCGTCAATTTCGGCAGCAGCCGGAAGTCTTGGAACACAACCCCGATATTCCGCCGTACGAACGGAATTTTCCGCTGCTTCAGCCTGCCGACGTTGAACCCGTTTACCGATATTTGTCCTTTTGTTGGAACTTCTTCTCTATAAATTAATTTCATAAACGTCGATTTGCCGGCTCCCGACGGGCCGACCACATAGACGAATTCGTTACGGTCGATCCGAACGGAAATTCCTCTTAATGCATGTGTGCCGTCCGGGTAGGTTTTCCACACGTCTTGCAGTTCTATCACGTTATCACTCCCATACATAGTTAGCCTTTATATATTCGACATATATTGCTTAATTCCTCTTGCAACCCGACGATTTTCATCAAAATATTTACTGTTTCGTTACAACCTTGTTACTTTTTAGGCCGGGACGAAAGCTTTTCGCATAGCGCGCATATACATGAGGAATGACCTCCGGAAAAAGAAAATCGCACGGATGCCCTTTCGCTTCCGGGCAACTTCTTTGCGCCCCAAAGCCGGCTTTGCAAACGTTCGGAGGTTAGTGACGAGAAGAGCAAAGGGTGAAGCTGATCTTGAAACGGGTCCATTATTTGTTTATCGTTGTCGCGTTCGTCTTTTTGATCGTTGTGGGATTGTGGGGTTGGCTGCATAGCTATGCGTCGCAAAAGACGATCCCGGCCGGCGTCCGGATCGCCAATTGGGAAGTCGGAGGGTTGACGGCGGAGCAATTTGTCGAAAAATTAAACGTTTACGAGGAACGATTTGCGAATAAACAAGTCGTCTTCACGATAAGCGAGCCGAAAACGAAGTCCGAAACGCTTACGTTCAAGCAGTTGGGCGTAACGTTCAATAAAGACGAGCTGCAAAGCGGCATCTTGCGCTTATGGGAAGGAAACACGTGGGAACGCGTCAAATACCGCCACTCGATGCCGCTTCGCTTCGATTTGCGGGTGGCGTGGGATGCAAGCCGGATCAAGTCCGTATTCACCCCGGATTGGGAGCGGCGGACGATGGGCGACGCGGTCGATGCGGTCCGGTGGATTACCGAGGACGACGAGGTGCGCTATGTTCCGGAGCAGTTGGCATACCGTATCGAATGGCCGGAGCTTGAGCGCAATATCGCGGAAATCCTGCCAGCCGATTTTACAATGTTCAACGACATGAATAATAGCAACAAAATTTCGCTGCGCGTGCCTCTCGCCTCAACCCCGCCGGCCATTACGGTCGCCTCGCTCAAGGAGGAAGGGATCGAACGTAAAATCGTCGAATTTACGACGAGCTTTGAAACGAGCGAAGAAGGCCGGTCGCATAATGTGACGTCGGCGGCGCTCACCATTCATGACATGATTCTCGAGCCTGACGAAGTGTTCGATTACGGAAAGGTAATCGCGGAGACGGAGAAAACATACGGCTTCCGCGAAGCGCCGGTGATCTATAACGGCAAGCTCGTGCCGGGGATCGGCGGCGGCATTTGCCAAGTGTCGAGCACGCTGTACAAAGCCGCGCTGCTGTCCGGCCTGGAAATCGTGGAAAGACGGAATCATTCGCTGCCTGTCAGCTATTTGCCGATCGGGCAGGACGCGACCTTCGCGGATGGGTATATCAACTTTCGATTTAAAAATTCGACGGGCAAATCGCTGCTCATCCGCACCTCGGTAGAAAATAAGCGGCTCACGGTCAAGCTGTTCGGGACGCTGCCGGAAGACGTAACCTATGAAGTGAAGTCCGAAACCGTGAAAGTGCTCGATCCACCGGTGAAATACGTGCGCAACACGAGCTTGCCCGCAGGCAAGGAGCAGGTGCTGCAAGCCGGCAAACAAGGCTTTGTCGTCGACACGTACCGCATCGAGCGCAAAGGCGGCAAAGTCGTCGATACGAAGCGCGTGTCGCGGGACACGTATCAGCCTCAGCCGAAGCTCGTCGCCGTCAATGCGGGCGGCGAAGGCGGTTCGGACGGGAAGAAGAACGACGATTCGCAGCGGATCGTGGAAGACGGCATCGGAGGCCCGAATTTTTGAGGCCGGGGGCGTTAGGCCGCTCAACTTTGATGCGTACTCAGATCTCGGCATCGCGCTCAGGTCTCGGGGCATCGCGCTCGGACCCTGACGTGAGGCCCTCGGCATCGCGCTCGGGTCTCGGGCATCGCGCTCGGACCTTGACGTCGCTCTCGGGGCCTCGTCATCGCTCTCGTGCCTCAGTATGCGCTCAGACCCCGAACACCGCGCTCCATTACCCCTGGAATTGGCGTCAGTAACAGTGCGGCGGCTTGAAGCCGGACACAGAATCCTCTATTTCGGGTAAAATGAGCTTTTAAGCAGGTTATGCGGACATACGTTCCGTTATTTGTCGCTAAACGAGTCATTTTAGGCCGATTTGCCACAAATAGAGGATCGTCTGTCCGCCTTTCCGTCCCATATGGAGACAAAACGCAAAATAACGCATTCTCTGTCCGCGAACCAGGCATGCCGCTACATTCCCATGAAACTAGCATTAGAATTGCATTACATTTTCTAGCTGGGTCGGCGCCTCAAAAATATAACGGATTTCCAAGGCCCTATTTTTCAAATTTCAGTCGATTTTTCGGACTTAACGGATTTTCGAACCGTTATCATACCGCGATCGGCCTGAGAAGGTAAAGTTTTGCGATGTTTCGACAAAATAGCGCCCTCAAAACCCGTTAACTTCGCCAAGACGGCGTTTTGATACGCAATAAAGCCTCCAAAATCCGTTAACCTATAGATCATCCTATGCTACCCTCGGCTGGAAAGGCTATAATATGTAACGCCGGTGTGACTCTATTGGATTTTGTCCAATGTTTCTCCGCTCTGCCTACGCTATACAACCTTTTCATTGGAAAATGTACAATGAAATCTTCAAAAAATCGGACAAGGACGCGAAAAGACGAAGTCCATTGGATCATTTCCAATAGCGACCCGCTTTTACCTATAAATCGGCCATTTCAATTGGATGTTTTCCAACGGAGACCCCACAGCAAGCGCAGGAGCCGCTTATAATGAACCCGCCGCAAAAGGAAACCGCCCGATTGCCTCATACATCGGTTCGCGGTTCATATGGGTTTGGTACAGAACCATACTGTCAACGGATTGAACCGAATCGTCCGATACCGGCGTTCCGGATTCGCTCGACAACCCGTCGGGGCGAAACGGCTGCACGCCCCGGTAGCGCCGCGCGAGCGTAATATGCGGGCGGTAAGGGCGATTCTCCGGCTCGAAGCCGTAAGCGCGGCAGGCCTCTTCCACTTGGCGCTGCAAACGGCGGAGCGGCTCCACATCCCCGTTCACGGCAGCCCATAGTACGCGCGGCGAAGAACTCTCGCCGAACGTGCCGAAATGATGCAGCGCAAACCGCAGCGGATCGGTCGCAACGGCAATGCGCATGAGATCGCCGTGCAGCCGCTCGATGACGGCCGGAGCCGTATTGCCCAGAAATTTCAACGTAATATGGTAATCGGACGGATGCACCCACTTTTGAAACGAAAATTCCCGCTTCCGATGCCGGGACCATTCGCTCAAAGCGGCACGCATGTCCTGAGGAACGGGAAGAGCGACAAACACGCGCATTTCTTTCTGATCCATGCAATCATCTCCTATTATCAAACTAAGTTTATACCGGCATAGCGCTCTCGGATCAAGAACGTTTCCGCCATGCGGAATAGAACTCCCCCTCCGCTTCATACTAAGGAAGAGGGGGTGACAAACCGACGATGGCCAAACAACAAGGACATGCCCGCCAAAACACGACGACCCGCACTTCGGACCGGAAAAACAAAAAAGGAAAATAACGGCCTTGCGAAGATTTGCCGCACACCCGGCCGGAAAACAGCCACAAAATAATTGTTGACAATCCTCTGGAAACGGCATTAAAATAACCAAAATAATGGCTGCAAAAACCTTTTCCTCCCATGCCGCGCATCGATCGGCGGAAGGAGCGAATCGGTTTTTTATTTTATATTTTCAGGGAGTGACCGACATGTCAACAAAACCGGCAATTGCACAGGCCGCGCAAGCAGCGCGCCCGCTACAAACCGTCTATCCGATTCTGTTCGCCGTCAGCCTCGTGCATTTGCTGAACGACACGATTCAAGCGGTAGTGCCCGCGATTTTTCCGATCTTGAAAGATTCGCTCGCTCTTACCTTTACGCAAATCGGACTGATCTCGTTCACGATCAACGCCACCGCCTCGGTACTCCAGCCGCTCATCGGGCTCTACACCGACGCTCGTCCCAAACCGTATTTGCTGCCGATCGGGATGCTGTTCACCCTGTTCGGCGTAGCCGCGCTATCGATCGCGCCCAGCTTCTGGATCGTCCTGCTTTCGGTCATGCTGATCGGCATCGGTTCCGCCGTGTTCCACCCGGAATCGTCGCGCGTTTCCTACTTAGCGGCCGGGCCGAAAAAAGGGCTCGCGCAATCGATCTTTCAGTTCGGCGGCAATATCGGCCAGGCGCTCGCGCCGGTTATGGCCGCGCTTTTATTTGTCCGGTTGGGACAGCATGGCGCGATCTGGTTTACGATTGCTGCAGGCGCGGCGATTTTAATCCAGTATTACGTTGCGGGTTGGTACGGCAAGCAGCTCGCCTATTCGCAAGTCAAGAGGAAGAGCGCCGCCGCAAAGCCTGCCGTAACAAGCGGTTTGTCCAAAACGCGCGTCGCGTTCGCCATCACGATTTTGATGCTGCTCGTCTTTTCCAAAAACGTCTATGTCGCAGGCATCACCAATTATTATTCATTTTTTGTGATCGACCATTTCGGCTTATCGATCCAGCAGGCGCAAATGGTATTATTCGCTTTCCTGGCTGCAAACGTCCTTGGGCTCGTGTTCGGGGGAATGCTGGCCGATCGGTACGGCAGACGGAATTTGATCTGGTTTTCCATTCTGGGAACCGCTCCGTTCGCGCTTCTGCTCCCTTATGCGAACTTGGCGTTCTCTATCATCTTGCTCATTTGCGCCGGATTCATTCTCGCCTCTGCCTTTTCGATTATACTCGTCTATGCGCATGAACTGCTGCCGGGCAAAGTCGGCATGGTATCGGGCATTTTCTTCGGCCTGGCGTTCGGCTTGGGAGGGATCGGCGCCGCCGTGCTGGGCAATCTCGCCGACGCGACCAGCATCGGCTTCGTCATGAAATGCTGCTCCTATTTGCCGCTGCTCGGGCTGTTGACGGTACTGCTTCCTTCCGACCGGAAGCTGCGGGAAGCTTCCGCCTCCGCGCCGCAATCTTAAAGAATCATACTCATACTCCTCTTCTCCGGTCCGTTCCGGAGAAGAGCCTCTCCTCAAACGCTAGTAGTTTCGTTTCTCCTTGAATCAACCGCATACCATTCGAATACTGACGATCGGCTTCGATCCGAACATGATGCGCGAAACGCCGAACGCCCCGGAACAGTATGTGCCGGTCATGCTGATGACGATCGGCAAAGCCGACGTTTCGAGCGAAAGACCGCGGGGATATCGCAAACCGACGGGCGAATTCGCTACTTACAACTCTTTTGCTTGAATCCTGCAACTTGACAAATCGGGACGGCTAGCGTTATAACTACTACAATCGTTATTTAGAGAGAAAAGAGGGACCCGAAATGAATCAGAATGCCGCCCCGAAAGCCGTAAGCATGGAAGAAATCATTGTCGCCCATCATGCCCTAAAAAATGTGATCAATAAGACCCCGTTCCAGCGGGACGCCAAATTGTCGGATAAATACGAGTGCAACGTATACTTGAAACGGGAAGATTTGCAAGTCGTCCGATCGTTCAAAATTCGCGGCGCTTATCATTTGATACGCAGCTTGTCGCCGGAAGAACTGAAGCAAGGCATCGTCTGCGCCAGCGCGGGCAATCACGCGCAGGGCGTCGCCTTTTCCTGCAACGCGCTGCAAATTCAGGGAAAAATATTCATGCCGAGCACGACTCCGCGTCAAAAAATTGCCCAGGTGAAAAATTTCGGCGGTTCGTTCGTCGAAGTGATACTGACCGGCGATACGTTTGACGACGCCTATGCCGAAGCGGTGAAAACTTGCGAAACGCATGGCATGAAGTTCGTTCATCCGTTCGACGATCCGAAGATCATTGCCGGCAACGGCACCGTCGGCATGGAAATTATCGAGAAGCTGGACGAGCCTGCGGACTACATCTTCGTGACCGTCGGCGGCGGCGGGCTGGCGTCCGGCGTCGGCACCTACGTGAAAGCCGTCAGCCCGGACACGAAGCTGATCGGCGTCGAGCCCGAAGGTGCCGCGTCCATGAAGGAATCGTTCGCACAGGAATCGATCGTGGCGCTGGACAATATCGATAAGTTCGTGGACGGAGCGGCCGTGAAACGAGTCGGGGATCTCACCTTCCGCATTTGCCGGGAAGTGCTCGACGATATTGTAGCCGTGCCCGAAGGGAAAGTATGTACGACGATTCTCGATCTATATAACGAAAACGCGATTGTCGCCGAACCGGCGGGAGCGTTGACGATCGCCGCGCTAGATATGTACCGCGGCCACATTAAAGGTAAAACGGTCGTCTGTGTCGTCAGCGGAGGCAACAACGATATCGACCGGATGCAGGAAATTAAAGAGCGCTCGCTCATCTACGAAGGCTTGAAGCATTACTTCGTCATCAATTTCCCGCAACGCGCGGGGGCGCTGCGGGAGTTTCTCGACGATGTGCTCGGTCCGAACGACGACATTACCCGGTTCGAATATACGAAGAAGAACGACAAAAACAACGGTCCGGCGCTGGTCGGCATCGAATTGAAGCATAAGGAAGATTACGACGCCTTGATCGAACGGATGAAAAAGAAAGGCGTCCAGTATACCGAGATCAATAACGATCCGGTTCTCTTCAATCTATTGATTTAATCGCAAACGGCGCTCTCGAGCGGCCCGCCGGCCGGCCTAGAGCGCCGTTTCTTCCGCAATCCGATCCCGCAACACGACCGCTTGGTTATGCGCCGCATCCTTCGCGGCATAGACGAGCGTAATCGTCTCCGTCTCCGCCCACGATCGAAGCTGCCGCACCAACTGCCGTTTCTCCGGATCGCCGTCCAGTTCTTGCCTATACCGCTTCCGAAATTCCGCGAACTTCCCGGGATCGTGGCCGAACCAAATTCTTAGTTCCCGGCTCGGTGCGATCTCCTTCATCCATAACGCGAGCCCGGCCCGCTCCTTGCTCATCCCTCTCGGCCAAATCCGGTCCACCAAAATGCGTTTGCCGTCCGCTATGTCCGGCGCATCGTATATTCGTTTTAGATAGATCGGTTTCATATCGGCACTCCTTCACCCCCGCGAATAGAGCAAAGGCGCATATCCTGTCGGATACGCGCCCGCACTATATTACAACAATTCTTTTCTTAAGTCCGCCGCCGATTTCGGCGACAAATATCCGAACGGGATATCGAATACCGTCTTCGCCCCGGACTGCCCTTCGGAGGACAGTTTATAAGCCGCTCTGGCGCAAGCGACGAGAACGCTCGCCGTGAATTCGGGATTGCTGTCCAATTTCAGGCCGAATTCGATAATTTGCGTGTTGTTCGCCCCCGTTTTGCCGCTGCGAAACACAAGCCCCCCGTGCGGCATCGCCGAATGGTTCGCTTTCAGCTCTTCTTCGCTAATAAACGTTACGTTCGTGTCGTATTGGTCGAAATAGTTCGGCATCGATTTAATCTCGTTGGCGATACGCTCCAGATCGGCGCCTTCCTCGGCCACGACGTAGCAATCGCGCAAATGTTTTTGGCGGGTCGTTAATTCAGGCGTCTCTCCCGCTCTGATCTTCCCGACCGCTTCCTCGCTCGGAATCGTGTATTGTACGCCGTGCTTCACCCCTGCCACGCGGCGGATCGCATCGGAATGGCCTTGGCTGACCCCTTTGCCCCAGAACGTGTACTCTTTGCCTTCCGGCAATACCGCTTGCGCCAGCAACCGGTTCAAGGAGAACAAGCCCGGGTCCCAGCCTGTGGAGATGACGCCGATCGTGCCCGCCTTGACCGCCGCTTCGTTCACTTTCTCGAAATATTCCGGAATTTTCGCATGCGTGTCGAAGCTGTCCACCGTATTGAACATCGCCGCAAATTGCGGCCCTTGATCCGGCAAATCCGTAGCCGATCCGCCGCATAAAATCATGACGTCGATTTTTCCTTTATAGTTCTCCGCTTCGGAAATATGCTTCATCAGAGCGTTGCCCGAAACTTCGCTCGGTTGTCTTCTCGTAAAGATCGCTTCCAGTTGAAAATCCGGATTTTGCTTCAGAGCCAGTTCCACCCCGCGTCCCAAATTGCCGTAGCCGACAATGCCGACTTTAATCGTTGCGCCCATCATGTATCCCCCTATTGAAACAAATTATTTATTGACATTCGATACGGTTCATAAAAATTATTATAGCAGTCTCCATCGACATTTCAAAGGGAGCATTCTACAGTTTTTTTGCACTTTTACGCATATAAATGGGTTCGTTTTAGATTGATCGCAACGAAAAAAAACATCTTCCCCGGTATCCGAATGAAGATGTTTTCGCGCTTATGATTCCGCCGTTCTCAGCGTTTCCACCCATTGTAAAATTTCATCAGGCTGATGGACGATCCGCTCCGGCTCCGCCTTCTCGAGCAGGTCGACCGTATCGAAGCCCCACGAGACGGCTGCGATTTTCACGTCGCATTTTTTGCAGGCCGCAATATCTCGATGCTCGTCGCCCACATAAACGATGTCGGCCGGACGCAGCTTCGTTTTTTTCAAAAACTTGTTGATCACCTTGTCTTTTCCGAATAAATTGCTGGAGCAAATAATATCGTCAATCCATTCTTTCATGCCGTTGTTTTGCAGAAATTCTTTAATGTTCTCCTCTGCGTTCGAAGAAATAATAGCGACCTTCAGTCCCCGCCGAATCAATGATTGGATTAAATCCGGAATTCCCGCGAAGAAAGAAAGTTTGCCGATTCTTTGTCGAAAATTCGTTTGAAACTCGACGGCGAGCGAAGGCAATCGATATAACGGAACGCCCAGTCTGCGGCATTTCTCTTTTAACGACATCGAACGCAGTTGCTCGATCTCCTCTTCCTTAATCGGATCGTATCCGTATTTGGCAGCAAGCTCCTGAATCAATTCGATGACAATATTTCTAGAATCGGCTAACGTCCCGTCGAAATCGAAGACAACATACTTCACCACAGGCCTTCCTCCCCTTTCATCATAAAATGTTTGCTGCGGACAAGTACCATTTTAACAGGTTTGCACCGCATCTGGCTACGCCGCATTGTAGCTTTATGGTAAAAAAGATACAATGGAACTACTTCAGAAACATCGGAGGGTTCAGACGGTGATCGTGGAAACATTAAAAGTATATGCTGCCGTTGTAGAGCACAGCCATTTTTCCCGCGCTGCCGAAGCGCTGAATATATCGCAGCCGGGCGTCAGCTTGCATATCCGCAATTTGGAAAACGAGTTCGGCGCGAAGTTGATCCATCGTTCCCCCAAATATGTAAAAGTAACGGAAGCGGGCAATATTTTGTATCAACGTGCAAAACAAATTCTCGCGCTGTACGAAGAAGCCAAGCAGCAGATTCGTTTGCTCCAGGACGTCGTAACGGGCGCGCTGAAAATCGGGGCAAGCTTTACGCTTGGCGAATATATTTTGCCCCGGGTGCTGGCGCAATTTGCCGCTTCGCACCCGCAGGTAGACGTGCAAGTGATTATCGCCAACACGGAACAGATTGCCCAATCGGTTCACCGCGGCGAACTCGATCTCGGCCTTGTCGAAGGCCAAGTGCATTACTCGGATTTGCAAGTAAGTTATTTTATGGAAGACGAAATGATTATGGTCGCTCCGCCGGATCATCCTTTGACGCTGCTGCCGTCGGTTGAAGCCGGGATGCTGCAGGATCAAATATGGATTTTCCGCGAGAGCGGGTCCGGCACAAGGGCGTTTTCCGACCGCGTCCTCGAACAGTTGCAATTGCGCGCGAAGCATTCTTTCATTTTCAGCAGCAATCAAGGCGTCAAGGAAGCGGTCGCTTCGGGACTCGGCATCTCCGTCCTGTCGCATCTCGTTGTAGACAAGGCGCTGGACGCAGGAGAAATATGCCCGATCCGAGTGAAAAGCCGGCGTTTCGTGCGCAATTGCTCGATCGTACAAGCGGCCGAGCCGTCCGAATCGCTGGCGGTCAACGTATTCGCCGATCATTTGGCCGAATTCGCCAAACGACATCAGCCGCGTCCGTAGTATGCGGCGACACGCCGCCAGTCTTCCAAGAAGTACGGCATGAGATTCGGCCTGCGGCGGACGGCGAGAGGGTGATACGAAACCGTAGTCGGAACGCCGCGCACCTCGGTCCACGTTCCGCGAAGCGTTCGCACGTCGGCATCCGGATTTTCCAAATAGGATTGTGCGGCCACATTGCCCAAACAGAGCGCCAGCTGCGGCTTCTTCGCCATTTCCTGCTCTTTCATGTGCTGCATGCAGATCGCGCGCGCTTTCGGCTTATCATATTTTCTTCTCGGGCGGCATTTCAGTACATAAGTCACATACAGGTCGTTCTGCGCAAACCCTGCTTCGTAAGCGGCATATTGCAGCGTTTGTCTGGTGCCGCAGACGTAAGGGTTGCCTTCGCGGTCCTCCCGTTCCCCGGGATTATCCAATATAATCCATATCGGAGCGTCCGGATTGCCTTCTCCCCAAACGACTCGGGAACGTTGACAGGCAAGCTCGCACTTCCGGCAATGGACGGCTTCTGCCGGAGGCGGATCCTCGGGCCAAACGGTCGGTTGAAACAACGGCTTTCGCCTCCTTATGGCAGATCGTGTTAACCGTAGTTTCTCCCGAGGCTACCTTAGATGATCCAACAGCTTTGCCGCGAACTTTTCCAAATATATGCGGTCGGCCTCTTGAAAGCGGCCTTCGATCGGGCTGTCGATATCCAACACTCCAATCACCTTGCCGTCTTTTATTAATGGGACGACGATTTCGGAACGGGATGCGGCGTCGCAGGCGATATGTCCGGGAAACGCATGGACATCGGCCACAACGATCGTCTCGGCCTTGGCCGCCGCCGTTCCGCACACGCCTTTGCCGTAAGGGATACGAACGCAAGCGGGCAAGCCTTGGAACGGACCTAGCACCAATTCGCCGCTATCGTCTTCCGTCAAATAAAAACCGACCCAATTCACTTCGTTTAAAAATTGGTTCAGCAGCGCCGAGGCGTTGGCCAGGTTGGCGATCAGGCTCGTCTCGCCTTCCAGCAACGCGTCCAACTGCCGCAGCAGCGTCTCGTAATTGTCTTCCAAACTGCCTGTATATTGCAACGATTGAAACATTCGATTCACCTCTTCGGTCACGGGTACGTATTCGCAAATGCATTGCTGCTAATCATTATATAGAATGGGAAAGTCGTTGTATATTCATAAATAAAATACGTGTTCAAAAAGTCAACTTGATCAGGAGAGGACTTTTAGAATAACCTCTAAAGGAGATTTTCCAAGTGGATAACATGCCGAAACTGTTAATCATCGCAGGTATTGTCTTGATCGTGATCGGGGCCGTCTGGGCATTTGGCGGCAAATGGCTGCAATTCGGTCGGCTTCCGGGGGACATTGTCGTCGAGAAGGAAAATTTTACATTTTATTTCCCAATCGTGACTTGCATTGTGATTAGCGTTGTCGCTTCGATCGTAATGTACCTGTTTCGATTGTTTAAATAAGAGGACAGCCGATTCCATAATCAGGTTAGCGTCCCCAAAGAGAGCCTCGATTCGTTGGGATAGTTTTGGCGTGGAGAACGTAACGTAGCAGGAAATGAGTAAGGAGTTTCTGTGAAACATACGGAATCAGGGCGAGTCGCCGATTTGTGTATGAAATTTCGTATTAAATCGTGTGACTCGATCCAGGCACCGCACATTCCGTACGATTTTTCACACAAATCCCCCATGGCCTGACGACCATCGCCATAAATGAAAATAGAGTTGCAAACTGTATCCGTTTTTGGGGTAATTAATATGGGCAGATCATAGGTCGAAAGCTTTTTGGTGTATCAAT
>NZ_CAKKLI010000042.1:0-47682 GCF_918697855.1 Paenibacillus sp. CECT 9249 | reverse complement strand
GGGGAAAGTGTATCCACATAATGTTGACTTGAACCGAACGAACTGGGAAACCTCCACTTTTTTACAGTCCGCGAGGCAGATCCACTATATTCAGTGTTTGATATTACGGGCTTTCGAAATTTAGGATGATTAATCCGTTGACGCCTAACTCAAGCATCCCTTTCACCGCCTCTTCCTCTAACGAAGGAATGCCTAACGTACGCCGAATGACCAAATAACTGTCGCTCGCGCGGGACATTTCCTCCATGCCGTAGATCAAGTCGGTTCCGTAGCTCTCCGCGAAATCGGTAATAATAAGTCCGATTAACGACTTGTCCGAAGCGCTTCGCGGTTTCCGGTTCCCGCTCGGGCTTGCGCCGGCCGAATGGATTCTGGAATACGGCGCTTCCGCCACAAACGATCCCCTCCCGGGTTTGCGCACGATATAGCCTTCGCTTGCCAACAGCTCCAACGCTTTCTTGCTCGTAATCCTGCTCACATTGTATTGTTCGCCCAATTCCTTCTCGGAAGGCACCCGCTGCCCCGCTTCGTATTGATTGGATGTGATTTTGTCGCGGAGTTCTGCGAATATTTTCTCGTACATCGGCTTGGACGCATAATCGTTAGCCATTCATATCCTCCTAAGCAACATGGTTATGCATCGAACATTCTAATATAACAATATATCATGTTATATACCAATTGTGAAGAAAGTCGTTTCGCGAACTTAAAAATAACGATTGAAAAATTAAAATCGGCGTAGTAAAATAACTCTATTCGCGTTCCAGAACTAAAATAACAATTTGGTCAACTAGTCATAAGAGGAGGGATAACGTGAAAAGTCTACGTTTTTTCGGATCGGAATTTAGGGCGATGCTCCGGTCCAAGGATGTCATCATTCCCGTTCTCGGCCTCCTGGTCATTCCGCTGCTGTACAGCGGCATTTATTTGATTGCGAACTGGGACCCGTACAGCAATGTGAAACATATGCCTGTAGCCGTCGTCAACGAAGACAATCCGGTTCTATATGAAGGCCGGGAAATTGCGATAGGACGCGAGCTCATTCAGAAGCTGGAGAACAACGACGCGGTCGATTTCCACTTCGTCACCCGGGAAGAGGCGGAGCGCGGGTTGAGCGAGCATCGCTATTATTTGATGATTCTGATTCCCGAACAGATGTCTCGGCATGCGACGACAATTTTAGACCCGAACCCCGAACCGCTGAATTTGATATACAAAGAAAACAGCAGTTTTAATTTTTTGTCCGGACAAATTTCGGATAAGGTGGTCGCAAACATTAAAGCGGAAATGTCGCAAAAAGTGACGGAAACGTATGTCGAGCAAATGTTCAACGCCATTCAGGCCGTTGCCGAAGGTTTGGGACTGGCAAGCGACGGAGCGGGCCAAATCGAGAGCGGCCTCGCTGAACTCGGAAACGGCATCGAGATGTTCCGCGACGAACTGAACAAGCAAGTCGACGATAAAACGTCTGAGGCCGGCTCGCTGGTCGAAAAGCTATTGGAAGAAAACCGCGCCAAAGTGGACGAGAAAGTCCATAAAGAAATTAACGATGCGATCGACAAAAACAAACCGGCGCTGCTGGATGAAATCCACGGGGAAATCGACAAGCAATCGGAACAATACATGAATATCGCGCATAACACGGTGCATCGGCGTATCGACGAAATGTTCGAGGAATATTCCGGTCCGGCCAAGGAAAAGCTGCATGAGCAAATCGACAAGCAATCGGCCGTTTACGGCGAACAAATTCGCGCCAACATGCATCAAGAGATCGATCAAGCTTACGCGGACAATGTCGATAAGATCATGAAAGCGATCGACGGGCAAATCGACAAAACGCTAAACAGCATGGAGCCGGTCGCCCGCGCGAAGATGCATGACACGATCGACCGCGAGTACGCCAAAATCGACCGCTCGATTCGCGACGAAATCCATCGGAATATTGACGAGAAAGTCGACCAATTGTTTGCCGATGCAGTGCAAAAAGGGAAGGAACGGCTGCAGCAAATCCAAACCGATTTCGATCAGCTGGAGGAGAAGATGAAGCCCCTTCAAGACAATATGCCTCCCGATTTGCAGAAACAATGGGAGGATATGAAGCGGAAATTGGAGGAAGTCCGAACCAAAGTAGAACAAAGCCTGCAACCCGACCAATTGGAGCAATTAAAGGGCAAATTGAAGCAAGATTTGAAGCGGCTGGCGGACAAAGAATTGGATAAAGTCGGTTCCGCGCTCGTCGCCAAGCTTCACGAAACGGCGGATGCCAAATTCGACGAATTGTATCCGAACGTTCGCTCGCTCGCACACCGGCTCGCCCAGTCCAAAGCGAACGAACTGGCGCCGTCGTTGCTGGCCAAGGCGCATTCGTTCGCCGATGAGATTTACGATCGGAAATCGAAGGAGTTAACGCGCAAGCTGCACCAACTGGTGGACGACAAATGGAACGAATACGAGCCGAAAGTGGCAAACGGCGTTCATCGGAAGGCGGACGAAGAACTCGACCGTCTCGCCCCGGAAGTGGTAGCGAAGCTTCATGAAGCCGCCGACCGGAAGGTGAACGATTTGGAGCCGAAAGCCCGGATGCTGCTTCACAACGCGGCCGATACCAAGCTGAACGAAGCCGGCAGCCTGATCCAACAGCTCATGCATGACAAAATGCGCAGCATGATCGACCAGATCGATCAGGCGAAGAACAGCATCAACGACGGGTTCGGCCAACTGCTGGACGGCCAAGAGAAATTGCTGGACGGAGGAGGCAAGCTGCGCGAGAAGCTGGAAGAAGGAGCGGAGAAAGCGACCCAGCATCCGACCGATAAAACGTATCAAATGATCTCTTCCCCGGTGGACAGCGATAAGATCGAGAACAACGACGTGACAACCTACGGCGTCGGCATGGCGCCCTACTTCCTGTCGCTCGGATTTTTCGTCGGCGCGCTTATGTTCTCTATGGTGTTCCCGCTGCGGGAGACGAACGGACGGGCGCCTTCAGGCTTCGCATGGTTTCTCAGCAAATTCGGCGTGATGGCGATCGAAGGCTTATTGCAAGTCTGTCTCGCGGGGCTCGTGATTTTGAATTTGATCGGATTGCCCGTGAAGAACGTACCGATGTTTTTCGTCACTTGTTTGGTTACAAGCTTAACGTTCTTTGCGCTGGTTCAATTTTTCATTACGGCGTTCGGCAACGTGGGACGATTTATTATCATTTTGCTGCTCGTATTCCAGTTGTCCTCGTCGGCAGGCACGTTTCCGATCGAACTGGCGCCGGAATTTTTCCAAGCGCTACACCCTTGGCTGCCGATGACCTATACGATCCGCGCCTTCCGCGGCGTCATCTCGCTCGGAGACATGAACTATGTCTGGTCGAATATCGGCATCTTATCCGTCTATCTGATCCTGTCGCTTGCGGCCAGCAGCGCGTACTTTACGCTTCGCCACCGCAGCATGGCAAGAGCCGACAAATCCGGTTCTTCCCCCGCGCTGTCAAATTAGAAGACGGCTGTCATCCCGTGCCACGGCTTGCCTGTGGGACGGGATCTTCTTTTTTGCTGGAACCCTCACGCCCTTTTTCCCGTATTATCATGTAACATTACAGACGAGGAGATGAAACGATGGAAGTAATTAACGGAGGAGGGAAGCCCTCCGCCTCCAAGCTCCCGCCTATCCCAAAGGGTGTCGCAAAGAAAATTGCAATTGCCATAGCCATCGTGGCCGTTCTGGCCTTGGGTTCCACGATGTTCTACACGGTTCAAGAGCAAGAGAGAGCCGCCGTGCTCACATTCGGGAAGTTTACCAGCGAGGAAAGATCCGGCCTGCATGTCAAATTCCCCTATCCGATTCAAGAGGTCATTAAAGTGCCCGCAGAGGTCACGCAACGAATCCATATCGGCTATACGGAAAACGCCGGCGGCGGCGCGACCCCCAATTTAGAGGAAGCGCTCATGATTACCGGCGATGAGAACATCGTCTCCGCCGACGCCGTCGTCCAATGGAAGATCGGCAGTGTGGAGAAATATCTCTACAATATCGAAGATCCGGAACAATTCCTGCGCAATGCCACCAGCGCGGCGATCCGCTCCGTTATCGGTTCGAACAAACTCGATTATGCCATTACGGACGGGAAAACGGTCATTCAGGCCCAGGTAAAAGAGAAGCTTGTGGAATTGAACGAACTGTATCAAACCGGCATTTTTATTCAGGATTTTATTTTCCAGGACATCGAACCGCCGGAAGGCGAAGTGCAGCAAGCTTTCAAAGAAGTGACGAACGCGCGCGAGGAGAAGAACACCAAGATCAACAACGCGAGAAAATATGAAAACGACATTATCCCGAAAGCCCGCGGCGAAGCGCAAGCGATTCTCGAAAACGCCGAAGCCGTGAAGAAAACGAGAATATTGAACGCGCAAGGGGATGTCGCGAAGTTTAACGCGATTTACAACGAATTCGCCAAAAACCCGAACGTAACGGAAACGCGACTCATTTTGGAAACTCTTGAAAAAATATTGCCGAAAGCGAAAATTTTCATTACGGACGGATCGGGCGATACGGTGAAATACTTGCCGCTCAATGAACTGATGAAGAACAGTTCAGGAGCGTCCGGTTCGAAGGGGGATTCGAATCAATGAAAAGATGGGTTCTAACCGTATTTGGCCTCATTGTAGTTATTATATTAGCTTCTTCCAGCTTATTTATAGTCAGGGAAGGCGAATATAAAGTCGTCATCAAATTCGGAGAATTCGTCCGGGTCCACAAAAATCCCGGGCTGAACGTGAAGATTCCGTTCATCGAATCGGTGACCTCATTGCCGAAATATCAGAAGGTTTACAACAGCAGCCCTACGTCGATTTTAACCAAAGACAAAAAACCGATCATCGTGGACAATTACACGATATGGCGGATTAACAATCCGGAAAATTTCCTGCGGACGCTGCGAACGGTTCCTTACGGGGAGGGCCGGATCGAGGAAACCGTCTATAACGTCGTGAGGAGAAAATTGTCGGAAATCGAATACGGCAGCATTATTAGCGAAAATACGAGCCGCGGCAATCTGAACGACGATATTACGAACGAAATCATCGACACGATAGAGCGAAACAACTACGGCATCGAAATCGTCGATGTCCGCATTAAGCGAACCGATCTGCCCGAAGAAAACAAGCAAAGCGTATATAACCGGATGATTACGGACCGGCAGTCCATCGCCGCCAGCTATTTGTCGGAAGGGGACGAAGAATCCCGTAAAATTATGTCCAAAGCGGACCGCCAGGCGCAAGAGCTGAAAGCGCAAGCGGAAGCCGACGCCAAAAAAATCATCGCCGAAGGGGAACAAGAAGCGGCGGCCACCTATAACCAGGCGTACGGCAAAGATCCGCAATTTTACAAGCTGTACCGCACGCTGGACAGCTATGTGACCTCCTTCCAAGGGGAACCGGTCATTATGCTGCCGATCGATTCTCCGTATGCGAAAATTTTGCTGGGCAAATAGATAGGACGAATTGCACCGGCACACTTCTTGCCGGCGCTGCCCTATCCGCGAATGGATTTCGCGGGTAGGGCCTTTTTTGCGGGTACGAACGGGCCAATGAGCCCACTTGTCGGGCTGCGGACAGGCTCGGCCGTGTCTATCCTGCACAAAATACAACATTACAGGTATAGTTTGCCCGTTTTCGTCGCCTATGCTGTAGAAAATACAACATTCTCGCACCAAATAGGCGGGTTTGGCGGGTTGTCCTGCCAAAATGCTGCATATTTTGCAACATAGCCGCTTAAGCAGCTGCCTTATCCAAAGCTAAATTGCACTTTATACAACTTGCACAGGCATATTCCCCGCCTTATGCCAAAAGACCCTGTCCCATTGGCCTACGCCAAGAGTACAGGGTCTTTCCGTCTTTACTTCACAAAACCGAGCAGCATCTCGCGAATGATCTTCGCCGCGACGATTTGCGTTTGTTCCGTCGGATCGTACGCGGGCGCGACTTCAACGAGATCGCAGCCGACGACGTTCGCGTTCGAACGCGCGATGGCGTGAACCGCTTGGAGCAATTCCTTCGACGTAATGCCGCCCGCTTCCGCCGTACCTGTGCCCGGAGCGCAGGACGGATCGAGCACGTCGATGTCGATCGTCACGTATACCGGACGGCCTGCGAGCTCCGGCAATACTTTGCGCAGCGGTTCGACCACTTCGAACGGATAGAAGTTGATGTTCTCGCGCGCATACGCCCATTCTTCCCGCGAACCGGAGCGGATGCCGAATTGGTACACGTTCTTGCCGCCGATCAATTCCGCCGCTTTGCGCAGCGGCGTCGAATGCGAGAGCGGCTCGCCCTCGTATTGCTCCCGCAAATCCGCATGCGCGTCGAGATGGACGATCGCCAAGTCGGGATATTTGGCATACATCTCGCGGAAGATCGGCCACGATACGAGATGCTCTCCGCCGAGCCCGATCGGGAACTTATCGTCCGCGAGCAAGCCGCGCACGTACTCGCCGATGATGTCGAGGCTGCGCGCCGCATTGCCGAACGGCAGCAGCAAATCGCCGGCATCGAAATATGTCATGTCGAGAATGCTTTTATCCAAATAGGGGCTGTATTCTTCCAAACCGATCGATACTTCGCGAATCCGCGCCGGACCGAAACGGGAACCCGGACGGAAGCTGACGGTGAAATCCATCGGCATGCCGTAAATGACCGCTTTCGAAGCGGCATAGTCGTCGGAACTGCAAATGAACACATTGCCGGAATAAGCTTGATCTAATCGCACGAATTTGTATCCTCCTTATGTCGATCCTATTTGCACAAGTCTTCCACGAACTTCGGCAGCACGAATGCCGCTTTGTGCAAGCGCGGAGAATAGTATTTCGTGTCCAGTTCCGGAATTTGCGTTTCGTCGACTTGGAGCGGATCGTATGTTTTGCTGCCCATCGTGAATGTCCACAGACCGCTCGGGTATGTCGGCACATTCGCGCCGTACACGCGTACGATCGGGAAAATCTCCTTCACGTCGCGGTTCACTTTTTGGATCAAATCCGCTTTGAACCACGGGTTGTCGGTTTGCGCCACGAAGATGCCGTCGTCTTTCAACGCTTCGAAGATGCCTTGATAGAAGCCGCGCTCGAACAGCGGCGCCGCCGGGCCGACCGGTTCGGTCGAATCGACCATGACCACGTCGTACTTGTTCTTGGATTCGTGGATATGCATAAATCCGTCGCCGACAATAACCTCAACGCGCGGGTTATCCAATTCGCCGGCAATTTCCGGCAAATATTTCTTGGAATATTCGATCACTTTGCCGTCGATATCGACCAGCACCGCTTTTTCTACTTTCGGATGCTTCATAATTTCGCGGATAACGCCGCCGTCTCCGCCGCCGACCACAAGCACATGCTTCGGATTCGGATGCGTGAAGAGCGCAGGATGCGCCACCATTTCATGATATACGAACTCGTCTTTAATCGTCGTCATGACCATTCCGTCGAGCAGCAGCATGCGGCCGAACTCCTCGGTCTCCACCATGGCCAAATCTTGAAAATCGGTTTTTTCATTGACAAAAGTTTGTTTAATTTTCATCGTAATGCCGAAATTTTCCGTTTGTTTTTCCGTAAACCACAATTCCATCGTTATCGCCTTCTTTCCATGTATGACAATGCATTTGATCACTCTCATTATTGTACCAAACAAATGTATTATGATGAAAACTCGCCGAAATTGCAATACGAATTTGCGAAGTATCCGTCGATTGGAAAAATAAATTTATTTTGCCCGGGTGAATATCGGCTTCCATCGTTTTCCATACTAGAAGCTATAGGGATTCCGCAGCGAAAGGAGCTTGCGAATGGCTTGGCAATCGGCGAAAAACTCAACTACATATTCGTCCGGAAACAAAGTCCGCCGCTTCCGTATCTGGAAACGGCTTGCGATATTGACGATGGTATGCTGCTTGATCGTCATATGCGGGCTCGTTTCGCTGCTTTTGTATTTGCGCTCCCAAGCGCTGCCGGCATTCTCATCGGGACGAGTCTCGCAAATTGTCGATATCGGCGGCAACGTCATCGATACATTGCAGACGTCCACGGGCGGCAAGCGCCAGCCTGTCAAGCTTGGCGACGTTTCGCCCGACTTGATCCACGCCACCTTGTCCATCGAAGACCGAAGTTTCTACAAACATATCGGTTTCGATTTTAGAGGAATGGCGCGGGCTACGCTCGTCAATCTGCAGCGCATGGATAAAGTTCAGGGGGCGAGCACGCTGACGCAGCAGTTGGCGCGCAACTTGTTCCTGTCGCATGAACGGACTTGGTCGCGCAAGATGAAAGAGGCCGCTTATACGGTCCAGCTTGAAATGAATTATACGAAAGATGAAATATTGGAAATGTACTTGAACCAAATCTATTACGGGCACGGAGCTTACGGCATCGAAGCCGCGTCCCGCTTCTTTTTCGGCAAACATGCCAAAGAATTGACGCTCGCGGAAAGCGCGATGTTGGCCGGCATCCCGAAGGGTCCCAAGTATTACTCCCCTCATAACGATATGAAGAACGCCAAGGATCGGCAAAAGACGATTTTGCAGGCGATGGTCGATTGCGGGTATATTACCAGAGAGCAGGCGGACGAAGCGTATGGGCAAATTTTGTCGTTCCAACCGCTGCAGCAAAAGTCGAATACGGTCACGGCGCCGTATTTCCGCGATTACGTGAAAAATGTCGCCGTCGATACGCTCGGAATTGAGGAAAGATTGCTGGAACAGGGCGGATTGACGATTTATACGACGCTCGATCTGCACGCCCAGCAAGCAGCCGAGGAAGCGGTCGCCAAATATTTGCCGCAAAATTCGGAGCTGCAGGCGGCGCTCGTTTCCGTCGATCCGCGCAGCGGCTATATTAAGGCGATGGTCGGAGGCAAAGATTATAAGCAAAATCAGTTTAACCGCGCTTTGGCCACAACGCGCCAGCCCGGCTCTTCCTTCAAGCCGATTATGTATTTGGCTGCGCTGCAATCGGGCGAAATGACGAGCGTAACGCATTTCAAGAGCGAGCCGACCATCTTCCATTACGACAATAACCGCAAAACGTACCAACCGAGCAATCATGGCGGCAAATACTACGGCGAGATCGACATGCGCCAGGCGATCGCCGCATCCGACAATATATACGCGGTCAACACGATGATGAAGATCGGCCCTGACAAAGTAATTGATATGGCGCGCAGCATGGGGATTGAAAGCCCGCTTCAACCGCTGCCTTCGCTTGCGCTCGGCACCTTCCCCGTCAGCCCGCTCGAAATGGCGTCCGCCTTCGGGGTGATCAGCAACCAGGGCGTCCGGGTGGCGGCGACCGCGATCTTGAAAATTGTCGACGCGGACGGCAAAGTGTTGTACGAAGCGCCGCAACCGCGGCAGGAACGGGTGATCGATCCGGCGTATACGTATGTGCTTACCAATTTGATGGAAAGCGTCTTTGAAGCCGGCGGGACGGGCAATCGCGTATCGTCGCTCATGAAGCGTCCGGTCGCCGGCAAGACCGGCACGACCGATACCGACGCCTGGCTGGTCGGATTTACGCCGGAGTTGTCGACCGCCGTCTGGCTCGGATACGACAAGGACAAAACGATCGCCGCCGCGGAAGCGCATCAGGCGGCCCCGATATTTGCCGAATTTACAGAGCGTGCGCTGGAAAACGTGCCGCCGAAAATATTCCCGATTCCCGAAGGCGTCGTCACCGTATATATCGATCCCGAGACGGGGAAGCTGGCAACCGCAGCCTGTCCCGGCAAACGAATGGAGTCGTTCGTGGAAGGCACGGAACCGACGGAATATTGCGCGGCCCATCAAGGGACGGAACCCGAGGAAATCAAGCCTACGGAGACGGAGGTGCATCGTTCGTGGTGGAAAGATTTGAAGCGGTGGTGGAACGGATAAGACGGGGCTTCGGGACTGTCGCTTACGGCGAAGCCCCTCATCCCGATTCCGGAATCGGGCGGGTTGCCCCGCCCGAACGTCCGTTACCGTTTCGCATTCGTTCAGCCTCTCTCTTCATTGCCGGTTATAAATCGCTTAACAAATTCGTACATTTTACGGTTGTGATACCTTACGACCGTATGGCCTGTGAAGGGATAGACGTGGATCGATTTAGGCGACGCAATCCGATTGTAGGCGGCATACACCGTTTCCGGCAAGCAAACGGTATCCTTCAACCCGACGGAAACCATAACGGGAATCCGGATGCGATGCGCCAAGTTCATCATGTCGAAATAGCTTAACGTTTTCAGCACACGGTCCAAATGCTCCGGAAATCTTTCCGCGAACGCCGCCGCTTCCGTCAACGAACCGGTGGAGTTCAGCATGCCGAAATCCATATGGCACATATTCGGAATGTTCGCTACGGCCAGGCCAGGTTTGGAACTCAACGCCGATACGATGAGCGCCAATCCTCCGCCTTGGCTCGCGCCGTGTACGACGATGTTGTTCCGGTCCACTTCCGGCTGCTCCCATACCCAGTCTACCGCTTTGACCGCATCGATCGCGATCGCTTTATAGTAGCAAGTTTCATGATCCAATATTCCTTGGGTGATCCACCCCTTCTCCATGCCGTAGCCTTGATCCAGCCGATTGCCGGTCTCTCCGCCTTGGCCGCGGATATCGACGGCGAATACCGCCATACCGAGCAGCAGCCAGGCGGCGTACTCTTCCGGATATCCTTTTCCGCCGGAATAACCGTGAAACGACACAACGCAAGGCAACGATTCGCTGCGGACAAACTTCGGCACAAGATACCAACCGTGAATGGGCGTATCGTCGTACCCTTCATAGGTCACCCGGTATGCATCCGCGTAAGGAAACGGGGTCTCCTCCCGCTTGCGCTCTGCGCGCAAAGCCTTTCGTTCCGCCGCTTGCAGCGTCCGATGCCAGAACGGCTCCAGATCGTCGCCGCCGGTTAAGTCGGGCATGTACCTCTCCAATTCTGCAATCCGTTTTTCTATCGCATTCATGTCATTTCTTCCCCTTTCGTTTCGTGGCCACAAATCTTTTCTTCCTTTTCTCATAATATTATCTTGAGAAGGCAACAAGCACAATCGGGGAAGTTGCGAGAGATAACACTTCTGTAAAAAACGATTGATTTCTCCAGCGAGCTCCCCTAAAGGGATATCTCCCTGTTTGCCTTAATTTGATTCCTGCTCCAGTATCCCGGTCAATTCGCGTACATAACGTGCGATAATTAATTGGGGGCGGGTAATCGCGCTGCCGACTACGACATAATCCGCACCTGCTGCCATCGCCTGTGCCGCTTGTTCCGGCGACCAAATACGTCCTTCGGCGATGACCGGAACGCGCACGCGCAAACTAAGCTCATTAATCAAGCGAAAATCCGGCTCCTCACCAGACGGGCTGTAGGGCGTATACCCCGATAAGGTGGTGCCGATCATATCCGCCCCAAGCTTTTCCGCAGCCAATCCTTCTTCCAGAGTGGAGACGTCTGCCATCACTCCAGCGCCGTATCGATGCGCCAGACGGATCAATTCCTTGGCCCGCTCCAGTCGGTCTTCGCGATCCGTTACGTCCATCGCAACGATATCCGCACCCGCATTCAGCACAGCTTCTACTTCATCCGCCGTCGGCGTGATAAAAACGTCCGATCCTGGCACGTCGCGTTTAATCAGCCCGATGACTGGGAGACCAACCGCTGCTTTAATTCTTCTTATATCCTCTACCCCGTTCGCGCGAATGCCTACCGCGCCCGATTGCTCCGCTGCAACAGCCATCTTGGCCATCGTATCTCCTCCGTGCAGCGGCTCGTCGGCCAACGCCTGGCAGGACACAATCAATCCTTTTCTTGTAAAATAAACTGCCATATGGTCACCTCATCTCGCTGCCGGATATTCCACCGATTGCTGCCGATATTCGCTTGGGGTCATCCCCGTCGTTTTTTTGAACGCCGTATAAAAATGGCTCTTGGTTTGATATCCCGACCTTTCGGCAATATCCGCAATTGACCATGTCGTAGTTTCCAGCAGCTTTATTACATTTTTCATACGTTGATCCCAAATAAAGTCGGAAAGCGTGCTATGGTATACTTCTTTGAAAACTTGTCTCGTATAACTGACCGACAACGATAAATGTGCGGAAATATCCTCCGCGCTAAGCATAGGATCATGAATGCGATTTTGAACGTACTCGACGATTTCCGTAACGAGTTCCTCCTTCCGGCCGGAGGATTTGCGCCGCCCCATATTCGTAACAATTTCCTGAAGCTCCACATACAACCAATCTCTGACCTCGTTTAACGTGCCGAATCGGTCCAAGTGATTTTGGATACCGTCCACCGTTTTCAAAAAACGCCATTGTTTAAATGCTTTCATCAGTGTGTACAGAATCAGGGTCAATCGAAATTTGCATTCGGCATAAGTCAAGGTTTGCATCTGTTCGATGATCTGATCCAGCAATACCTTCATTTTTTCTACACGGCCCAGACGGACGTTTTGGATCAACTCTTCCAACATCGAATCATCCTGCAGCGGCTGAACGAGATCCGAATATTGCTCAAAATCGCGTTCGCCGTACACTTTTCCGCTTCCGGTAATAAATTTCAATAGAGTTAATTCGTAAATATAATCGTAAACGGATCGGATCTCATCGTTGATGTCTCTTGGATCGCTGATTCCGACAATAACCCGGATGCCCAACCATTTTTCAATCTGCTCCGCAATTTCGCCAAATACCTCTAACGTTTCTTCCAGTGTTCTCTCATTCCTGCCAAGCAGAACGATCAGGTGATCTCCGCCGAAATCGACGCTTTCCCCGCTCCAATTCCGGCTGCGAACAATTTCCACGGCGATGTTTCCCATCGCGTATTTCATTAGTTTTCGGGAAGCAAATGTATATTTCTCTGTAAACGATGAGTATGAATCGATACGAACGGCCGCCAATTGGATATATTTATAGGTTAATAGATCGAATTCCTTAAGAATGTACTCTCTTATCGGTTCGTTCATGTGGCCATGAAGAATCCATTGGCGCAAATATTCGCCGTCAATTAAATGCCGATGGTTACGGATAGAGCGATTTATTTTATCCATGGTTTCCGCCATCGTTTCTATCCCTTGCCTGATGACTGCGTACTCCCCGTTGCGGGAGGAGTCGGACGTTCCGAGTTCCTCGCCGATTTTCCCTTTAATCATCATGGCTAGCTGGCTGAAAGGCCGGTATGTCCGGCGGGAATTCCAAAAAATAAATGCCAGCAGTACGAACAACAGTACGAGCGAAGAAATAACAATTTTGCGTTGAAAAGACGTGACCTCACTTTTTAAGTGACCCAATCCGGTAAGATAGTACATCGTCCACGGCTGGGATTTCATCTCGGCGTAATTTACAGCCCATTGTTCTCCGTCGATATCAAGGTGAAACATACCGGATCGGTCATTCTTAGACGATGATAAAACAGGCATAGACAGTTCCGAGTTAAGCGGTCCCATGATCATATTGCCTTGGCGATCCAGGACGACAACCTCAATGCCAATCTCCTGGTTGAATTGAAGCAAATATTTTTGCAGCAATCGGTTGTCTAGCAAAATCGCCAAATATCCGTTATAGTCATGCCTGGACGGATTGGAAGGAACGATCAGCGCCATATGCGACTCACCGACGACTTCGTGATTGAAATACTGCAAAAATTTCGGCCTGTCATTTCGGATTTTATCTACTATGCCTTGGTCATAGAAAGAATCGAGCGAATGGATTCCTTTACGGGAATCAATCGCCTCGCCCGTCCGGATGTTGATCATGTAGGCGTCGAAGATAAACGACTCATTGGATAGCCAATTGGTCATCGCTTGCATGGCAGCCGTCGCGAGCATCGGATCCTTCGTTTCGGACACCAGCCAATTTTGAATATTCTGATCCTCGTATATGCTTAGTCCGTACGCCTTCAATTTTTTCAACATAAATTCGGTACTCTCCAGCGTCTGGTTTAGCTTATCATTCGTCAATTTATTAATTTCGGCTGCTGCGTACTTGGAAAACTGATGCGACAGAAATACGGTAAATGGAATTATAATCAGGGAAAAAACAATAGACAGCAGCAAAAATATGCGAATGTACATTTGCTTTGGCGTAAACCGATTCATCTCGTTTCTCCCCCGTTATGTCAATAATTCCTTGGCATATTTCTTCCATTATTGCGTAATGAGCCGTACTGTTCGAAGCGCCAGTTGGCTAATTCGCGGACTCTCTTCCCCCGCCAAATAGCTCTCGATTTGATCGTGAAGGGGGGCGACCCATTTGTCAGGCAGCCTGACCGCGCCGTTGAGCACCCCAATGACAGATCCGGCCGTCGCTGCATTGCAATCCGTATCTAATCCCATCATAACCGCAATGGTTATCGTCTTCTCCAAATCGCCCTCCCCGTACAACAGAGCCAAGACGACGATGGCGGCATTATTAATCACATGAGTTCGGTGATAATGCCCGTATCTTTCCAGCAGTCGATCTCCGGCAGATTCCCAGTCGGATTCCCGTCTGCTCTCGTCGATCACCCATGAAATGGCTTCAAATAGCCGCGAACGTACCGGAATTTGCGCCAGTCCGGCACGTATGACAGCTTCGATGTCGCTCTCCGTAAAACTCGCCGCAATCATAGCGGCTGCGAACATCGCTCCGTAAATGCCGTTTCCTGTATGGGACAAAGCAGCGTCGCGATAAGCCATCTCTGCCGCTCGTGCAGGATTCCCAGGATTAATATAGCCGTACAAGTCCGTGCGAATTTGTGCTCCGATCCATTCCCGGTAAGGGTTTAAATGGACTGCTGTACGAGGAATCGAAACGCCTGCGCATAGGTTCAGGTAGGCGGCACGCTCAGCGGTATAAGTCATATATGGCGGCAAGTACATAAGCCACATTTCGGCAACATTGGACGTATCAAAATCCGTACCGTGTGTTTCTACGGTCTTTAGCGCCAGAATCGTATAATCCATGTCGTCGTCACGCGGCATCGCCTTGCAATATTCGATGGCGTTCCGCTCATATTCTTCCAGCATCCACTGTTCCTCTACCTGCGGAGTGTGCCGGATCGTAAAGTAATGATTCAATGGATACGAATGATGTCTTTCTAGCAAATCTCTGATTAATTCCCGTGGCCAGCCTTCAACCGGTTTGCCCAATAGACATCCTGCAGCTCTGCCCAACCAAGCTCCATAGATTCGGTCAAACAATTCGCCGAACGGGAGCGTATCTCCCTCTGTAGAAGGAATATGGTTCGTTCCGGATTCGCGCATAATTTCCGGCCAATGCGACGGTTCGACGAAACGGCATCCGCTTACCGTTTCCAGCTCGTCGATCCGGGCGTACAGTTCCCTGCACGCCCTTTCGAGCTCGTCCTCAGTCATTGCGGATATTACGGATTCCGACAGAAGCCCCGCCGTATCCTTCCCCTGTTCTTGAAGTTGAATCAACTCATATTTCCAGATTTCTCTCCAATTTATCAATTTCATGTTACCTTACCTCTTGGCCAGAAATGCATCGATCTGTTTTTGAAGTTCGTCTTGGATGATCTTCAATGTAGGGGCAGCTTCTTCTTTAAACTTGGTCCAATACTCATCCGGATCGACTACCCCGTTAAAGATAGCCGTGAAATATTTCGCCTCAATCGTATTGTATTTGGCAATTTCGTTAGCCGCCGGTTCCGAGACAAACTCAAATCCCGTTAAGATATCCTTCTCAAAATGATCGGCTTTCCGTAAAAACTTGTTAAGTTCAATCACTTCTTCCGGGTCGGATGCGTTCAAACGGTCGTGAATGGGATTCCAAATCCAGGCGTAAGGGAACCAGGTATATTTATCGTTTAACATTTTATATTGATCCTCTCCGACCGGCTCCCAATTCTCTCCCTGAATACCGTAGGCCAACAGATCGTAATTCTCCTTTTCCTGCGTCCAATTCAAAAATTGAATCGCCCGTTCCTTATGTTTGCTGACGGCGGGAACGAACAGGAAATTCCATTGTTTAAAGTTCGAAATGTTTTTCTTAGGCGTCATATCAAAAAAAGTAACCGCTTCCACTTCTCCGCCAGGCACATTTTGGGCGATGGCTTGCTTATCTTTATCCTTGACACCGAAATCGTTCGTATTATGGATGGCAATCTTGCCGCTGCGGAACTCTTCATCCGTATCCTTAATCGCCAGAACGTCAGGGTGAATGATTTTATCGTTATACAGCTTTCTAGCGTTCAAAATCCAATCCCATACTTTGGGTTCCATTTCCTCGAACAGGTTGTACACTTTTCCGTCATTATTTTTATAGTACAATACAATGGTCGATCCTAGTGCATGTGTTTTTTGGATTCTCGTATCGTAATCGAAGTGCATGCGAAAGGAAGCTTCCGACATATATTTTTGCGAATCCTGTCCGATCGGGAGAAAGGGAACAAGATTCGGTTCCTTTTCTTGTACCGTATAGGCAAACTTGATCAAATCGTCATAAGTTTGAATGGGCGGAATCCCGAGTTTTTCCCGGATATCCTTGCGCACAAGATAGGTCGTACCCATTGCATGAGAAGAACCAAGCGGTATACCATAAATTTTGCCGTCAAACTTATTGGATTCCCACATTTCCTCGGGCCGCGAATTGATAATATTGGGACCGTATTGTTTCAGCAGGTCTTCCACCGGCTCGTAAAATCCGGCGGAGATCATTTGGTTGACATGCAGCCATGGCGCATCGAAAATCAAATCGATTTCCTCCCCGGACGCGAGCGTCATCTGCGTTTTTTGCCCGAGATCGGAAAACGGTACAAATACGACATTGAGCTTCACATTTAACGTATCGGCCATTCTGTTTTCAGCTTCTCTCAGCACCTTGTCCATATCCGCCGGGCGGTCTCCCGGGATCATGATTTTAAGGGTTACCGGATCAAGCTTGCCCGATCCGTCTTCTTGGCCTCCTCCGGCCCGCTCTTCTTTCCCCTGCTTCGCCCCATTGTCGGAACCGCAGCCAGCCATCGTAAGCAGCACTAACAATACCGCAAGTCCGCATGACAGTAATCTTCTAAAATTCATTTTGAGTTCCTCCTCTTTGATGGTTCATGAGATAAGACGAAATCAATCTAATCGTCAATAGCCCTGCTAGCCTTTCACAGCCCCAACCGTTAGCCCTTTGACAAAATATTTTTGGATAAACGGATAGAACAAAATAATCGGGCCGATCGTGAGGCAGACCGTTGCCAATTGCACACCGCGCGATGGGATCGGCGTACTGTAGACGGTATTGCTCCCGGCAACGTACGCTTGAGCGTTAATATTCGAAATCAGTTGGCGAATCATGATTTGCAAAGGATGCAGCGTATGGTCGTCGATAAACAATAACGCCAAATACCAATCGTTCCAATATTGCAGCGCGTAAAACAGGCTCGTCGTAGCGATCGCCGGCACAGCCACCGGCCAAATGATTTTGAAAAAGATGTAAATATCGTTGGCGCCGTCGACCGTTGCCGCCTCATTTAATTCATAAGGAATGGTCCGGTAAAAGGATACAAGAATAAAAGCGAAGAACGGATTTAATAAATACGGCAGTATTAAAGACCATATCGAATCCTTCAGGCCCAGCCAACTTGAAATTAAAATATAAAAACCGACCAGGCCTGCGCCGAATATCATCGTAAAGTAAGTTAAAAAGGCCATGATTTTACGGTATTTCACCTTCGGATGAGCCAAGACATACGCGTACATCGCCGTGATGAGAACGGCAAGGGCCGTTCCTGCGATCGTCACGATCAGCGTCACCCCGTAACTGGTGAACACCTGTTTTCCCGCAAGCAAATATTCATAGGAATATAAGCTAAACTCCGAAGGGAAGAGCTGATATCCGTTCGTCTGAATGCTGGATTCCGAGGCAAACGACCCGATGATGATCATCCAAAAGGGAATGAAGCAAATCAGCGTAAACAAGACGATAAACCCGTAAATGAACCATGTAAAGCATTTATCCAAAAAGTTCAATGTCGTTTCCCTCCAACTATTTTCCAGGAAAGCAGCCCAGGGCCAATCAAAACAGTGAAGAATCCTTATCGATTCGCCTGGCTATTCCATTGAATAATACAATGGTGATTAATCCCATTATAGATTGGTACAGAACCACGGCTCCTGCCATGCTGAAATTTCCGATTTGCCGCAGCGCTCGAAAGGAATAAGTATCGATGACATCGGTTGTCGGTATTAGAATTGGATTGTCACCGACAATTCCATAAATCATTCCGAAATCTCCATAAAAAATTCGGCCGATCTGCAGCAGAAGCAACACGAAGATCGTCGGCTTAAGCAGCGGCAGCGTAATATGCATAATTTGCTGCAAGCGCGTTGCGCCGTCAATTTTGGCGCTTTCGTAAAACTCCGAAGAAATAGCGGCAATCGCCGAAAAAAAGATGATGGCAAAATAGCCCGACGTTTTCCAAACAAACAAAAACGTTAAAATGTAAGGCCAAATTTCCGCGTTGCTGTACCACGAAATCGGCTCAAGACCCATGGAAGCAAGTATTTTGTTAATCAGCCCTTCCGTCGTATTAAACATCGCATAGGTCATGAAGCTGACGACCAGCCATGAAATAAAGTAAGGCATAAATATAAGCGATTGGGAGAGCCTTTTAAAAAGCGCATGGCGCAGTTCATTCAAAAAAATGGCTAACAAAACCGAAGTTCCCAATCCAAACACAATAAATAAAGAATTTAGGAATATTGTGTTATAAGTAACCCTGAGCCAATCTCCGCCCTGAAAGAAAAATTTGAAATTTTCGAACCCCACCCAATCACTGCCCCAAATTCCTTTGCTTAGTGTAAATTTTTTAAAAGCAATGAAATGCCCAAACATGGGAAGATAGGCAAAGATGAGCAAAAACAATATTCCCGGCAAAGCCAGCACATATAAATAACGGTTTTTCGCAAGTTCCCTGAGCATTCCCATCCATTGTCACCCCCTATGGGCCGCTCACACCCTTTATCGTTGTCTTATCGTAGCGTGAGCGGGCACCCTTTTCATAGTTCTCATTTTTACTATTTAGTTCTGATACTGTCGTTGGCGAGTTCTTATTTTGCCGATCAAATCACTTCAAGCCCATCTTTATCCATTAACGCAGGAAATACCGCATGAGGTTCGGCTTGGTACCAGAAAGCGACCGATGCGATGTCGTCCTGCAGCGGAAGATAGCGTTCGCCGGAACGCCAGCCGAGCGCCTGAACGGTAACACGCAGATCCTCCTCGAAACGGATCGGATCCATCACATGCCAACGGTACATGCCAAAGCGCTGCTGAGAGCGGTACAAACCGTCCGGTGCGATGACCTGGTGCAGACCGAGGAATGCGGTTGAGAAGGAACCGTATTGCCCCTGGGGATGTTCGAAATTCCATGCGCCGCCGAAGTAGTCCTCCGTTCCCGTACTGCAAATTGTCGGAAACGTGTCGTCTCCGTCCAGATAAAACTTCAATTCTCCTTCGCCCCACCATCCGGTATGATTTGACTGCCACGCCAGATAAGTACCGACATAATGTCCGCGGCCGCAAATTCCGTCAACGATCGTATGAACGTCCTTATATTTCACAGGATTGCTGCGTCTCCACTGAGCATGAAAATAGGCAGCGTCGTCAGGGATATCTGTCAGGGTATAATCGATTTGATAGAATAGCGTGGCATCCTCTTCGGCGATGTTCTCCATTGTAATTTTGGCTGCCTTGCGAAACGGCATTTCCCAATAGCTGTTCATTCCCCCGGCCGGGTTGACAGCAACCGGAAGCGAATTGACGTTGCTGCGCTCGCACCAGCCGTTGCAGAAGAAGTCGCCCACAGGAACTTCTACAGACGGTTGTTCCTCCCCGTCCCAATAAATCCGCAAAATCAATGTACGCCACACATTCGGTAAACAAGTAAGCCATATATGTTGAATCGCTCCCGGCCCGACAACATCCGCCATTGTAAACGTCGTCTTTGCTTTTACCGATACGGAAGGGGAAACTTTCCATCCTTGCCCCAAATCTCTGGCGAATCGGGAGCCTGTTCCGTCTACAGCCATCCCTGCCTTGCCTTTCTCTCCTGTAAAATTTTCCGCACAGATCGAACGAGTCTTCGCTTTGGACAACCGCGATAAGTTGCCCAATCCCATTCCTAAACCATTAAACTCCGCCATCGTTTTACATCCTTTCGTTTATCCTTTTTGGGTTTTATAATAGAACAAGATATCCTTGAAACATCGCCCTTAGGACCTAATATTATCAACTTTATCCGAAAAATATTTAGCAGAAATCCACAACTATTTATCAAATATTGCTTTAATCTAGTATTGTTAGGCAGGAGATGACTTTCTGATGCACGCTCACCCTTTGCATAGCTTATCGCCATATATCCGCGTTGCTCTTGATAATATAATTTCACCTCCCTGGGAGCTGCGTGAAAGAATGATCTTCGATTATGAGTTGCTTTATGTTAAAGAAGGAGAGATTGAGGTAACTATTGAGGACGCGGCGTATCGGGGCTGTCCTGGCGACTTCTTTCTGTTCAAGCCGCGGCAACGGCATTCCATCCGGCTTATAGGCAGTGTTCCGTTTAGGCAGCCGCATCTGCATTTTGACTTGTATTATCAACCGGACAGCGAGGATGTGAAAGTTTCTTTTAATATGATCGAACAGATGACCGTTCAAGAAAAAGCCTGGTTCCGGGAAGACACCGCTTCCTATCCGCCCATGGAGTTGCCGAATCATATGCGCTTCTCCAATCCGGCTTATCTGGAAAAAATGATGTTCGACATTATTCATGTTTTCACAATGAAAATGCCTTTTTATGAAACGGAGGCGAAAGGAATATTCGTTCAATTATGGACGGCGCTCCTGAGGGAGCAGCATCTGAGCCGACATGAGCCCGTCATTTCCCATTGGGAACGACTTGTGAGAATCAAGCAATATTTGCATCAGCAAGCGGACCGGGATATTTCATTGGGGGAATTAGCGGAAATGACGCATTTGAGCAGATACCATCTGATAAGACTGTTCAAGCTTGCCTTCGGTATGACGCCGATTCAGTACCATCAGTTAATCCGAATCGGTAAGGCGAAGGAATTGGTCCAATACACGACGGAGTCGCTCACCCAGATCGCCGAACAATTAGGTTTTCCAAATATACACTCGTTCAGCAGAGTCTTCAAAAAGATGGACGGTGTGGCACCGTCTTTTTATCGCAAAAAAAATTGAGCTCAATGCGAAGTCGCCGGACTGTCCCGCCGCATCGAAACAAATCGGCGCCGTCATGCGTCTAACATGTAGAAAGGAAGGATCACGTATGCAAAAACGAAGCATCCGATTCAAAGGATTCGCTGCTCTATTAACCTTGTTTATACTTAGTTCAACCGCCGCCTATGCGGCTCCTGCCAAAACGGCAGTTCACGTACAGCAAAACGGGAACGAAATCGCGTTGGAGAACGCGCCTTTCGCCGATAAAGGCCGGATTTACTTGCCATTGCGGGAATTATCCGGCATGCTGGATTTGTATACCAAATGGTCGGACGGTACGGTCTACTCCACCGGGATCAACGGGCGCTTGCAAATCGATGCCAAAACAAAACATGCAACCGTCAGCGACGGCAAAACGACCAGAACATTACAAGCGGACGTACAAATCAAACAAGGCGTTACCTATGTCCAGCTTCGGGCCTTCTCCGACGCGTTCGGCATTCCGCTCGATTGGGACAATCGCACCAATACCGCCAACATTCGTTACGACTCGCAATATTTGGTGGCGATCGCCGGTATGGCCGCCGATTCCGAGAACAACGTGTTTTGGCTGAACCGCAAGGACGGTTCGTTGTACAAAAGCGGCAAGGTTGTGCCCGCCTTGATCGGCAAGACGAGGATGGAAGTGAAGGAAATAGGCGGGATGCATGTCGATTATCTCGGCAACTCGCAATATATCGTTTCCGTACTCGATAATTACGGGGAACCGCACTTGAACGACGTTCATTACAAAGCGATTGTGAATCAAAACAAAATCGTGCGGGAATCGAAAGTTCATTACTGGGGATTTCATAATTCGCAAAGCGTCGGCGGTTACGGCGACAATATCGCGATGATCGACGACAAGACGCTTCATCTCGTCCGTCCGAACGGCGAAATCGTCCAATCGTACGATCTGGCAGCATTGGGCGGCGAAGACGATGTATATACGGTGGAAGCGATCGACACGGATTTTCTGTTAATTCGCCCTTACAAGAAGCAGACGCTGACGCTCGTTAACTTGAAGACGAAGCAGTCCACCGTATTGTATAAGGAACTTCTAAGCGAAGAAGAGATCGGCATCCTCGAGGACTGGCTGCCTACGGAAGCGGACTACCCCGGCGACAAGCTGACGTTCGTCAAAAAAGACGGCGCGACGCTAACCTTTAAACATACCGCCCTCCTGAACAATACGGAAAGCAACCTGACGTACGAGTTGAAGTAAAAGAGAAAAGCCCGGGGACTTCCCGGGCTTTTTCGATACAAGAAGGCGATCGATTCATCCTGACGGACCGGTGCGGTTGGAGTTGCCGTCGGCCTGCCTTCGTACCATTGCTTTTCCCGCCCTTTTGTCGAAATCCCTTTCGTTCAGAAAGGGGGCGACTGCCCGTAGTTAAGCAATCCGATCGTTTCGTAGGAAGAAGCTTGCTTCCGGCATCGCCACCGACATACGGTTGCCTCCTCTGCCCTGAGCAAACGGTATACCGACAGAAGGCGAAACAAGGAGACCTGTTCGCGAAGCCAACCGACCTTGCGCGCCGACACTCCCGCTCCTTACTTCCGCATACTGGACTCCCGTACGATAAGCTGCGGAACGAGCCGGACGTTCCGAATATCCGACTGCTCGTCGTGCAGCAGCTGCATCAAGATTCGGGCGGCATGTCTGCCGATTTCCTTTACTTGCAAATCAACCGAAGTCAGCTTCGGATGCACCCGCGCGCCAATATCGAGATTGTCCATGCCCGCGACGGCGATATCGTCAGGCACAATGACGCCCCGCTCCTCGCAAGCCTTCATGAAGCCGAAGGCCATCAAATCGTTGGCGAGCGCCACCGCCTGCGGCAAGAGAGCGCTTTGAAGAAGGCGCTGTCCTGCTAGATAGCCCCCGCGCTCGGTATAATCGGCCTCCTGCACATACTCCGGATGGACGCGAAGCCCCGCCTCTTCCATAGCATCGCTGTATCCGCGGAAGCGCTCGCCGCCCGTCTGCTCCTGCAAGCTGCCGCCGACGTAGGCGATTCGTTCCATCCCTTGCCCGATGAAATGCCGGACAATTTGCCGAATGCCCAGATACGTATCTACATACACATAATGAAACCGGTCGTTCCCGCCATCCGACTCGTACCGGTTGGTCAGCACCACAGGGGCGCCAAGGCCGTTGATTGCGTCGATATTGCGATCGTTAAAATCAAACGACACCATAATCATACCGTCCGCATATTTCTCGCGCAGCGTCTGGATCGCGCGCAATTCTTCGTCCAATTCATTCTTGGTATGCAGCAAAATAAGAAGATAGCCGTATTCCTCGATGACGCTGTTAATGCCGTGGATCATATCGAAATAGAAAGGATTGCATATGTCGGGTACGGCGAACAATATTTTTTTGGTGACTCTCGTCTTCAACATTTTGGCCGCATGATCGGGGGCATAATTCAACTCCTTCGCCATCCGCAGAACTTGCTCCCTCGTATTCTCTTTGCAATATCCGCGGCCCGATAACGCCCGGGAAACCGTAGACGGGGATATTCCCAATCTTTCCGCGATATGATAGATGGTTGCCACGCCCGTCTCCCTCCGATTCTTCATTTCTGTAATTATCTAACATAATCTTAGATGATATTCCACATCGAATCAACGAAATTATGATAAGAAACCGCGATGAAACAAAAAGAAACGGACGAAGAAAATCTCTTCTCCGTCCGTTCCGTATCTCATTAAGGATTGCGATGCTCGAACTGCTTCCGGTTCGACTCTTCGTCGAACGGCAAAATGTCCGGCAGCGGCAAACGGTCTGTCACCTTCGGCAGCGGCGCGAATTTCACATGCGGCTCCGATTGGTACCAATATGCGGTGGAGGACAGATCGTCGCTGCGATGGTTATTATGTCCGTGCTCGATCGTCACCTTAATGCTCTTGTCGAACATGATCGGATCTTGGATATGATAGCGGTATACCGATATTTTCCCGCTCCAGTTCGGCCCTCCGCCGAGGATGATGCCGTGGTAAGGCGTGCAAACTTCCTGCTGCGGGCACCAAGCCGTATTGAAGTAGTCTTCCGTCCCGGTTCCATGCAGCGATGGAGGCCAAGGCTCTCCGTCGATGAAAATCATGTCGTCGCCTTCCCCGTACCAGTTCCATTCCCGGGTAGAACGCAAATTATGGATGTTCAAATTGCAGCCGACATAATGTCCTTTGCCGACGGCGTCCAGAATGACATAGTTGCCCTCTCCGGTCGTGTTCTTGCCCCCGAATTCGAAGAACGCGTTGTCGACGCCGCAATCGTCGATGCCTTGCGTCGGGCATTCCCGGTTCCATTTCGCATGGAAACGAAGCTGATCGTCCGGCAGCGAATCGTATTCTTCATAATCGACGTAGAAATAAAACTTGATCGGCTGATTGGCTTCGCTCTCGATTTCAATTCTGGCGCGGGAAGCGAACGGCATCGGGAAGTAGCTGACGAACGACTTGCCGTCCTCCGGACTCATCATAAGGCAAGCCGAAGTGTAGTTCTTCGTTATTCCGTGTCCCAGCCCGAAGAAATCGCCGATCGGCGCCTCTACGCTCGGATCCGTTTCCCCGTCCCAATACATGCGGAGCACGATTTTCCGCGGCAGCAAGATCTCCTCCACGGGAGCGTCCGTCGCCATCGTCATCCAAATATGTTTAATGCAGCCCGCGCCGGAAATGTCGCAAATTTCCGTAACGTCTCCCGGCCGGACGGAATAATAATCTTTATTGCCTCCGCTACGGTCGTAGCTCGATACCCTCTTGCTCTTCCCGTTACGCGCCTGGGAAAGGCTTGCTATATTGTGCTCTATCATCATCTTGTACCCCTTCCTTCCATAAAAGACAATACTTCTCCGAGCCGCGGCAGCGATGGGATCGCGCCGCGTTTCGTCACCGTAAGCGCGCCGACGGCATTGGCGAAACGAACCGCTTCCGGCAGCGAATCGCCTGCCAGCAGACGGACGGCCAGCGCGCCGTTAAACGAATCGCCCGCCGCCACCGTATCGACCGGCTCGACGGGATAACCTTCAACCAGCGTAAATTCTTGCTCGTTCGCGATCAACGCGCCTCGTTCCGCGAGCGTAACGATAACATTGCGGACGCCTTGATCAAGCAATATCCGAGCGCCGCGGCGAACGCCGTCCAACGTATCGGCGGAAACGCCTGTCAGCAAGCTTAGCTCGCTTTCGTTCGGCGTCAAATACGTAATTTTGCGCAACAGAGTCGCATCCAGTTCTCTTGCCGGAGCCGGATTCAAAATGACCGGCACACCGCATCCGTAGGCGAGTTCCGCCGCCTGTTCGATGACGGCGACATCCATTTCGAGCTGCATAACGAGCATTTGCGAACTGCGAATCAGAGGCTCCAACTGTTTCGCCTCTTGCGGCGTATATTCCATATTGGCGCCAGGAACGACAATAATCCGGTTCTGCCCGCTCGATTCCAGCACGATCGTGCCGACGCCGGTCGGCGTATGTTTGTCCGTCAATATATTGCCGACGTCAATCCCTTCCTGCCGCAGCACCGAGCGCATCTCGTCGCCGAAGAAATCGTCTCCGAGCTTGCCCGCCATCAGGACGTCGGCCCCAAGCCGCGCCGCCGCGACCGCCTGGTTCGCCCCTTTGCCTCCGGGAAATTTGCCGAAGCTGTTGCCGATAATCGTCTCGCCTCCTTCCGGAGCGCGATTCGTGCCAATGACCAAATCCATCATAAAACTGCCGATAACCATAATGCTCAAGGGCTTCTCCCCCTTACTGTCCCATTCTGTGTTGACTACCGATCGCTCTCCGCGGAGAGCTTCGCTCCCAGGCTGCCGCCCGGATGGTATAAATGAAAGCTTTCTTTCGTAAATCCCTTCACCTTGCACAGCGTAACCGCCAGCGCGTCCCCTACGGCAAGCTGGAGCAGCGCGCTCGTCGTCGGCGCCAACCCGAGATGATCGGCTTCGCGTTCGTAGTTGTACGACAACACCGCGTCGCAATGCCGGCCAAGCGTCGAGTCCGCATTTTTCGTAATCGCGATGCACTTCGACCCGATTTTCTGAATAATGCCGAGCACGTTCAGCACCTCCGCCGTCTCGCCGCTATTGGACAACAAGATGACGACGTCTTTGCGCTCGATCATGCCGCTGTCGCCATGCACCGCCTCGGCGGAATGGACGAAGAAAGCAGGCGTACCCGTACTGGACAGCGAAGCGGCGATCTTTTTCCCGATATGTCCCGATTTGCCGATCCCGGTCACCACCACTTTGCCCGTGCAGGCCTCCAGCATTTTCACGGCTTTCACATATTCCTCTCCAACCTGCTTGCTCGTTTGGTAAAGCGCGTTGGCCTCATTCTCCAACGACTCTTGCACCCATTTATGAATCATCGCGTCGATGCTCCTTTCCTGTTGAAACGTAACGATTTATTTGATTCCCGTCGTCTTGATGCCCTCAACCAAGTAGCGTTGGGCGACGAAGAAGAGTAGAAACGTCGGGATCGCCGCAATGACGGCCGCGGCCAGAACGACGTTCCAAGGCGTGTAATACCCGCCCCCGACCAGATTGGCTAATTGCTGCTGCACCACCCACAAATTCTCGTTTTGCGTAATGATCAACGGCCACAAATACGAGTTCCAGTTCGCCAGGAAAAATCCGATCGTCAGCGGTACGATGATCGGCACGGATAAAGGCAGCGCAATGCGGAAAAAGGTGCCCGCAATCGACAAACCTTCCATATAAGAAGCTTCCTCCAGCTCTTTCGGGAAGTCGCGATAAAACTGGCGGAATAAAAAGATGCCATAGGCGTTGAAAATGGAAGGAATGATTAATCCCGAATAGGAATCCAGCATCCCGAAGCTTTTGGCGATCAGATACAGCGGAATCGTAATGACCGCGAACGGCACCATCAGCGTGCTCAGCATCCAGGCGAAGATGAATTTCCGCCCGGGGAAACGCAGTCTGGCCAGCGCATATCCGGTCATCGCATGGAACAGCATCGCCACCACCGTTACGGTCACGCTGACGATGAGCGAATTGCCGATCGAGCGCAGCAGCTTGGTGGAATGGATCGCTTCCGCGAAATTTCCCAAGACGAACTCCGTCGGCAGAAACGCGACGTCAAGCACATTGGCCTCCGAACGCAGCGAGCTGATCACCAGCGTATAGATCGGGAATATTAACAGTAAGCCGCAAATGACGGCTAGAACGGATAATACCGTCCGCTCTGAAGTTCTCATCCAGTCCACCACCTAATCTTTCGAGGAGAAAAGTTTCAATTGAATCAGGGATAACACGAAAATCATCAAAAACAACACAAAGGCGAGCGCCGAAGAATATCCCATGTTAAGCAATTGGAAGCCTTGTTTGAAAATGTAGACGACGCTGACCTCCGTGCTGCTGGCAGGTCCCCCTTTGGTCATGACCATAATCTGGTCGAACACCTGGAAGGAACCGATCGTCGTCACGACGAGAATGAACGTGCTTGTTTCCTTCAGCAGCGGGAACGTAATGCTCCGGAACGTTTCCCAGCGGTTCGCCCCGTCGATGCGTGCCGCCTCGAAGTAGTCTTTCGGTATTTCCTTGATCGCCGACAGGAAAATGATCATGTTATATCCGATATTGATCCACAGCAGAATCGCAACGATGCTGTATAACGCCTGCGAAGTCGACCCGAGAAACTGCTGCGGGGCGATGCCGACGAAGCCGAGCAATTCATTGACGATCCCGTTCCGCGGATCGAGCATGTACATCCCGATAATGGCGGAAATGACGGAAGTAATCGCGAACGGCAGCAGGAACATCGTCCGGACCGGCGAAACGATCTTCCCCCGCAAAGCGTTCAACATCAAAGCCGAACCTAACGAGAGACAGAAAAGCAACGGGACGTAAATGACGCTGAACTGCAGCGTTTTCCCGACCGAATGCCACCAATCCTTGTCCTTGAACAAGGTCGCGTAGTTATCCAAACCGATAAACTTCATCGGATTCAACGCATCCCACTGATGCAAGCTGACATAGAAGGCATAAATGATCGGAATAAAGACAAAGATCAGAAGTCCGACGAGATCGGGCAGCAAAAAGCAGTATGCCGTGATCCGCTCCTGTACCGCTCTTGAACGCAATCGCTTTGGAATCACTGAATACCCTCCTCCAAAAAAAGAATGCGGGGGACGACGTAACCGACCGCGCCCCCGACTAATCGTAAATACCTATTGCTTTAACGCTTCGCTAATTTTGGCATCCGCTTCTTTCGCCGCGTCCGCACCCGAGAGAGCGCCGAACATGACTTTCGTCATTGCGTCCCCGATCGCTTCTACGACAGCCGGAGAGTAGACAGGCTCCGGAATGCCCGTTTCATAGATTTCGTCCGTATAGGTTTTGCGCATGCCTTTGTTGTAAATTTCTTTCCCTTCTTCGATAACCGATTGACGGGCAGGGTAAGCGAATTTCGTTTCCGTCGCCCATTTCAAAGGACGTTTCGTGTCGGAAGCGAAAGCCCACATGACGAACTTGGCCGCTTCTTCCATATTGGCGCTCTTCGCGTTGACGGCAAATTTCCAGCCGCCCGCCGTCGTTACGGGCTTGCCGCCTTCCGGAATCGGAAGCGGAGCCAGCTTAATCGGCACGTCGCCGAATACTTCTTCCGCTCTGCTAATGGCCCAAGTGCCGCAAATTTGCATCGCTGCGGAGCCTTTGCCCAAGTTGTCGATTTCCCACGGTCCGTATTGCAGCTTGGACGGAGACAATCCTTCTTTGAAGAACGTGCCCCAGAAGTCGAGCGCTTTGGCCGTCTCCGGCGAGTTGAACGCCGAGGATTTGCCGTCTTCGCTAAGCACCGCGCCGCCCGCTTGCCATAAGAACGGATAGAAGTTGAAGTTGAAGTACGCTCCCTTATCCGGCGGAAGCACGAGACCCGCTACCTTGTTCGTCGTCAGCTTCCGCGCCGCTTCGAGCAATTCGTCCCATGTCTTCGGCACTTCCACGCCTGCCTGCTTCAACATGTCTTCGTTGTAATAGAGTCCGAGAAGCTCCATCTCGTATGGGAGAGCCAGCACTTTGCCGTCAACGGTGACGGCGTCAAGCGCCGAAGGAAGGAAATCCTCCCGCGAGCCTTCCGGGAAATATGGAGCCAGATCGGCCAGGTAGCCCGAATTGGCGAATTTCATAAAGTCGCCGGGGCTGATCATGTAAATATCCGGTCCGTTGCCGCCGGAGAAGGCGATCGGAAGTTTCGTCGCGGTATAGTCGGCTTGGTTGTATGTCGAATACTCAATCTGCACCGCATCTTGGGATTCGTTGTATTCCTTCACCAAATCTTCGAAAAACTTCTGTTCGGCTTCCGTATGCATATCCCAAAATTGCAGCTTGATTTTCTCTTTCGAACCCGAACCGGCGTTCTTCGTTCCGTCGTCCGTACCGGACGTTTCGGCCGGTTGGCCGGTTTGATTCGCATTGTTCGATCCGCAACCGACTTGAAAAATGAGGAGGAGTGCCATAGCGATCGGCACGATCAATTTCCAGCTTTTCTTATTCATTGGATGGTGGGTCCCCTTTCAGTTTGTGATCGACTTCAGTATAAAGTCGGGGGACCCATGCAAGTAACGGGAAATAATTTAGGGGGGTGGATTATTTTTCGATTTCGGATAGGAAACGGTCGATGCCCGTCCGTATTTCGGCAACCAGATCTTCCGGCTGGGCGCGGTTATACAGCAAGCGCTGCAAAGCATTGTTGAAGACGCTGCCGATCTCCGCCGGGTATTGCGGCTCTTGCCGTTCCGTACCGAAAATTTGCTTGGTGAATACGTTCCGCAAGCCTTTCAAGTACAGCTCTCCGCCGGCTTCCATGACCGACTTGCGCGGGGGGTAGGCGAACTTGACTTCGCTCACCCATTTGAGCGGGATATCCTGCCTTTGGGCGAATGCCCACATAACGAATTTAATCGCTTCTTCCGTATTTTTGCCGTAATGATTGACGCCGATTTTCCAACCGCCGGCGATCGTCATATGTTGCCCGCCTTCCGGCGCAGGCAGCGGAACGACGCCGATGCTGCGGTCGGCATAGATCGTCTCCAGCATGCGGATGTTCCAAGTGCCGCTCACCTGCATGGCGGTCTCGCCGCTCGCGAGGATGCCGATATCGGTCGTCGGCCGCGAAGGATGCAAATTGAGCAAACCTTCGTCGATCATGCCGCGGAAAAAGGCGAACATTTCCGTCGCCTCGGGACCGTTCAGCCCCGCGCTGCGCCCGTCCTCCGTCATCAGGTCCGAGCCCGTTTGCCATAGGAACGGCAGCCAGTTGAAGCTTTGGTACACGCTTTTGAACGTTTCCAGCGTCAAGCCGCTGACGTTATCGGATTTCAACGCCGAAGCGGCATCCTTCATCTCCTGCCATGTCTTCGGCGGCTGCAGCCCCCGGCTCTCGAACATGTCCCGGTTATAGTAAAGCCCGAGCAGTTCGGTTTCGATCGGCACGGCGTAAATGTCCCCGTCGATCGTCACCGATTCCAGCGCCGAGTCGTAGAAATCGTCTCTAATTTCCTGCGTGAAATAGGGGGTGAACGGCTGCAGTATGCCGGCCGCTTCGAAGCGGCGAATCGTTCCCGGCGACACGAAGAAGATATCCGGACCGTGCCCGGAAGCGAAAGAAGCCATCAGACGGTTGTCGCTGAAATACGTGTCGCTGGAGATGAAATCGACCTTGATGTCGACATTCGGATGTTCTTCAGCGTACCGCTTGGCCAGCCATTGCCAAAATTCGAATTCGCGCCCCGTGTGAAATGACAACAGCCGCAATTCGATCCGGTCGGGATGGATGCCGGGTACATCCGGATTGCGCAGCAAAATGTCGGTATCGTTCCTCCCGGTATCGCGATCGGAAGCTTGCTTGTCCCGGCAAGCTGTGACGGTAAGCGAAACGAGAAGCGCCAGCAGCACCAGCCCTGCCCGTTTTACGGCCCTATTTCTCATCTTCCTCTTCCTTCCGGTAAAAAAATTGGCGGTATTCTCCCGGCGTGACGCCTTCCGTCTTTTTGAACAGCCGGGAAAAATATTTGACGTCCTGGTAGCCGACCATTTGCGCAATGCTGTACAGCTTCAAATCCGGGTCCATCATAAGAACTTTGGCTTTGTCCATCCGGTATTGGGTCACATATTCAACGAACGACATCCCCATTTCTTGCTTGAAAAACGAGCTGAAGTAGCTGCCGCTCATACGAACATGGCCGGACACGTCGTCGAGAGACAGATCTTTCATGTAATGCTGATGGATGAAGCCGACGGCGGTTTCCAACGTACGATTATGTTTTTGCTGCTTTTTCCATTCCGCGGAGGAAACGCTCGCTTCGATCAGCTTCGTCATAAACTTCATATAGTCGTCCGCGGAGAAGTGTTCGTGGAACAGATCGTACGGCTTCATCGCGTCCTGAAAGACGAGTCCCGCGATTTTCTTCTCGTATATAAACCGCACGACGGAGGACAGCAATTGCAGGCAATATTTATGGAACACTTGATACGTCACATTTTGCTTCAGAATACATTCGATAAACTGCTTCAGAAGATCTCCCGCTTTCCCGGCCTGCCCTTCGCGAATCGACACGATTAGCGCGGTATCCAGATCGCTCGGGTAGCCGGATTGCCGCTGGCCGTTAAAGAACAGATCGTTATAGTCGTGAACCTTGCCGTTTCCGTAAATCCATTTGTTCAACAGCGCTTCCTTGGCGCCCGCGAACACGGACGGCAGCTGCTCGAACCGTTTCGTCTCGCCGCTAATGCCGACCGAGATGGAAATTTTCACCCATCGGCGAACTTCGTAGATCATGGACTCATACACATGCTGCGGACAAGGTTCGTTGACAAGCAGAAAATAAATATGCGAGCCGCCCGCGAACAGGAAGAAGCACGCGAGATCCGGCTGCCCTTTCAAAATTTCATACGCGATGTTGCGAACCGCGAACAACACGAGTTGGCGGTCCCCCCACTGGTCTTCGGTCACCAGTTCCTCGAAGTCGTCGATTTCCACCGCAACGATGCGGTACGCCGAACCGTCCGCCGGGAGCCGGCCCCGCAGCCGTTCCATATATTCCTCGGCATCTTCCACCCCAAGCAGCCAATCCTTCCAAAGCTTGGAGTATTGGAAATCCGAAGTGATCGCCGAAGGCAACGTACGCGGCGTCCGTATTTCCGTCTTCAGCCGTCCCAGCAAGTCTTTCACTTCATCGGGCTTCAGCGGCTTCAGCAAATAATCGAACGCGCCGAAACGAATCGCCGTCTTGGCATATTCGAAATACCCGTAACCGGACAGTATGACGACATGCAGCGGGTATTCCTTCAAAACGTTCAATAAATCCAATCCGTTCATGTTCGGCATGCGAATGTCGGTAATGACCAGATCGGGCATATTCCGTTTCACCATCTCAAGCGCTTCCAAGCCGTTCTTCGCCTGTCCGACTACGCTCCACTCCGGATCGATCGCCGGTATGAGCTTCGTTAGTCCGCCCCGAACTTTCGGCTCGTCATCCACGATCAGCACTTTATACATCGTTCCCGTCCCCCTTATTGATGTGAAGCTAGGCGCATGCGGGCGCTATCGAATGGCCGGGATCAGTATCGTAATCGTCGTCCCTTGGCCGTATACCGAATGCACCTGCACCCCGAATTCGGGTCCGTACTCCAGCTTCAACCTGTCGTTCAAATTATAAATGCCAATGCCATGCACCATCCGCTCCCGGATCATCTGCAGCTTTTCCTCGGGAATCCCGCTTCCATTGTCCCGTATGACAATTCGAATTGCCTCTCCGCTGGCTTCGAGCGACATGCCGATTTCGATTTTGCCTCCCGATTCCATATCCTCCATCCCGTGCAAAATGGAATTCTCCAGATAAGGCTGCAGCAGCATTCGCGGCACTTTATAGCCGTATACCGAAGGATCCGCGTGAAATTCGACGTCGAATCGCTCCTCGAAACGCATCTCTTGCAAATAAGCGTAGTTCTTCGCCCATTGCAGCTCCTCTTCGATCGTGACGAGCGGCCCTCCGGGACGAATGGCATACCGCATCATGTCGCTGAGCGAAGTGATCATATTGCTGATGTCCATTTGCCCTCTCTCGATCGCGATCCAATTCATCGCATCGAGCGTGTTGTATACGAAATGCGGATTGATTTGCGCCTGGAGCGCTTTCACTTCCGCATCCTTCTCCTGCTTGGAGATGACTTTGACTTCTTCGATGAGATCGTTGATCCGTGCGCTCATAATATTGAACGAGGATTGCAGCAGCCCGATTTCATCCTCCGAGTCGGCCTGCATTCGGAATTCGAAGTTATCTTTCTGAATCCGCTTCATCGCGACGGCCATCCGGCTGATCGGCTTCGTCACGTAATGAGTCATGAGCCAAGCGAGCAGGGCGAACAACAAGGCGAAGACGAACATCGTCACGATAAAAAAACGTTTCAACGAGCCCGATTGCTCCTCGATGTCCGATTGCGGGATAAACGAGAAATAGTACCAATCGTTGTACTCGGAACGCACCATGCCGATCCGGTATTCCTCCCCGTTGATCTCGCGGGTAAGCAGCTGGCGCTGCTGCGTCATCATCTCCTCGTAGAACGGAAGTTCGTTTAACCGGATGCGATACGCTTCCGAATTGCGGTGCCAGATGACGTTGCCCTGCCGGTCCGCAATGAGCAATACCCCATACGGGCTGACATTAATATTGCCCACGATACTGTCGAGCGCTGCGATCTTCACGTTCATCATGAGGATGCCGATGCGCTGGAACGCGTCGGTTACATCCTTCACCTGCATGCCGACGGGAAAATAATAAGTTGGCTTCGAGAAGTAATTGTTCGGCAATATTTCGTACGTCGGCAACCAAACGATGCGGCCGTCCTCTTCCGCGACTTTCCGCTGCCAATCCTTGTGCTTCTCCAATACGGGTTTAAACAGGCCCGGACCTTTAATATCGGCAAAATAAATTTCTTCGTTGGCGGCCATTAAATAGATGGAATCGATGTCGTCCTTGCCGCCGAGCGAATCGCGGAGAAAGCGGTTGATCTGATCCTCCGCATTCCGCCCGATGTCGGCATTGTCGCTCTTGACGGCCGCGCGGCTTAGCTGTTCGATCAACGTTTGATTATCGTAAATGTCAAGCATCCTGTTCTCGATATCGGCAAGCATCTGGTCGACGTTATTTTTCACGAGCGTAAGCACCTGCACCGATTCCCGATCCACCCTCTCGGCGGCGAATTTGCTTGAACTGCGGTAAAAAATCGTTCCGGAAAAAACGAGCGGAGCCAAAATAAATATCGCCAGAACGATCATTAGCTTGCTTCTTAATTTCACGCTTTTGATCCGTCTTCTTATCGTTCCCATGATCCTCTCCCGTTCATTAAGCGCTTACATTTATGGCTCGGTCCACCATTGTGACATCGATTGCACATTGTTACAGAAATTATACCGCCAATGCCCGCTATTTTCAAAGATTGTTTTTGGGAGAACGCGTCGAAAATCTAAAAATAGTCCACCCTGCCGTAATTATTTCCCGTTACGAGATCGCTCCAAGCCATTTATACTGGGGAATGATTCCAACAAGAAAGGAGAATAGAAAAACATGAAGCATCCTTTGAAAGCGGTGTTGGCGCTGAGCCTCGCATTGCTGCTCCTTCCCTCGCCGTTCGGGGCGAACCGGGCCCATGCGGTCGTTCCGGAGGAAAGCACCTTCTTCGCCACCGCATTCGTAGATGAGGGAAGCACCTACAATACAAGGAGCGACGGCGATCTATGGCCTTCGGCCTGGTCGGACGACGGCAATCTGTATTTGGCCAACGGCGACGGCTGGGGCTGGACCAATCAGGGCTGGCACGACATCGTCTTTAACAAAATTACGGACGGACACCCGGATACCCGCAATTTGTCGGGCAATCGTGTAAGCGTCAACATGGGACAAGTGTGGAGCGGCCAGAAATGCATGGACGGAAGCCCCGCTTACAACCGCAAACCGACCGGACTGACGTCCCGGGGCGGCATATTGTGGCTGGCCGTTCAAGATTTGAACCGCTGTCCGGGCCCGAGGTTTTACGGCCCGACGTTCAACGACGCGCCGAACGCCACCATTCTCAGATCGGACGACAAAGGCGTGACATGGACATGGGACACTTCGGGACCGATGTTCTCGAATCATACGTTTACGACGATCTTTTTTCTGGATTGGGGCCAGGACGGAGTAGACAATAATCCGAATACGACATGGGACGACTACATCTACGCCTATGGCATGGACGGCAATTGGCGCGATTCGTTCGGCGACACGGTGCCGGATCCGACGAAAGTGTATTTGGCCCGAATATCGGCTGCGGATGACGTTCAAGATTTGAACAATTGGCAGTTTTGGACGGGAGGCCTGGACGGAGGGGAACCTTCCTGGTCCGCGCCCGGCGACATCGCCGCGAAACAGCCCGTTTTGCAGGACGACAGAAGAGTTTATTCCAATGTCATTTTCAATTTCCCGAACAGCGACATTAAAGATATGACGCCGATCTCTCAAGGAAGCGTAACGTATAACAGGGCGTTGGACCGGTATATCTACCTTTCGTGGACGGAATACACATTCGAGTTCTACGAATCGCCCACGCCTTGGGGTCCTTGGAAACGATTCCTGTCCAAAGATTTCGGACCGTACACTTCGCCGTGGAAAATCGGCAAAAACGGGGGCTATGCGACGGTCATGCCGTCCAAATACATTAGCTCCGACGGGAAACGCATGTGGTTTAACGCCAACTCTTTCGAGGGACCCGTCAATAACTACAATTTTTCTCTAAGACAGTTGTATGTCACGCCTCATAATCCCGACTTGAAGCCGGAGAACGAGAAGAGCGACACGAACAATTTGGCCGGGACCGGCGAGAGCGTAACGCCGATTGCGGGCGCCAGCTTCCATCAAGGGAATCCGTGGGCGTTGAATGACGGCATCATCGCGGGCACCGACGATTGGAACGGGGAGAAGAAAGAGCACAGCAGTTGGGGCTATACGTGGTCCCGGCCGTATCACTTGAATAAAGTCGTTTATACGTCAGGAAATACGTTCCTGGACGGCGGCTATTTCAGCAGCGATTTGAAAGTGCAAGTTCGCCAAAATTTCGAATGGGTAGACGTTTCGGATATGAAGGTAAGCCCGGATTATCCTTATGATTTTACCGCCAAAAACCAGACATTCACGTTCCGATTCGACGATACTTGGGGAGACGGCGTACGCATCATCGGCAAGGCCGGGGGCGCTGCCCGCTTCACATCGATCAGCGAGCTCGAAGCGTATTATTCGCATGACACGACGGCGGACGTTTACGCAAGCTACAGCTTGGAGTACGACCCGGATTCCGGCATGCTGGAAGGACGGCTGTACACGAAATATCCGGAGGTCGTGCGCGTGTATGCCGAAACGGAAGACGGTACGGTCACGGAAATCCCTCATCGGATTGGCCCGACATTATACGACGACGATAACCAGGCTTACACCGGGCTCGATTTCAGCGATTCGGCCGGTTCGGATATCGTGAAGATTACGGTGTCCGGCGGGCAGCAGCAGCGGGAATGGGTACGCGGAGACGAATCGGGCCCTTACCGCATCGAGTATGCGAACGAATCGGTGAAGCTGGACGTATACCGCATGCAAGGCGCAGAATACTTCCACACCGTTACCGCGGATACCTATATGCGGCCGGGGCAAACGATAGTCGGCTTTACCGCCGCGGCATCGGTTTCGGATAACGTGTACGGCATTGAAGTCGCGTTCCCGCATCGCGAAGGCGGGACGAACGCCGGCATCGGGCAGCTGGCCTTGAACGATTGGGAACTGGTCGAGCGAGGAGCTGGCGGTTCCGGTTCCGATTCCGACTCCGGTTCCGCCATCGTTCCGCTACGGAATATGTACCCGATCAACGAGTATACGATCGTCATCGAAACGGATACGCCGCTCTCCCCTTCCCGGGAGTATGAGCTGAAACTGGGCGGCGCCAGCAACGGGGACGAAGTGAAGATGCCGAAGGAAGGCGTCTATGCGGCGTACGTGAAAATCGGTACGCTGGAATCGGGCGGCGAATCCGCGAATTCGCCTGTCCATGCCGAGAACGCCTTATATTTCCGGCAAGTTCGCATCGCGGGGACGGGTTCGCCGGGCGGCGGGGACGGCGGCGGCTCGCCGGGAGGCGGATCATCCGGCGGGACCGTTTCAAGCGGCAGCGGACAGCCGGAGAAGGAGTTGATTCCGGCGGATCCGGAAGCGCAGGTCGTCACCGAGCATGAGTTGAAGAACGGCAAAGACGGTGTCGTCCGCATTGCAGCGGCCGAAGGTAAGACCAGAATGATGCTGCCCGCCGATGCGGCGGATGTGCTGGGCGAGAACCGGCTTCTATTCGAATTCCCGGGCATGCAAGCGCAGATTCCTTCGTTGCTGCTGCGCGAGCTGAGCGTTCTCATCGCGGCGGACGATGCGAAAGAAGCGCGCATTGTCTTCGAAGCGAAGCCTGTTGCGGGCAAAGACGCGGCAGCGCTGTTGAGCCAAGTCGATCGCCGCACGAAAGCGGAGGTTGCGATGGCAGGCAGCTTGTACGAGTTGAAGCTGATGATTATGACGAAAGACGGCGTGGAGAAGGAATTGGACCAATTCCCTTATCCGATCACGCTTGCGCTGGCAATCGATAAGAACGCCGACAAACCGTTGGCCGGACTGTATTACATTACCGCCAGCGGCGAGTTGGAATACTTGGGCGCGGAGCAAAGAGACGGCTTCCTGATCGCCCCGGTAGCGCATTTGGGCACTTTGAGCGTATTGGAATATCATTTGGAATTCCCGGACGTTCCGTCTTCCCATTGGGCGTACCGCATGCTCAAGGAGATGGCCGCGAAGCGGTTCGTGGAAGGCGCGGAAGCCGGCATGTTCGAGCCGAACCGCGCGATGACGCGCGCCGAGTTCACGGCGCTGATCGCCCGCGCCCTTGAATTGAGCGCGGCCGGGCCGGCCGGCTTCGAAGACGTGCCCGCGGACGCGTGGTACGCGAAGCTCGTCGCTGCGGCGCATGAGGCGGGCATCGTCGAAGGCCGCAGCGATGCCGAATTTGCGCCGGGCGCGCTTATTTCGCGGCAGGAGATGGCCGCGATCATCGTGCGCGCGTACGAGCGCCGCAACGGCTCGGTGCCGCCACGGTACGGCGGCGAGGCTTCCGCCTTCGCGGACCGGGATGTCGCCGGCGCGTGGGCGCTCCCTTACATCGACGCGGCCGCTCGAACCGGCCTCGTCCAAGGACGCGGCGGCGACCGGTTTGCGCCGCTTGCGCAAATGACGCGCGCGGAAGGAACGCAGATTGTATACAATCTGCTAACGCGCTAGCGTCTCGAAGATGATGAACCGCAGGAGCGCTCGCTCCTGCGGTTTTCTAATTTGCGGGTAAGCCGGGGCGGCAGGGAATGAGGAGGTAAGGTATGTTGCGTTAGGTGGCGCTAAATGGCAGGGAATGAAAGGTAAGGTTGTTCCGTTAGGTGGGCCAAGTAACAGGGAATGAGGAGATAAGTTTGTTCTGTTTGGTTACGCTAGGCGACAGGGGATGGGAGGTAAGCTTGTTCCGTTAGGTCAGGCTAAGAGAGGGCGGCCCCTTGTTAGGTAAGAATAGGTAAGGTCGGTCTTGCTAAGCTAGGCTAGTGGTCACTTTTGTCAGGCTAGGTTGAGCGGAGCCGGTCCCGAGCTTGGTTGGGATGAGTTTGGAGGTCCTCGTTTGGTTGCGTTGAGTGTAAGCGATCCTCGCGTGGTTGATTTGGATGGAGCATGGAGTAGTACTTGCTGGGTTGGGATATAGCGGACGCCGCCGCTCATAGTTTTGACGTAACTAGCGCCAAAAACCGGAGGTAATTCGGCCGTTCTTCTCACTTTTTCCACATTAGCTCCAAAATCTACCTCTAATTCCGCCCATGCCAGCCTTTTTACTATATAACCTGCTAATTAGCTCCGAAAATTCCCACTAAATCAAACATTCCCGTTGGATGTTATAGAATAAAGGTAGTTTATTCCACTAATTCATGCTGCTTCAGTCTCCCCTCCCTCCTCACAAGAAATTAAGGTGGAATGCCCCGCCCCATACAGAAAAGTTATTTGCGCAAATTATTCGATTTATTGTTCATAAGGCCCGTTGCCCGTTGGAAAATGTCCAATGAAAACTGCAAATTTTTCGTTCAAGAGGGGCTCGGATTGGAAATCATCCAATGGTTTGACCGCCTTTCCGTGTTTTAGCCCCGTTTTTGAAGATTTGATTGGATGAATTCCAATGAAGAGTGGCATTACGGCATCGAAATGGCGATAACATTGGACAAAATCCAGCGGCGGACGGCCGAGCGTGCAACCCAATTGCGCTGATTGGCAGCCGTCATCGCGTGGTCCATTGCATGGTCATTGCGGTCCATACGCAACCGTGTCACCGTAGTCATTGCGCTTCATCCATACCAGGGCGGTCGCATGACCATCACGATTCGTACGCCGCCGTCGTCGCGGCATAACGCTCCATTCACATCCCGCCGCCGCTAGCCGCCGCGCACGGATCCGCAAGCCCCAGCCCACTCGCGGCCGCCCGGCCCGGCGCCGGCCATAAAAAAGGACCTTACGCCATGTAAGGTCCCTCGCAGCGATCGCGCCTACGCCAAAGCTTCCTTCAGCTCTTCGGGCGAACGTTCCCACCACTCCGGCTTCTGCGTCATGAGCAATTGGCGCAGCGCCGCTTTCTCGCTGTCGTCCAAGCCTTCGAAGATGAAGCGGCGTTTCAACGCGTAGTCCAGCTTGTTGACATGATCGGCGAGAATTTTCCACCCGCGGCGCGCCTCCTCGTCAACCAGCATTTCGCAGGCCGTAGCCCCGGCGTAATACGCTCCCTCTTCCGTATGGTCGACGGCCACCCACACGACCCAGCACTTCCGGCCGTTCGGCACTTCGCTCCGGTCCGTCAGGAATTTGATGCCCTTCTCTACCTTGCTCTTGGCATGCAACGCGCCGACATCGACGTATGCCTCTCCCCGATCGATAATGACCGGCGAGACGTTATTCAAATCGATCGAACCGGCGCCGAAGCCTTTATGTTTTTTCGTACCGACAATATTTAAAGCGAACATCTTCTTCTCTTTCTGTTCCCCATTATTCATCATTCAAAGTCCTCCTGAAATTCCAGTCAAACCATGCGGCCCGGAAATCCCCGCCGCAGCGCATCGATCCGGTGCCGGAGCATGGCCTTAGATTTAATTTCATTTTAGCTAATAATCTCGAAAATGCAAACATATACATGCTGTAGAAGCTTGTCAACGGGAGGTAAAAGTGTATGACTTCACGCCATACCAAACGAATTGTGCTCATCTCTCTCTCCATCACGATAGCCGCCGTATTCGTCCTGTGGATGATCTACAGCAAATCCGATCCTTCGATCACTTCGTTCGGGCCGGAGGGACGCCAGAACCATGGTTACGTTGAACCGCAAACGATTCAATCGCCGAAATCGGAAGTGCTCAGCGATCGTTTGGTCGAGTACCATATCAATGTGCGATTGGACGATTCCGGTCCGACCAAATCATTGTTCGGGGAGCAAACGGTATCTTGGACGAATCCCGGCAAAAACGAAGTGGAGGAGCTGTATTTCCACCTCTATCCGAACGCGTTCGAATCGATGAACACGACGTTTATGCGGGAATCCGGAGGCAGGCTCAGGAACGATACGATGAAGGAAGGCGGATACGGCTCCATGGAAGTAACCGATGTGCTTACGACCGAAGGCGCCTCCCTCATGCAGAGGGCTTCGTTCGTTCAGCCCGACGATAACAACGCGCATGACCGCACTTTGATGAAAATTCGCCTTCCCCAGCCGATCAAGCCGGACGAGACGGTAACGTTGAAAATGAAGTTCACGGTGAAATTGCCCCAAGTATTCGCCCGAATGGGAGCCGCAGGCGATTTTGTCATGGCGGGCCAATGGTTTCCGAAACTATCCGCTTACGAAACGGCCGGCATGAGAGGACGAACGGCCGAAGGGTGGAATTTGCATCAATATCACGGAAATTCCGAGTTTTACTCCAATTTCGGCATCTATAGCGTCAACATTCAGGTCCCGTCATCCTATATCGTTGCGGCAACCGGCTTCCCGACAGGCGAAGCGGTCGTTCGAAACGGCACGAAGACGTATCAATATTACGCCGACGATGTGCATGACTTCGCTTGGGCCGCTTCTCCCGATTTCATATATGCCGAGGAACCATTCTCCGCGCCGAACGTGCCTGGCGTACGCATTAAATTGTATTTGGATCCGCTGCATAAAGATTTGAAAGAGCGGTATTTTCACGCCGCCAAAGCGTCGTTGACGAGGTACAGCGAATGGTTTGGCCAATATCCGTACTCCACGCTCTCGATCGTCGTCCCGCCCAAGGACGGGAACGGCGCGGGGGGGATGGAATACCCGACGCTGGTTACCGCGTTCGGAGCCGAGAGCGGCAATCCCGGATACGATTTGCTCGAGCGGACGGTCGTGCATGAGATCGGGCATCAATATTTCTACGGCATGATTGCCAGCAATGAATTCGAGGAGGCGTGGCTCGACGAAGGCTTTACATCGTATGCGGAAGACCGCGTCATGGAAGCGGAGTACGGCATCGTGCCCAACTTGCCGATCCAGGCAAGCTATATGACCGATCCGGCGCCTCTGCCGCAGCTGGCTTGGCAATTCAACAACCATAGCCATTATGCGGAAAACGTCTATACCAGAGCGAAGCTTGTCTTGATCGGCATCGAACGCCAGGTCGGGACGAAGACAATGAATAAAATTATGCGCACCTACTTTAACAAATGGAGATTCAAGCATCCGACAACGGCCGATTTCCAGAGGGTCGTAGAACAAGTGACGAAGAAAAAATGGACGGACTATTTCAACCAATACGTATACGGCGGTCTAATGGCCGACTTCGCCGTCGAACGGATCGACTCGAGAACGATCGAGGTAGACGGCGTCCGCCAATCCGAATCGTTCGTCGTCATTCGCAAACGCGGCGGCGATTACCATCCGGTGCCGATCGTCTTCCAATTTCAAGACGGGAAAACGGTTCGCAAAAATTGGGACGGGCAAACGACAACGGTACAATATAAGCTTACCCATACTTCGCCGCTGGAATGGGTGATGATCGATCCGCAGCATACGATCGTGCTCGAGAATAAACATATTAACAATTATATGAAGGCGCATGTCGAAGAACCGGTTCGAACGCGGTGGAATTTGAGCGTTGTGAAAATAATCGAGAGCCTGTTGAACGCGCTCGCGTGGTGAGGTGGGTTGGCCGATGAAGCAATATATCAAAGAGGGATGGAAAACGGTTAAAGACCATTTCTATATCGTCATCATTTTATTTTTGTACCAATTGTTATGGGGATTTTTCCTGTACCGTTTCATAGAATCGATCGTCAGCCCGCTGCTGGCGAGATACCCTAATCCGGCTCCGACGGAGCTGAGCGTGCATCTGTTCATGATGGAAGGACAATTTCAACTGATCAAAACCGATCTCGCCGACTATTATATTTGGATGCTTGCCGGCATGTTCGCGATCCGCATGTTGATGTCGCCTTTCATTAACGCGGGCCTTCTCTACTCTATTCACCACCGGTCGGACGAGGCGGGACCGCTCTTCTTCAGAGGGATCCGAAAAGCATGGAAGCCGATCCTGATCTTCTACTGGTTGGAAACGATCGTCGCGCTGGTCCCGGCCGTATGGATCGTCCCCCGGATCCTTCGCCTGCTGGCGGAGGAAGTTGCCTATCAATCGATGATCTATAAAGGAGTTCCGTACTTGCTCGCTTGGGGCGCCTTCGCGCTCCTCATTCATCAAATGTCTCTCTTCATGCAATTCGGCAAAATCGGCGGCAGAGGAATTCTGCTCTCGTTATGGCTGTCGATCCGCTCTATCATCCCGGTCATGGGCGTCGCGCTCACTCTGCTTGGCGTCGCTCTCGTCGTGGGAAGCCTGTTTACGGCAGCGGCCATGATTTGGACGGGTCTCGTTGCGCTCATCTTGCAACAATCGTATCATCTGTTCCGCCCTATTTTTAAAATATGGCAAACGGCCTCGCAATATCACATTTGGCATGGCAAAACACGAGAATGGTAACATCCCTCCCATACTTATTCGCAAACCTCTCGCTTTCGTACCGCGAAAGCAGAGGTTTTTTTCATGTCCGGAAATATCGATTCGCAAGCTGTAACGGTTTTTTTACCACATTGGACAAATCGTTATCAAATCTGCGCGAAAAAAAGGTTTGAAAAAGTCGATTTCATCTGTTACAATGAAATTCGTGAAGATTTTGTAATAACTTTGTAATCAATTTTGTAACTATTATATTTTTGGTGCTTACATAATATTGCCCAATTCCTATCGCACCGGGAAACGGGGGAACCATTTCGGGTGAATTGATCTCGTTGCAGAGTGATCATAGGGAACCTTCTACCGAACCCTTGAGCTAACCTCGTCGGCATTGGAAGGAGTATTTTGTTTTGAAGAAGAAAATCATCAGCGCAGTAGCGGGTCTCGCTCTTCTGTTTACCGTGCAAGTTGGTAGCGTTTTCGCGGACTCCAAGCTCGACCAGGCAATCGGTGACGTCATCGGCACAAAGTACAAAAGCGGCGGCACGACGACAAGCGGTTTCGATTGCTCCGGATTTACGACGTATATTTTCAAACAATTCGACATCGAATTGCCGCGTACGTCCAAATCCCAACATTCTATCGGCCAGAAAGTTGCGAAAGACGAATTGCAAGCCGGAGATCTCGTATTCTTCAATACGAGCGGGAAAGGCATTTCCCATGTCGGCATTTACGTCGGGGAAGGCAAATTCGCCCATGCCTCTACCAAGAAAGGAATTACCCTCTCCAGTATGAGCGATTCCTATTATGAGAAACGCTATGTCGGAGCGAAACGAGTATTAAATACGGAGCTTTATGAAGATATTGCCATTGAGCCGGATGAATCTTCGGATCATGACGATGTGGAAGTAGAATAATAAATGAGGCCCGCTGCGGAAGTCCTTCGGACAAGCCCGGCGGGCTTTATTATATGCATGAAATAAGCCCGTCCGTTCTTGCATCGAATGGACGGGCTTGATCTATGCCCAACATTATGCGCGTATATTTTTCCGGTAATCGCTGGGCGTAATCCCTTCTTGATTTTTGAAGGCCCGGATAAACGTATTTCGGTTGTTGAACCCCACTTCCTCCCATATTTGCGCGATCGGCTTGTCCGAATGCCGCAGCAGTTCCTTCGCTTTGCCGATGCGAAGCTGTTGAAGATATTCCTGGAATCCGATGCCAAGCTCGTTCTTCAACAGGCGCGACATATATTTGGCGGAAGTGTTGTACTTTTGCGCCAAATATTCCAGATGAATATCCTCGCTATAATGCTCGTCTATAAATTTTTTAAACGCGGTAACATCGAATTTCTGCTGCGCGTTGCTGCATACGAACATAATATTTTCAAAGAAAGAAAAGATATATTGCGTAATTTCGTCTACCGATAACGATTCTCCCGACATAATGAAGCTTACATATTCCTTGCTGACGGAATCGTCCAGCGACCGGTCTTTCTGCTTCAGCACCTGCAGCCCGACAATATAGAAATGCATATACAATTCCCTAATCATCGAATCGGGGATGCCTTGCCCGATATTCGCATCGATCACCCGCTTCAACAGCTCGTATACATCCTCTTGTTTCCCCGACATGAGCAAATTAAACAGTTTATTCTCGTCATGCTTGCTCAGCAAATAGCGAGCGGGTACTTGATCGCTCCCCGTATACGCGTACACCCGCTTGCCGTCGAACGGCGATACGCGCCATAACGCTTTCATCGCTTCGATGTAAGACTCCTGCATCCCCTTATACCCTTGGCGAATCCCCCCAATGCCGGCACAGATGCGCAAGAGGTGCTCGTCGTTTTTGAACAGTCCCACCATTTCTTCGCAATACTCCTCATACGCCGTTCGGTCCGATTGGGCGGGCAAATTAATCAGCAGGCAGAACAAATGCGAATCAATCTCCAGGAAATAGCCGGGACACTGCGGCGGCATGAACGTTTTCATCACTGTTACTATTTTTTGCGACGCTTCGTTCTGGAAACGCTCCGTAAACGTATCGTAAAACGGCTTGCGGAAATGAATTTGAATCAGGGCAATCATAAAATGATCGTTCTCAAACGTAAAATTGCTGTTTTTCAAAAAAGCCCCGATGCTCTCGTCGTCGTACGGATAATTATTTTTCAGCATTTTCACGAAAAAGCGTTCGTTCGCCAGCGGAAGCGTATACGACAGCGCCTCGTTCAACGAATGGACATTGCTCATCATGCGGTTGATTTCGCGGTCCAAATAATGAAACTCATTGCCGTCGTGCGAAGCGGCTTCCTGCGTTTGCGATCCCCTTAACGTACGGACAAGCTTCTGAATCGGCGAATACAAATTGATGCTGAACAGTATGGACAGGATGAGCGACAGCAAAAACGTCAATCCTTCCACCGTATACCGCAAATTTTCGATGTTTTTGAGACTGTCGAGAATATCTTCCTCCGGAATGCTCGCGATCATATCCACTTTGTTATAGAAAAAATCGGCCGTATATTTAATCACTCTCATTTTTTTCCCTTTATAAGTTCCTTTGAACTTATCGGCAGGTTCGCTCAACGCAGCCTGCAAAAATTGCTGCAGTTCGCCGTCGTTTGTAAAATTGGCTTCCGTTGATGCCAGCATATTCCGATTGCGGTCGGCAATGAAAATCATGCTGCCGGGCGTCAGCCGGTAATCGCGCAGCAGATCGGTCATATATTGGGCATTTAAGTGGATAACATACAGGTTATCGGAAGCGTATTCGGCAATTTTCGACTGCACGACGGGAAGAATCGTCTTGTTCTGATTGCGATTGGATCCGGTAATTCGCGAAGGCGGCAAAATTTGAAATAAATCGTGATTCGCGCTGTATTGCTGCCAATATTCGATCGGATATTTCTCCATCGGATATACATTCCCGTAAAAGTAAGATTCCTCATAGGTCCCTTCGTTGCTGATGATCAATTGATTGTCCCGTTTCAAAATATAGGCGCTGTCTATGGAGGCGTTTCCATACTTGACGCGGGCAAGCGACCGAACGCTCTGACTGATGTCGGCATATTTGGGCAATTCGTCGATGCTGAAATCGGCCGAGAATACCTTCATTACGCTGGAATCGAGGGACAGCAAAAAATTGGACTGGTAAATGCCCTCGAACAATTTGTTCAACGAAACGGCCACATTGGACAAAGAGCGGTCATAGTTGCGTTCGAGTTCGGATTCTACATAATGCAAATAGACGTTATAGGTTAAAAAATTGATCGTTTGTATCAGTAAGGAAATCGATACGAACAATATGATAAATCGCGCTAAAATGCTGCGAAACCCGACTCTTATGAGGTTGGAAATGAATGTCTTCACCGCTGGTTTCTCACTCCATGCCTTCGGCCTCCCACCGGAAAGCGGCCGACCGTTACTTGTAAAGTCAGAGTAAGCAAAGCGCCCTGTCTAGTCAAGGTGTTACATTATTCCATCCGTACTTATGTGGAAAGATGTGACTTGATAGAATTTCATGACATGACCGGCAAATCCGCGGAAACTCAGATAAGTAGAAAAACGTGACACGGAACCGGAATTGCACGTGGTGAAACGCGGCAAAGCGCGTTTATTATAGAGTCACATTACACGAAGGAGGATTTGAAAGTGAACAGCGCCAGCATGAAAGCATATTTGAAACGAAACTATCACTATTATATTTTGCTGCTGCTTCCGGCCGCATACTTTGTCGTGTTCCGGTACGGGCCGATCTTGGGAAACATTCTGGCTTTCCGCAAATATGTGCCGGGCGGGTCGATGTTCGGCGCCGAGTGGGTGGGGCTGAAATACTTTCGCATGTTTCTGAACGATCCGAGCTTCTGGGTCGCATTCAAAAATACGTTCATTCTTAGTACGTTAAACTTGCTTTTCATTTTCCCGCTTCCGATTTTGTTTGCCTTGTTGACGAATGAAATGATAAACGGCAAAGTAAGGCGGGTTATCCAGACGATTTCTTATTTCCCGAATTTTCTTTCCGTGGTCGTGATCGTAGGGATGTTAAAAGAACTGCTCTCCCCTTCCAATGGAATCGTCAATGCGATATTGGGCCATTTCGGCTTTGAACCGATCTACTTCGTCAACGAGCCCGAATGGTTCCGGGCGATCTATATCGGTTCGGACGTGTGGCAATTTATGGGATGGAACGCCATCATTTATACGGCTACCTCGTATAGTATCTTTTGAAAGCTCTTATAGGTTAGTTTCCATCCCCTGAGGGGGATGGAAAACGGCCTCGAAATTTCCAGGCTCGTTCTTTGAAAATTTCATCTGGGACTGGACTTTCCGGCATG